>CACMUL010000026.1 GCA_902616855.1 uncultured Alphaproteobacteria bacterium | reverse complement strand
GAGGCCAACAGAAATGCACACTAAAATTGATAAAATTATTATTATTGAATATAACAACATTATATTAATTATCTTTTTATTATAATCTTATTAAATTATTATATTTTTTGAGAATTGTATTATCAAATGAAAAACCAAACTTGCAAGTTCCTAGTAAGTTCAATTTTATCAACTTTTTTAATAATATTCCCAATTAATTCACATGCATTATTTAGTGGATTATTCAAAGGACTATTTAAAGTTGGTGATGAAGTTATGCAAGGTGCCTCTAAAGGGGATAGTGTTATTCTTAAAAATACACCTGTTAATAGTGTTACTGATAATAATACATTAATGAAGGTTTTTGAGTCTACTGATCAAAAAAATTATGATGAATTTCTGACAAATTTTAAAGATGAAATATCGAGCTTGGAGCCACCAGAAATTTTGGGATCTTCCTCTGAATTGTCAAATTTGGAATTATGGATAGGTTTTCAAGCTACAAAAAATAGTTATAGAAAACAAATTAATGAAAAGGAAATCTCAATTACTGAATATAATCTAAAGTTGGAGTGTATCTACAATGAAAAAATATTTTATTTTATTTTTTTTAAATCTGGAGAAATAATCCTACTTAGTCAATACGATATAGCAGAATTATCTAAAAATGCATCACCTGGGTATGTTTCAAAATCAAAAGAGAAATTCCTTTTGCAAAAAGAATATAATAGTCAACTTCACAATTTAAAAAATTTATTAAAGGTTGATTTTGATATTTTTGTTTTAAATAGTAAAGATAATCAAAATCTTTTTAGTATCAAAAAAATAACAAATAGTCCTTTTTCAATAATTAACACACACTCGGGTAAATTGGTTATTAATGGCGCACACATAAACGCAGAAAGAGTTAAAATGACTGCTAAAGGTTGGCATGACTGGTTCATAGGGCAAGGGGTTAATGAGAAAAAATTTTATAATTCCACTTTATGGAGCTATCTTAAAAATAAGGGTGGATACGATCAGAAAACAGAAGAATTTATGAATATTGATCAAAAAGTTGATAAAATTATTTATGACGATATAAAAAGAATTATTAATAAATCTGTAATTAATAATAATACTAATTATTTATATAGCTTTGATATTTTTGAAAAACCTACTTATCAAATCATAAAAATTAAAGGTGGAAATGAGATTATAATTTATGAGTCTAATAACTTAGGTAATATTTATGAAAATTTTACAAAATCTAAAGAATTAAAAACAAAAAATCTTTATAAAGTAAGTTTAAAAAATTTAAATTTTAAAGAAATAGATGGGAATGGTTGTAACTTAGTAGGTTAGAAAATATAAATTAATCCAATTTTAATACAGTTTCACCAACTTGAGGAAGAGGGTTTTGTTGAAGTTGTAGCTCCTCTAAATAATCCTCTTTATTAAGGCGTAAGGCGTTTAAATCCATTGCAACATCTGCAATATTTTTATCCAGTATTTCCCTTTTTTCTTTATAGATTCTTTCTTCAAACTTATAGACTAAGTAATTCTGAATATTAAATTTTCCATAAATCATGTGATAGGCTAAATAAAAAATTATAAAGATGAATACGATATTTAATAAAATTCCAGCATTAAATTTTTTCATTAAAGTAGTTTCATTTGTTAATAATTTAATATTTGTTCAAAAATTGACACATCTATATAATCAATAAACAGCTCACTTGCTGCGCTAACTCCTTGGTCTTCCATTAACTCTGTCATTGCTATTTCACCCAAGAGTTCAAATGCATAATAAACACTTTCTTCACCCTCGTATTCCATAGCCATATTTAACTCTTCGTTACACTTATATGCAAAAACATTGGTCATGTAGTCAGCTACTCTTATATTCACCATTTCAACATCATCGGCTGTTAAGTTAGACAAATCCATGAGTTGGGGGTGAAATGACATTGTCACATATATCCATCTAACTAAATCAGTTTTTTCTTGAGTTGTTGTTTTCATCACAATGCATTTAGCAAACTCATCTGTAAATGGACCAGAGAATAAGTTTAGATTAAAACTGAAAATAATAATAAAGCAGTATTTGATAATTTTTTTCACATTTAATGATAAACTATTTTATGAGAGGTATTCAATAACTAAAGTGAGGCAAAAAGCAGAAAAGAGCCTCAGTTGTCTCGACTTAGTTCCGGTTTCCCTTCTCTAGGCCTCTACTTCTTTGGCTCTTTTCTTTGTTTTGGGAAGTTTCCAACCCTCTACATTTACTAAATTAAATTAATTTATTTTTTTTGCAATATAAGAAACTTAAAAAATAAATTTTTCTGTTTATAATTTGTGAATAAGTATTTTGGATTAAATTAAATATTAGATAGTTCGTTAATTA
>CACMUL010000025.1 GCA_902616855.1 uncultured Alphaproteobacteria bacterium | reverse complement strand
AAAATATTAAAGCAAATGCTCCAATTAAAAATATCCATTTCATAAGTTAATTATACAAATTTTGCTTTAAGTTGGAAGTTATGATCTCAAAACCCTAAGGTTTTTATTAGCAATTATTAATCCATATTTATCTTTGGAAAAAATTAATTTATCTTCAATATTTTCTCCAATATCTAAAATTACCTCTGATAAGGGGTTTAAAACTTCATCTTGCAGTAATCTTTTCAAAGGTCTGGCTCCAAATAATGGATCAAAACCTTTTTCTTTCAAATAATTAAAGGCTTCATCAGTAAAACCAATTGAAATACCTTTTGAGGAGACTCTTTTTTCGATATGTAGAATTTGATTATTTAAAATCGCACTAATATTTTCTTTAGATAATTTGTTAAATAAAATTATATCATCAATTCTATTCAAAAACTCTAGTCGAAAATGATTTTTTAGCTCTTCAAGAGCAAGGTTCTTTTTTGTCGTATAGTCAAAATTATCATCAACAGGGATTTGTGAGCCAATATTAGAGGTCATGATAATAAGAGTATTTTTAAAATTCACTATTTTTCCTTTAGAGTCTGTTAACCTACCATCATCTAAAATTTGTAGTAGAATATTAAATACATCAGGGTGAGCTTTTTCAATTTCATCAAACAAAATAACTTGATACGGGCGTCTGCGCACAGAGTCAGTTAACTTCCCACCATCATCGTAACCGACATAACCAGGCGGAGATCCAATAAGCTTACTTACTGAGTGTTTTTCCATGTACTCAGACATATCGAGTCTTAGCATTTGTTTCTCATTGTCAAAAACATATTCTGCTAACGCTTTGGATAATTCAGTTTTTCCTACACCAGTTGGGCCTAAAAAAAGGAACGAACCCAAAGGTTTATCAGGATCTTGAAGACCTGCTTTTGAAATTTTAATTGCCTTAGATACTTTCTCAATAGCATCTTGTTGGCCAATAACTCTTTTTTCTAAAAGTTTTTCTATGTTTATTAACTTATCTTTTTCGCCTCCGATAAGTTTTTCTAAAGGTATACCCGTCCACTTTGATACTACACTTGCGATATCTTCAGCATTAATCACTTCATTTATTATTGTTGCCTGCTCTTTTTTATTCAATTCTTCATACTCTTTTTGAAGACTTGGGAGCAAGCCATACATGATTTCACTCGCTTTTGTTAAATCACCACTTCTTTGAGCACCTTCGAGGTCTTCTTTTGCTTGATCAATTCTTTCATTTAAATTTCTTTTTGTATCTAGTATCTTTTTTTCTGACTCCCAAGTGCTATTGAGCATATTCAGTTTTTCTTGAATATCTGATATTTGACTTTCAATTTTTTCATTTTTTTTCTCATCTTTTTCATCATCTTTTGAAAGAACGTTTTTTTCCATCTGCAGTTTAATAAGATCTCTGTCAAGTTGGTCTATTTCCTCAGGTTTACTGTCAATTTCCATTTTAACTTTACTCGCAGCCTCATCCATTAAATCAATCGCTTTATCAGGCAAAAAACGATCAGTTATATATCGATCAGATAATTGAACTGATGATAAAATAGCCTCATCGCTAATTCTAATTCCATGATGGATTTCATATTTTTCTTTTAGACCTCTTAAAATAGCAACAGCATCAGTTGAAGAGGGCTCATTAACAAAAACTGGTTGAAAACGTCTAGTTAAAGCTGCATCTTTCTCAAAATATTTTTTATATTCATCTAAAGTTGTAGCACCAACACAATGTAATTCACCTCTAGCTAATGCTGGCTTAAGCATGTTAGATGCATCCATAGCTCCATCTGTTTTTCCAGCACCAACAAGAGTATGAATTTCATCTATAAATAAAATTATTAAACCGTTTTGCTTATGAATTTCTTTTAAAACGTTTTGAAGTCTTTCTTCAAATTCTCCACGATATTTGGCACCGGCTAGCAACAATCCCAGATCAAGTATTCGAATAACTTTATTTTCTAATGAGCGTGGAACATCTTTATTTACGATTCTTTGTGCTAAACCTTCTATCAATGCAGTTTTTCCAACACCAGGGTCTCCAATTAATATAGGATTATTTTTAGTTCTCCTCGATAAAACTTGAATAGTTCTACGAATTTCCTCATCTCTTCCAATAACTGGATCTAACTCTCTTTTTTGTGCCTTTTGAGTGACATTGATTGTATACTTTTCTAAAGCATTAAAATTATCATCAGAATTTTCGCTTTCAGATTTTCCATCTTTTCTAAACTCTTTTATTTTTGTTTTAACTAATTCAGGACTAAGTCCATTTTTTTTTAATATGTTTTCAATTTGATCATCTGATTTTATGCAACTTAAAAATAAAGAGTCGATCGATACAAAACTATCTTGATTAGACTTTGCAATTTTTTC
>CACMUL010000024.1 GCA_902616855.1 uncultured Alphaproteobacteria bacterium | reverse complement strand
TGTGCAAATTCTTTGAGCACGTTCTGATTTTGCCATAAGCACACCAACAGGTATTCCAATTCCAATAGAAAGCATGGTACAAACTCCAATAATACTCACTGTAGACATGGTGTCTTCCCACATTCCAAATATTCCAATAAGCAAAAAGGCAAATAATGAGCCAATAGTTACAGATATTTTTCTACTACCAAAATAAATTACAGCCAAAAAACATATTAGTACAATTGGCCAAGGCGAATTTTGTAATAATTTTTCAAACCAAACTAGAAAATATAATACAGGATCAAATACTGCTTCTATTGCATCACCATATTCTCTTGAAAAAGCTCGATAAGATGCATCAAAACCTTTTTTGATAAATCTAAGTGTTTCTCTGCTAAGTTCGGGAAATTCTGATAAAAAATCTTCCATAAAACTGATAATTAGAGGTGGGCTTTAAGCCCACCTCTTTTAGTAAAAATTGATAATTAGTCTATTGCAGCCTCAACAGCAAGCATTGTTTCAAAGTTTACCCAGCTTTTCCACTCTGAGTAATTTTGTAAGAAATAAATTGCTGTATCTTCACCTGTTGCCTGGTTGTCGTCCTTCCAAGCTAAAAGCGCATTAACAGTTGAGTTAGGAAGGGCTCTTTTTGAAATATATTCCATTCCTGGTCCAGTAGAGTTCATGAAATTATCAGTTACAACAGTAAAGACTGATGATACAACCCATGAATTTTTCTGTGGATCTTCACAACCTTCTTGAGAGGTACAAGTACTCCACTCGTCAAAGTCATGAGGTACTCCAAAGTCAAGTTTTTTCATTGGATACTTACCTAAAATAGCCGTTGGTGCCCAGTAGTAACCCAGCCAACCTTCACCTTTTTCGTAAGCTTCAGCAATTGAACCAGCTAATGCTCCACCAGAGCCTGGATCTACAAGATTAAATCCTTTTGACTCAGCATCATATGCTTGGAAAAGGTTTCCTGTACTGATTTGACAGTTCCATCCAGATGGACAAGTATAAAGTGCTGCCCCATCACCCTCTGGGTGAGGAAATAATTCTGGTCTTGCCAAAGCATCTTCTACAGTTACGATGTCTGGGTTTGCATCAGCTAAGTACTGAGGTATCCACCATCCTTCTTCACCGGTATCAGACAAAACTTCAGCGGCGTAGTGAAGTCTTCCTTCATCAACAGCAGCATCTAAAGCAATACGAACGGAGTTAATCCATAATTCTGGAGCCACATCTGGCTCACCTTTTTCCATCATTGATGTAGCTGTTGGCATAGTGTCACCTGGAACTAGTTCAACATCACATCCATATCCCTCTTCAAGGATAAGTTTATCAACGTGGGCAAACATTTCGGCGGATGCCCAGTTCATTTCAGCGATTGTGATTGTGCCACAATCAGCCTTTGCAACTGAGTTAATTCCAAATAATAGAACTGAGCTCAGAAGTATTTTTTTAATAGAGTTCATTACATCCTCCCTGATATTAAAATCTAAGATAACATTCCTATATTGCATTAACAGTGAAAAAATCCTAAAAATGGAAACTAATTGCCGCAAAAAATAGAAAATTGTTTATTTATCTATCGTTTTAGTATTTCAGAGAGTCTTTTTGTAGATAAATAGCCTATTTCATCATTATTTTTATTTTTGATTATCAGGCAATTAGGCTTATCAGAAATAACTTTATCAATAAATCTATCGATAAAATCATCTTGATCTACAAACATTGCGTTATCTCTGTCTTGTCCATTTAATTTTGACATAATGTGTTTTGCTTTAATTACCCTAGCTCTGTTGACGTCCTCAACAAAATCTTTTACATATTGTGTTTTTGGACTTAATAAAATATCTGCGGGGATACCCTCTTGATCCATTATACCATCTTTTAATATTGCAATACGATCTCCAATTTTTAAAGCCTCATCTAGGTCATGAGTAATAAATACAACCGTTTTATGAAGTTCGTCTTGTAGCTCCAACAAAATATCTTGCATATCTTTTCTAATAAGAGGGTCAAGAGCGCTAAAAGCTTCATCCATAAGCAAGATCTCCCCATCGTTAGTAAGAGCTCTTGCGAGTCCAACACGTTGCTGCATGCCACCAGATAAATGTTGAGGGTACTTTTCCTCATATCCAGATAATCCAACACGATCAATCCATCTTCGTGCCCTAGTATTTGCATCTTTTTCACCAATATTTTGAATATGAAGGCCAAACATTGTATTTTCTAAAACCGTCTTATGGGGCAACAAAGCAAAACGCTGAAATACCATAGCAGTTTTTGTTCTTCTGAAATTTCGTAAATTTTCATCATTCATTTTTAAAACATCTTCACCATCAACAACTACACTGCCGTCTGTAGGTTCTATTAATCTATTTATATGTCTTATTAATG
>CACMUL010000023.1 GCA_902616855.1 uncultured Alphaproteobacteria bacterium | reverse complement strand
ATTTAAATTTTATCAAATCTGATATTCAAGATCCCAAATATACAAATATCTTAACAAATTTTTCGCAAAAAAATAATTGGTTATCCCTTTTAAAAATACTAAAAAAAAATGCTTTTAAAGAAAAAGATTTAATAATTATTAAGAAGCATTTTTTTGAGGTATCAAAATCTAATGATATAAGAAAGTTGTACCTCTTTTATAATTATGGTTTTAAAAAAAATTAAAAAAAAATATGATTATCTTATAATTGGTGCAGGTATAACTGGTGTATTTTGTGCTGAATACTTACTAAACAAATTTAAAGATATTAATTTAGCTTTAATAGATAAAGGAGATTTTTTTTCTAATGATGTTTTAAAAAGCATTGATCAAAATATCAATGAGAATTTTTTAAAAAATAATTTTGTTAGCCAAAAACATAACCATTCACCTAAGTTTACTACAGCCTCAATTAATAAAAGTATAATTTATGAAAATTATTTTCATAATTTTTTTAGGTTTGAGTCTTCTAAGATAGGTGGATTTGCCAATTTTTGGGGCGCCGTTCTTTTCCCTTTTACGAAGACTGAATGTCAAGCTTCTGGAATAAATATTAATAATTTAAAAAATGACTATGAGGATGTACTTCGATTTTTTCAAATAACAGGTTCTTCTAACTCTGCTATTTACCCAAATGAATTACAACAAAAAAAATTTCATTTAATAAAAGATGAGAAATTTGATTTATGTTCATTTAATAATTTAAATACGGATAGTAATTTCACACTTGGACCAACTCTACTTGCCTTAGATAAAGAAAAATGTAAATCAAGTGGATCTTGTTTGTATGGTTGTCCAAACAAAGCTATTTTTTCAACAATCAATAAATTAAATTATTTAAAGAAAAAGTTTAATAATTTAGATATCTTCAATCTTTTCAATGTAATTGATATAAAAAAAAATAACATTATTTACAATGTTTTGGGAAGTAATAATGATGTTATACAAGCAAAAAAAATACTTATCTCATGTGGGGCAATAAACTCTCATAAATTAGTGAGTACAATTTATAAAAAAAATCTAATAAATTCAGATTTACTTCATAATCCATATATTTCATTTCCTGTAATTATTTCTTCTAATAAATATTCTTATAAAAAGATACCTCTTCCTAAATATCATTTTTTATTCAAAAAGAAAATTACTGGAACAATATATAAAGTTGAAGATTTACCAAAAAACTTTTTAGCTCAAAATTTTCCCTTCAAAAATAAATTTTTTATTAATTTTTTTTTAAAAAGATTGGTCCCAAATATGCATGTCATAGTTTTATTTTTTGACTCTAGTTATTCAAAATCTAAAATAGATACTTATAAAGGAAATACATTTATAAGAGGTGGGGAAAAGAAAAATTTTTATTTTAATGCTGTCATTAAATTCATTACTTTAATTCCATATTTTTTAAAAAACCGAATATTTCCTATTATTCCCAAATTAACAAAAGGATATTTAGGTTCAGATATGCATTATTATGGAACTTTAAATAACACAAACCTTGTTAATATTAGAAATGGTAAATTAAAAGACTTTGACAATATTTATGTATGCGATGGATCACTATTGAAAAATATACCTTCAAAACATCCTGTATTTAATTCACTTGTAAAAACGCTTCAAATAATAAAGGAACTATGAGTCCCTTTTTTAATTTTTTAATTTCATCTTATATTATTTTCTTTCCTTTTTTCTTTTCAACTTTAAATACTAAAATTGAATTTCAGGTCTCTTTTGGAATTTTTAGCTACTGGTTTATAAATATTTTAATAGCATTTTATACTGAGCTTTTTTTTCCAGTTTTTAATTTAAGTTACGTAATAATAGCTTTTAATCTAATTTTGCTCATATTTATTTTTTTTAATGTAAAAAAAAATTTTCAATTTTTCACATTAGAAAATATTTATAAAATTCTTTTTTTAACACTTATTTTTTTATTAATAATTTTCTTCTTAGATTACTATACAATTTATGCATGGGATGAGTTTGCCAAGATATTATTTTGGTCTAAAAGCATTTTTGTTTCTAAAAATATTTATAATGAATTCCTATCTACTTATATATCTGGAGACAATCCGGGTTTACCTATTCTTTTTAGCTTACCAAGTTTGATATTTAACCAATTCAGTGAAAAGTATCTAGTTTTAGTCTACTTCTCAATGCACTTTGCTTTAATTTGTTTTTTATTTGAGTCACTTAATAAGATAAATAAAAATATAAATTTAAATATTTTATTCATATTAGTTTTTTTAGTTTTAGAAATCTCATGGAAGGTCATTCCTGAAAACCTATTATATGAGAATATACAAATTTATTTATTTTCGTGCATATTTATTATTACTTTTTTATTTCATAATAAAGTTGTTTCTAAA
>CACMUL010000022.1 GCA_902616855.1 uncultured Alphaproteobacteria bacterium | reverse complement strand
TGGATATAAAAAAGTTTATAACCTACATGAAGATGATGAAGAACAGATTATTTCACTATTAGAAAATATAAAAGAAAATGATAAATACATTGTGAGTGAAGTTGAAACACTAGAGTCATATACTTCTCCTCCATCTAGATATACTGATGCTAGTTTAGTAAAGAAATTAGAAGAGTTAGAAATTGGAAGACCCTCAACATATGCCTCTATAATTCAAACAATTGTCAACAGAGGTTATGTTTTAAAAAGTGGAAAATCATTTATACTTAATGATCGCGGTAGAGTAGTAAATGTATTTTTATGTAATTATTTTAAAAAATTTCTTGAATATAAATTTACAGCTGATTTAGAAAATCAGCTTGATGATGTAGCTGCTGATAAAGCAGAATGGAAAAAAATTGTTTTAAATTTTTGGAAAGATTTTGAGTTTTTCATAAACGAGGTTATGGGTAAGCCTAATAGAGAAGTTATTGATGTAATAAATGAAGAATTATCACCAGTTATTTTTAAAAAAATTGGAGGTGACATAGATATCAAATGTTCCTCTTGGGCAAACACAGAAAATTGTGAAGGCAATTTGGGAGTGAAAGTTGGAAAAATGGGAGGATTCATCGGCTGTTCAAATTACCCTGAATGTAAATTTACAATTTCTATTGGTGCATTCGTTAAAGAGGTAAATCCAAAAAATCGTGAGGGAGATGAGATCATCACTTTTCCAAGATCCCTAGGAATAGATGCTGACTCTAAAAAAGAAATAGCAGTTCACTTGGGTCCTTATGGCTATTATCTACAATTAGGAAAAGAAACTGATGAAGATAAGCCTAAAAGGGTAACTCTTCCTAAAAGCTATGATCAAAATACAATTGGTATGAATATTGCTAGTCAGTTAATTAAACTACCAATAACACTTGGAAATTTTCCAAATAGTGAAGACCCGGTAATAGCAAACATAGGCGCGTATGGACCATATGTTAAATACCAAGATATTTTTGCCTCTTTGGGAAGAAAATATGATGTCTTGGAAATTAATTTAGATCAAGCAGTAGAATTGATAACTATTAAAAAAAATAAACCTACAAATAAAGTAAGAGAAATAGGTGTCTTAAAGAGAAGAAAGCAAAGAGCAAATCTTTATAAAGGGAAGTCAGGAAAATTTTATTTTAAGATAGGGATAATGAATTACAAAATTCCACCAGAATATGATGGAGAAAATTTAACAATTGAGGATGTAGAAAAAATACTTAAAGCTAATCGCTAACTTTTCTTAAATTTAACTCTTTTAATTGTTTATCCTCTATTTTAACTGGTGCATTCATCATTAAGTCTTGAGCTCTTTGATTAAAGGGGAAAGCTATTACTTCTCTGATATTTTCATTTTCACTGAGTAACATAATTATTCTGTCTAGACCCGGTGCACATCCTCCATGAGGAGGAACTCCATAATGAAACGCATCAAACAAAGCACTAAATTTTGATTTAATCTCACTTTCACCATATCCTGCAATTTCAAAAGCTTTTTTCATGATATCTGGTCTATGATTTCTTATGGCCCCAGATGACAATTCTATTCCGTTACATACGATGTCATATTGATATGCTAAAACATTCAATGGGTCATCTTTCGTCAATGCATCCATTCCTCCTTGAGGCATAGAAAAAGGGTTATGACTAAAGTCAATCTTGCCAGTTAAAACTTCTTTTTCATACATAGGGTAGTCAACAATCCAGCAAAATTCATATTTATTTTTATCAATTAAACTTAAATCCTCTCCAACTTTTGAAATAACCTTTGACGAGAACTCATATGACTCATCTGGTAAATCACACACAAAAAGTAATCCATCATTTAGATTAAAATAATTATCTTTAATCATTTGGTTTAACTTTTCTTGATTAAAATTTTTAGCCAATGGGCCTTTTGGTAGTGAATTTTCAAAGTTAATATATCCAAGACCTTTTTTTCCTTGTTCTTGTGCCCATTTATTAAGGTTATCATAAAAACTTCTTGGCTTGCCCTCAGAGTTGAGAGCTTGAATACAATTAACAATAGCGCCCTTTTTTATTAAATTTTCGAAAATTTGAAGACCTGAACCCTCAAAATAATTTGTTACATTAGCTAATCGCAGAGGGTTTCTTAAATCTGGTTTATCGCATCCAAAACTCTCAACACTATCTTTGTAAGTAAAAGTTGGGAATGGAAGTTTATTTACTAATTTATCTTTAGGTTTAAATTTATCAAAAGTATTAAATAGTAAACGACTAATAACATCTAAAACATCCTCTTGTGTAGCAAAACTCATTTCCATATCAATTTGATAAAATTCACCAGGGGATCTATCTGCCCTACTATCTTCATCTCTAAAACATGGAGCTATTTGAAAATATTTATCAACACCAGAAGCCATGTAAAGTTGCTTAAATTGCTGGGGTGCTTGAGGCAGAGCATAAAAGGATCCTTTATGTAATCTTGAAGGTACCAGGTAATCTCTAGCACCTTCTGGAGAAGGAGCTGTTAGTATTGGTGTTGCTAATTCCATGAAACCCTCATTATTCATAAAATCTCTAACATAATTTATAATTTGATTCCTTAGCTTAATGTTACGTTGCATTTTAGATCTTCTAAGGTCTAAATATCTGTATTTTAACCTTACCTCTTCACCATAATCACTTTCAGAATTTACCTCGAGTGGGAGGGTTTTTGAGCATCGGCTTAATATTTCAAAATTTTCTATTTTTAATTCAACTTCACCAGACTCTAAATTTTTATTAATAGTTTCCTCGCTTCTTTTTGTT
>CACMUL010000021.1 GCA_902616855.1 uncultured Alphaproteobacteria bacterium | reverse complement strand
GATCAAGAACCATGGAGAAAAATTCATAATTTTTTTGACACAACTATAATGATTGATTGTAATAAAGATATTTTAGAAAAAAGATTAATTGAAAGATGGGAGAGTTTTGGACTATCTAATGATCAAATTAAAAATAAAGTTTATAAAAATGATCTTCCAAATGGATTAAACGTTATTAGTAAAAGTATTTCTGCTGAATTTAATTTAATAAATTAATTTTGAGGTGGTTGCTTAGCACCTGTCATATATGCGACAGCATCAGACATTTCATGTTTCTTAGGGTCAATTACACATAATCGAGTTCCAAGTCTATGAATGTGTATTCTATCAGCTACTTCAAAAACATGAGGCATATTATGTGAAATTAATATGATGGGTATTCCTCTAGACCTCACCTCACCAATTAACTCTAAAACTCTTCTACTTTCTTTAACACCTAGAGCTGCAGTAGGCTCATCCATAATAACGACTTTAGTTCCAAATGATGTTGCTCTTGCAACTGCAACACCTTGTCGTTGACCTCCAGACAATGTTTCAACTAATTGATTTATATTTTGTATAGTTAATAGACCAAGATCAGACAGTCGTTTTCTAGCTTCATCTGCCATTGCTTTTTTATCTAAAAATTTTAAAAAGCTACCCATAAAGCCTTTTTGTCTAATTTCTCTTCCTAAAAACATATTATCAGTTATTGATAAGGCAGGTGAAAGCGCAAGGTTCTGATAAACAGTTTCGATACCTAATTTTCTTGCTTCTATAGGTGATGTAAAAGTAACATTTTTACCATCAAGCAATATTTCACCGCTATCAGGAATAACAGCACCACATAGCACCTTAATTAGTGTAGACTTTCCAGCGCCATTGTCTCCAATTACTCCCAAAACTTCACCTGGATAAAGCTCTAAATCAGCACTATCAAGTGCAACAACTTTACCGTATTTTTTTGATAACCTCTTTGCTACTAGCACTGGCTGCATTACGCTGAGACCTTTCTTATCCATTGATCTATTCCTACCGCCACTATAATAAGACAACCTAAAGCAAATCTTTGCCACAATACATCAAGACCTGCTATGGACAGACCTGAGCTAAATACTCCCACAATCAAAGCCCCAAATAAAGAGCCAATTATAGTGCCCCTTCCACCAAAAAGAGAAGTTCCACCTATCACAACAGCTGTAATGGAGTCTAAGTTACCTTCATAAAAAGATGTTGGAGACACTGAACCAACTCTACCTATTGAAACCCATGCTCCAATCGCAACAACAAGCCCAGCAACAGCATAAATTGAAACTAACATCCTGTCAGTTCTAATACCCGATAACTCAGCAGCCTCCTTATCATCGCCAATTGCGTAAACATGTCTCCCCCAAGCAGTTTTATTAAGTAAAAACCATAGAAAAACAAAAATACCAATCATGAGGAACGCACCGTAAGTGAATACAAAACCTCCAAGATTAATTCTTTCACCCCAGAAGTGTAGAAGAGGAGCATTTACTTCAATATCAGAGCTTCTGATAGATTGAGATCCAGTAAAGAAAATTACTAGTGCAAAAAATATATTCCAAGTTCCTAAAGTAACTATGAACGGGGGTAATCTTAAGCGAGTTACCAGTAACCCATTGAAAGCACCTGTTGCAATACCAGAGATAAACCCTACTGCTATTGCTGGGAGAGTTGGAACTCCCATTTCAACAGAAAGCTTACCCATGAACACTGATGCTAACACCATCATTGCCGCAACACTTAAATCAATTCCAGCAGTTAATATTATTAGAGTTTGAGCTGCTGCAAGAATACCAACAATTGTAACTTGTTGTACAATCAGAGATAAATTAAAAGCAGAGAAAAATTTTCCTCCAGCTATGAAACCAAATGCAATAACGCTTAATATTAAAATAATAACAGGAACTATTGTTGGATTACCGTGAAGAAAATGTTGAATTTTTTTTAATGTAGTTTGTTCACCTAAATCAAAAGAGTGATGATCTTGATCTTTTTCACCTATATCAGTTGTGAATTTAGGTTGATCTTTTAGATCTTTAGAAATGTCGTCAGAAACTTTATTCATTTAAAAAATATCATGACTTCAGGGCAGAATAATCTGCCCTGAATAATAAAATTATTGGATTAACCCCAACATCTGTCCATACCTTCTTTGACACTAATTGATGGAACTCCGCTAGCAGCATCATCTGTAACTAAGTTCACACCAGTGTTAAAGAAGTCAAGACCTGGAGTATTTTCAGGCTTTGAACCATCTTCAGCCCAAGCTTTAATAGCCTCAACACCAAGTGAAGCCATTAATAGTGGGTATTGCTGAGATGTAGCACCTATAATTCCTCTTTCAACGTCAGCTACACCTGGGCAACCTCCGTCAACTGAAGCAATAAGAACGCTACCATCATCTTTTCCAACTGCTTTTAATGCCTCATAAGCACCAACAGCTGCTGGCTCATTAATAGTGTACACAACGTTTATGTCTGGGTCTTTTTGTAGACATTTTTCCATTGCAGTTCTTCCACCTTCTTCGTTACCGTTTGTAACTTCATTACAGATAATTCTTGGATCATCTTCATCTCCCCATCTGGAAACATCTTTTACATCGATTCCAAATCCAGTTAAGAAACCTTGATCTCTAAGAACACCAACAGAAGGTTGACTCTCGTTTAGGTCTAACATTGCAATTTTGGCATTAGCAGCATCTGCTCCTAACTTTGCAGCAACCCATGCTCCACCTAATTCACCTGCCTTGAAGTTATCAGTTGCAAAAGTAGAGTCTGCAGCTGTAATTGGCTCTAGTGGTGTGTCAAGAGCAATGACTAGTAAACCATTGTCTTGAGCATTTTTTAATGGAGTAACAATAGCTTTTGTGTCAGATGCAGCAATTAAAATACCTTTTGCACCTGAAGCAATACAAGTCTCAATAGCTCTTACTTGAGTCTCATGGTCACCATCAACTTTACCCGCAAAGAATGATAATTTGACACCTAATTCATTAGCTCTCGCTTCTGCTCCCTCTTTCATTTTAACGAAGAAAGGATTGATGTCTGTTTTTGTAATTAAGCAAGCTTCAACAGCATGACTTCCTGCTTTTGCTGGCATAGTAGCAAAAGTAAAAGCGACAGCCATAAGTGAAGCTAGAACTAGAGATAATTTTCTCATAGTTATTTCCTCCTATATATAGTCA
>CACMUL010000020.1 GCA_902616855.1 uncultured Alphaproteobacteria bacterium | reverse complement strand
ATGACTTTTTATATCTTTATTTTCGTGTATCGCTTTAGAAATCATCTTGGCAAAATCTAAAAAATCATTATTTTTAGCAACAAAATCAGTTTCACATTTTATTTTGCAAACAGTAAATTCGGTATTTGATGAATTATTATAAAAAGAAACAACACCCTCATTAGTCTCTCTATTCTGTTTTTTTTGAGCTTTAAGAATTCCTTTTTCTCTTAGCCATTTAATTGCTGCATCTACATCATTATTATTTTCAGAGAGTGCTTTTTTACAATCAACAATTCCACTGCCAGTTGAATCTCTGAGTTTTTTGATTAATTCCATGCTACTCATTTTGCGTACTCTCATCTTGTGATGTAACATTACTGGTAATTAAAACTTTTTTGAAGTTATCAAGTATAAATTGTACAGATTTGACACCATCATCATTTGCAGGAATTGGGTAGTCTATTATATCAGGATCACAATTAGTATCTACTATACCTATGATAGGTATTCCTAATTTTTTTGCCTCTAGAACTGCGATATGTTCTCTATTGGTATCAATAATAAAAATTACATCAGGGGTTGTCTTCATTTCCACAATACCACCAAGAGTTTTATCTAATCTAATTTTCTTTTTCTCTATGTCTGATAATTCTTTTTTGGTAAAAACTGTATCTTCAGAGTTCAATATATTTTCATAATTATTAAGAGTGCTAATAGAATTCTTAACAGTATTCCAATTTGTTATCATTCCACCTAACCACCTAAAATTAACATAATAATTACTTGTTTCTTTCGCTATCGTTTCAACAATTTCACTATGTTGTTTTTTAGTTGAAACAAATAAAAATTTTTTATTATTTTTTGAAGATTCGTGTGCAAATTTCAAGGCATTTTCAATTAAAGGAAGTGACTTCCTTAAATCTAAAATGTGTGTTCCATTTTTTTCCCCATAAATATATTTTTCCATTTTTGGGTTCCACCTTTTTTTATTATGACCAAAATGGGAGCCATTTTTTAAGAGATCTTCTAGTGATATTTCAATATTCATTTAGCCTCCGGTTAAGCTTTAGTTAATAGAAAGGAAACCTTTTAGGCACCGGATGTCTATTAACCTGTTTTTTTTTGATGTTTTAAAGAATAAATTTTAATAATCAAGAGTTAATTCAATGAAATATTTAAAATTTTGTTATTATTATTAACTCTAATATTGTTAATATTCTCAACTTTATCTAAATTTAGTAGATCTTGATAAGAAATATGATTTATCTGGTTAAATAAATCCTCATTTTTAATTATAAGCAAATTATCAATATTTATATTATAGAACTCATTTTTTATTACTGATTTGATTTTAGCTTTTATATACTTCGCATGAAGAGAACTTACATCAAATTTATCGTCAAAAAGTCTCAAATCAAAAAAACCACTCTCATTAATTACATTCAAAAGAATATATCTTTTGCCATTTCTAGTAGTTTTGTATTGAGCTTTTACAATATAAAAGTAAAAATCCTCTGAAAATTCGATCTTAGAATCAATTTTTTCTTTAAAAGACGAGTTATTAAGATTTATAAGTATTTTTGTTTGTTTTTTTTGTGAATATAGAAATCCATAACTTTCAAATTCTGCTTTTATTAGATCAACCTTGCTATATTCTTTTTTTAAAAAAAATTGGTTATCTGATAAATCGTTAAATAATGTTGCACCAGATTTTTTTTGGATAATATTTTCAACATTAGCAAATAATTTTGAGATATTTGTATGAATTGAGCTAAAAGAATTTGACAAAATTAGTTTTTCTATTTGTCTTTTGTTTAATACTGATCTGGATAATCTATCATTAAAATCTGAGAGAGATTTAAATTTACCATTTTTGTTCCTCTCAATTACTAATTCTTTCATAGACTCCTCACCTACCCCCTTTAAAGCAGCCAATCCATAAATAATCTTATCTTCATGAATAGTAAATTTATAATCTGAATGATTTATATCAGGTGGTAATAATTTTAAATCTTGTTCATATATTTCATTTAAAATTACAAAAATTTTGTCAGTATTATTCAAAGAATTATTTAGTAGCTCGCAATAGAATTCTAATGGGAAATGTGCTTTTAGATATGCAGTGTAATATGTAATAAATGCGTATGCTGCTGCATGACTTTTATTAAATCCATATTCTGCAAACTTTTCAATCAAAGAAAATAGTTTTTCAGCATCTTTAGATCTTACTTTTTTATTTACAGCACCTTTAATAAAATTATCCTTTTGATTCATTAATTCAGATTTAATCTTTTTCCCAATAGCTCTTCTTAATAAATCTGCTTGACCTAAGGTATATCCCGATATTACTTGTGCTATTTTCATAATTTGTTCCTGATAGACTATAATTCCAAAAGTTTCTTTCAATATAGGTTCTAGTAGAGGGTGGTCATATGTTATTTCTTCCTCACCTTTTTTCCTTTTAATAAAACTATCAATGAATTGCATCGGACCAGGCCTATTTAAAGCTAGAACAGCTATTACCTCCTCTAAATTTGTTGGCTTAAGTTTAATCAAGGTGTCAACCATCGCAGCACTTTCAACTTGAAATACCCCACAAGTATAGCCTTCACTTAATAATTTAAAGGTTTTTATGTCATTAAAAGGTATTTCTGCAAGATCTATAGATATATTATTCTCTGATTTTATTAATTTAAGAGTTTCATCAATGATCGTTAGGTTAGCTAATCCAAGAAAATCAAATTTTAATAAACCTGCCTTTTCACAATCTTTCATATTATACTGTGTAGCCATTATTTCAGAGTCATCGTCTTTAAATAAAGGAATGTTTCCATAGAGCTTATCTGAGGAAATAATTATTCCAGCCGCATGAGTAGATACATTTCTTAATGCGCCCTCCATTGACTCTGCTTTATCCATCATTGGAGAGTCAGCTAAATCGCCCAATTGATCAGTATGATTAGCTTTTAACTCACTAATACTTAATGGATGAACTGGGTTATATGGTATTTTATTTACCATTCTCTCTACTTCAGAATATGGAACACCTTCAACTCTACCTATATCCTTTAATATTCCTCTCGAAATCATCGATCCAAAGGTTATTATTTGCGCAACATTTTGATAACCATACCTTTTTTGTACGTACTCGATTACTTCATCTCTCCTAGTTTTACAAAAGTCTATATCAAAGTCTGGCATTGAGACTCTATCAGGGTTTAAAAATCGTTCAAAAAGCAAACCATATTGAATTGGATCTACATCTGTAATTAATAGAGACCATGCAACAATAGAACCAGCGCCCGACCCTCTTCCAGGACCAACAGGTATTGAATTTGACTTAGCCCATCTAATAAAATCACTCACTATTAAAAAATATCCAGAGAATTTCATTTTCATGATGACATTTAATTCATATTCAAGACGATCTCTATAAATTTGAGATTGACTGTTAAATTCCTCAATTGTTTTATTTAAAAGTATTTTCTTTAACCTCAGATCTAGACCACTTCTAGATTGTTTAATAATTTCTTTATCTTCATCAGAGTCAAAATCTGATTTAAAATTAGGTAAAG
>CACMUL010000019.1 GCA_902616855.1 uncultured Alphaproteobacteria bacterium | reverse complement strand
CTTTAGAAAAATTTTTAATGTTATCTATAGATAAATGAAATTCATTTTCAGTATTTATTTTTGTAGATAGTATATTTAGATTTTTAAAACCATTATCATTTTTACAAAGGAAGGTAAGTCTCGATTTGTGTTTTAATTTTGAAATAAAATCAACATCTAATCCTATAATTGGTTGAATACCTTTGTTTTTACATTTAATAGAAAATTCAAGAACTCCTGATAATAATTTATAATCTGTTAATGCAATTGCAGGTAATTTTTGGTCCTCAGCATATTTTACAAGATCGTCAATTTTAATATTGGACTCGCATATAGAATAATTTGAATAATTTCTAAGAGGTATTAGCATTCTTTAATTGATTTATCTTCAATTGTATAAGACTTATCAAAAAGTGAACGAAATGATATATCATGACTGGCTATTATTGTTGATAAATTGAATTTTTTTGAACTATTTAGTATTAGGTCTATTACCAACTTTGCATTTTCTTTATCTAAATAACTTGTTGGTTCATCAGCTATCAAAAGTTTAGGCCTATTCACTAGAGATCTTGCAACACAAACTCTTTGTTTTTGTCCATTTGATAACTGACTAGGATATTTAAATTTAAAACGTCCCATGTTCAAATAGGATAAGATTCTTTCAATTTTTCTAGCATCATCACTTTTTAATTTAATATTATCGAAAATATTTAATTCAGATATTAAATAGTGATCCTGGAATATAATACCTATATCATCTTTCAGAAGGTGAAAATGGTTTTTTACAAATTTTCCATCAAAGTAAATTTCTCCAGAGTCAACATTATCTAAACCTGATATTAAATTTAGCAAAGTCGACTTACCACAACCTGATGGACCAAATAAAAAAATATTTTGATTATAATCCAGTGATAAATTTAATTTATTGATTACTTGAATGTTTCCAACCTTAGATAAGTATGATTTAGAAATATTTTTTAATTCTAATAAACTCATCTTAATATTAGATTTGGTTTGATTCTAAATATTCTCAATATTGGGATATATGATGCAATTAAACTTGAAAAAAGAGAAATACTAACAATAAAAACAATATCATTTAATTTAATACTATATGGCATTGATGATAAATATCTTATTTCATTGTTCCAAAGTTCAAAATTTAACAAATATGATAAAAAGTTTTCAACAGAGTCAATATTTGTCGATAGTAGCAATCCTAAACAAGTCCCTATGACTATTGAAAAAAATGATATGAAGAAGGAATTTAAAAAAAATAAAAAACAAATTTTTGATTGTTTTATACCCAATGCTTTTAACAAAACAATATCTTTATATTTTTCTTTTATAAAAAAAATTTGATTTGAAATTATTGTAAAGGACGAAATTACAATAATAAAAAAAAGAATGACAAACATAACATTTTTTTCTGTTGATAATGCTTGAGCTAAAGTTTGATTTTGGTCCTCCCATGTTGAGTAGTTTAGGCCATCTAAATCGCTATAATCAAATTCTTTATAATTTAAATAAACATCTATGACTTTATTGCTTATTTTATTTTTAAACAGTTCGATATTACTAAAAATAAAATATTTATCAAAGTCATATACTCCAGTATTAAATATTCCTTTGATAATTAATTGTCTTGAATTTAAAACAGGGCCCAAAATTGTCATAGAATTTCCAGGAATATTTATTTGTAGAGGCATTCCAACTTTTAGATTTAAAGATCTCGCTAGTTCTACTCCAATGAAAACCCAATTATCGATATCTTTTTCAATTTCAAATATATTTTGATTAATTTTAGGTATCTTATAAATATCCTCTTTATTAAGGGATTTCATTAACAGTCCCTCAATCCCATTTTCATTACTTGTTATTACTCTACTTTGAATGTTTTCAACAAAAGATATTGATGGATTTTTCTCCTGGATTTTTTTGATGTTATTTTTGTTAGTATTGTAAATAGTGATATCTCCATTAACACCACTTAAAGAATCAACTAGTTGTTCTCTAAAACCATTCATCACAGACATTACTGTTATTAAAATAGAAATCCCTAAAATTAATGCTAGTGATGATAAAATTGTTGATATTGAGAATGCTTTATCTTTTTTAAAATTAAATATGTAGAAGAAAGATAGTTTATGGAGTGTATTGTTCAAATTCAAAATTCTCAATTTCTTGTTTACTTAAGAATATCTTATCACTGTTAGATCTACTAATCAGTTCAATTTGACCTTTTTCTTTAAAATTATTCCCGATAATCAATGTCCAAGGTATTCCAATCAATTCAGAGTCTTTAATTTTTCTTCCAATGCTTAAATCTCTATCATCTAAACATACATTATCATATTTCGTGATAAGCTGATGATAAATACTCTCAACATCTGCTATAAAATCTGAGTTTGAGTGTATTATGATATTTATTCTAAATGGTGAAATATTTATTGGCCATTTGATACCTTTATCATCGTGGAATGCCTCTATTATTGCTGCTGTTAATCTAGAAACACCTATTCCATAGGATCCCATATATGGTGTTATTCTTTTCCCATCTTTATTTAACACAAAACATTCCAATGGCTTTGTATATTTTGTGCCAAAATTGAATATATGACCTACTTCAATACCTCTACCAATTATCACATCAGATTTTGATTTATCGATCATTTCGTCAGATGCAGAATACATTGCTGTAATTTCTTCATAACTTTTTTCGTATAAATTTGAGTCAACTAATTTAGAGTCATAAGCGAGTTCGCTTTCACCGGTATTAGCTAATATTTGAAACTCATGAGATAAATCTCCACCAATGGCACCCGTCGCAGCTTTTACAGGAATCGGTTGTAATCCAAGATCTAGAAAGGTTTTTAAGTAACTTCTAAAAAATTTTTTATAAGTATCAAATGCAGCCTCTTCGGTTAAGTCAAAACTATAGGCATCTTTCATTAAGAATTCTCTACCTCGCATTACGCCAAACCGAGGTCTAATTTCATCTCTAAATTTCCATTGAATATGGTAGAGATATTTTGGAAGACCTTTATAAGAATTTACATAATCAGAAAATAAATCTGTAATTACCTCTTCGTTAGTTGGTCCATATAATAAATCGTTATCATGTCTGTCAGTAATTCTTAACATCTCTTTTCCATAGTCTGCATATCTACCACTTTTTTTCCATAATTCTGAAGATTGAATAGTAGACATTAACATCTCATTACAACCTATTTCGTCTTGATTATTTCGAATTATATTCTCAATATTTTTTAAAACTTTAAAACCTAATGGTAACCAAGTGTATATTCCAGATGTGTGTTGCCTAATCATCGATGAACGCAACATTAATTGATGAGAAATAATTTTAGCTTCTTTTGGTGACTCTTTTAATGAGTTAAATAAAAGGTTTGAAAGTTTCATTTAAAATACTCAAATATATTATTCTCATATTTTATTATAAAAAAAGATACGATCATTGATAGAGCAAATGAAACTAAAAATTTTATTCCTAAATAAGACTTTCTTGGCATACCCTCTTCAAAATCAGATCTTTTAATAGGTAATATTGTCATAAAAATAACCCACCAAATAATAAAAAGTAAGAATAGAAACTTCATATCAAGGATATGTGTATTAATAATTCAGGCTTTAGTGAAAAATTTCTATTATAAGTTTTTCTTGAAACTTCTTCTACTAACACGCTTAACACATTTTCATCAATCTCCTCCTTAATAAACAATATTTTATTTAGTAAGATATCTTTAATTTCATCTTGGATTGCTTCTTTATTGTAAGAAAAAGGGAAGCCTTTATCAGATATTTGAAATTTAATAAAATCAAATTGTTTGTTTAAAATTAAATTAATACTAACTACACCATTATGAAGGATCTTTCCCCTTTCATTTATAAAATTATCTTCTTCAATAATTAAATTTTGAACAACAGGTAGTTTTTTTATAACAAATTGTTCAATTAACTTATGATTTTTATTTACTAAATCTAATTGGCACAAATCACCACTTAAAAGAAGATTAGTTTTTTCAATTTTTAAGCTTTTAGCTATTTCTAAATGTTTTTTTAAATGAAGATATTCTCCATGCATTGGGATTATAGACTTAGGTTGAATGAAAGAGTAAAATTCTTTTATTTCATTTTTTCCTGGATGTCCTGAAACATGAACAAATTCCTCTTCATCAGAGATAATATTTAAGCCTAAGTAACTAAAAGAATTTTTTAAATATGAAA
>CACMUL010000018.1 GCA_902616855.1 uncultured Alphaproteobacteria bacterium | reverse complement strand
ATTTTTTCAAAGTGCCTAAAGTGGTTGAGTAAGTGAAGAATTCAATTAGCCAAATTAAAAAAGCTCTTATTGAAAAAAAAATAAGTGTAGGTGAACTTTATGACGAATATTTAGCAAAAGCTAAATCTGGCAATAGCAACAGCTTTAACTTAGTGATTGACAGGGAAAACAATATTTCATCAATTAATGACTCTCAAAACAGATATGACAATGGCAATCCTTTACCTTTAGATGGTATTCCTTTAGGTATAAAAGATTTATTCTGTACTAAAGGAATAAGAACAACAGCATCATCTAAAATTCTGAGTAATTTCATCCCTAATTATGAGTCTTTTGTGACTCAGCAACTTTTAAATGATGGTTCAATTTTTATTGGCAAAAATAATTGTGATGAATTTGCGATGGGCTCTTCAAATGAAACTAGTTATTTTGGTCCTGTAATTAATCCTTGGAAGAATAAAAAATCTCAAAAAGATAATCTAGTTCCAGGCGGCTCCTCAGGGGGATCAGCAGCAGCTGTGGCAGAGGGCTCATGTGTAGCGTCAATGGGTACAGATACTGGTGGCTCAATCAGACAGCCAGCTAGCTTATGCGGAATAGTTGGTTTAAAGCCCACGTTTGGCTCATGTTCAAGATGGGGAATTGTAGCTTTTGCCTCTAGTTTAGATCAAGCAGGACCTTTGACAAACTGTGTAGAGGATGCGGCTTATGTTTTAAATTCAATAAACAAACATGATTTTAATGACTCTACCAGCTCAAATCATCAAAGAGAAGACTATTTAGTTGATATCAACAACAGCTTTGAAAAAAAAATTAAAATTGGAATTCCCTCTGATTATCTTGAAGATGTCAGTGACGACATTTTAAATCAAATTGATAATACAAAAAAAGCACTCTCCAAACAGGGCATAGAATTTGTTGATGTAAAATTTAAGACTACCGAATATGCACTTTCAACTTATTATATTTTAGCACCAGCTGAAGCTTCGTCAAATTTAGCAAGATATGATGGAATACGCTACGGAGTTAGAGAAGACGGCGAAAGTCTTGATGATATTTATCTAAATTCCAGAACAAAGGGATTTGGTGATGAAGTTACCAGAAGAATACTTATAGGCGCATATGTATTGTCAGCTGGTTATTACGATGCTTACTACAGACAAGCTCAAAAAGTTAGAAGATTGATTAAAAATGATTTTCAAAGAATTTTAAACGAAGTTGACTTTATACTAACACCCACAACACCAAATGAGGCTTTTAAAATTGGGGATAAACTTGATCCTATATCTATGTATAAAAATGATATTTATACTGTTCCCACAAGTCTTGCTGGCCTTCCTGGCATATCTATTCCATCTGGTTTAAGTAAAAATGGTCTACCTTTGGGAGTTCAATTTATTGGAAATTATTTTGAAGAAAAATCACTTTTACAATTAGCAGCGCTTGCAGAAAAGGAATTAAGTTTCAATGAGTAATAATTGGGAAATGGTCATAGGTCTTGAAGTACACGCCCAACTTAAAACTTTATCTAAATTATTTTCCTCCTCACCAAATCAATTTGGATCTGAGCCAAATGAGAATGTAAATTTTATTGACTCAGGAATGCCTGGAATGCTTCCAGTTATGAACTTTGGTTGTATTGAAATGGCAATAAAAACAGGATACGCATTAAATTTTAAGATTAACAAGCATTCTGTGTTCGAAAGAAAAAATTACTTCTATCCTGATTTACCTCAAGGTTACCAAATTAGTCAATTTGAATTCCCCATTCTTAGCGAGGGTTATATCAATATTGAAAGTGGTGATAATCAAAAAAAAATTAGAATTGAGAGAGCCCATTTAGAACAAGATGCTGGCAAGAGTATTCATGATATTGATCCAAAATATAGCTTTATTGATCTTAATAGAGTAGGCACACCATTATTAGAAATAGTTTCGTATCCTGATTTATCATCTGCAGATGAGGTAATAAACTACATATCTTCTTTAAGACAATTACTTATGTACATAGATGTGTGTGATGGAAATATGCAGGAAGGTTCTTTAAGAGCTGATGTAAATTTATCTGTTCGCAAAAAGGGCCAAGAACTTGGCACTAGATGTGAAATAAAAAATTTAAATTCATTTAAATTCATAAAACAAGCTATTGAATATGAATTTCAAAGACAAATAAATATAATTGATGATGGTGGAGAAATTGAACAGAATACCATGCTGTTTGATACAAGCACAGGGGAAACAAGAGCAATGAGAAGTAAGGAATTCTCACATGATTATCGTTATTTTCCTGATCCCGATTTATTACATGTAAATTTAAGCCAAGAGCAAATAGATAAAATAAAACCCTTAGTAGGAGAGCTTCCCCAAGATAAGTTAAATAAATACTTAGATAATTATAGTTTAGATAAAGACATAGCTAAAATCATAATTGCTGAAAAACAAAACGCAAATTTATTTGAAAAAATGATTTCTGAGTCAACTGTAAAACCAAAATTTATAGCAGCTTGGCTAGTTGGAGATATATTTGCATTTATCAAAGAAAATAATTTAGAAGTAAATAGTCTAAATGATAAAACAAAAGATATTACTGATCTTTTGAGATTAATTTCTGACGATGTAATTTCAAATAAAGCTGGTAAAGAAATTTTACCCAAAGTTTTAAATGGTGAAGGTAAGCCATCTGAGCTTGTTAAGGAATTAGGACTTGAACAAGTGTCTGACTCTGGAGAATTGGAAAAAATAATTGATGAAGCTTTAGTTGGAGAAGAGGAGAACATTTTAAAATTTCAAGGTGGTTCTGATAGAGTTTTAGGATATTTTGTCGGTAAATGTCTAAAAGCTACAAAAGGTAAAGGTAATCCTAAATTAATAAATAAAATACTTCTCGAAAGACTTAAAAAGTAACCGCATATATTTTTTTTTAATAATAAGAATGACAATTCTTTTTATTCGACTATATTTCGGCTATAAATAAGCCTATGGAGAGGTGGGTGAGTGGCTGAAACCAGCGGTTTGCTAAACCGCCGTACGACGCAAGTTGTACCGAGGGTTCGAATCCCTCTCTCTCCGCCATAAAAAAAAACATATATATTTGATATAAAAATAGTAAAAAATAATAATGCTCACAGGATCTATACCAGCAATAATAACTCCCTTTTCAAACGGTGATGTTGACTATGATAGTTTTGAAAAACTATTAAATTGGCAAATCAAAAATGGAATATCTGGGGTAACAGTTTGCGGAACAACAGGGGAGTCCCCAACTTTATCACATGATGAGCATATGAAGTTAGTTGAGTTCGCAATAAAAGTTGCTTCAAAAAAAATACCTGTTATTGCCGGCACAGGATCTAATTCCACTAAAGAGGCAATTGAATTTACTAAACACGCCTATAAAGCAGGAGCAAACTACGGATTAGTTGTTACACCATATTATAATAAACCTAATCAATTAGGTTTGATCAACCATTTCAAAAAAATTGCAAAAGTTTCACCTTTAAAACAACTAATTTATAATATACCAGGAAGATCAATTGTAGACTTGTCTTTTGATAGCTTTAAGGAACTAAATAAAGTATCAAACATTGTCGGAATTAAAGACGCTTCCAATGATATGTCAAGACCTTTGATTATGAGAACTTTTATGAAAAAAGATTTTAATTATTTGTCTGGTGAAGATGGAACTATTGCTGGTTTTTTAGCTCAAGGCGGACATGGCTGTATATCAGTTACAGCTAATGTTGCTCCTAAACTTACATCAATGCTCCACTATCATTGGAAAAAAAAGAGTTATAAGGAATTTGATAAAGTAAATTTAAAATTAGCTCCATTGTCAAAAATATTGTTTGCTGAACCTAATCCTACACCAGCTAAGTATGCCCTCTCTTTAATGGGTAAATGTAAAGCTGATGTAAGAGAACCTTTGTATGAATTAAGCTCTGATACAAAAAAACAAGTAAGAAAAATAATAAAAGATTTAAATTTTATTTAATTGTCTATTCAAAATCGTAGAGCAAAATTTGATTATGAAATCAAAGAAACTTATGTTGCTGGAATAGTGCTTGAAAGCAATGAAGTTAAACCACTTCGAAGTGGAAAAGCCTCTATTCAGTCAAGTTTTATTAATGAACAAAAAGGTGAAATTTACATTAATAATTTTGAAATTATTTCAAGAGATAAGAATTTTGACCTCAAAAAGAAGACGAGATCTGTTAAAAAACTTTTACTTAATAAAAGAGAGATAAAGAAGATTTTAGGAATGTTGACCACAAAAGGTTTTACAGCAGTTCCTATGGAGATTTTCTTTAATGAAAAAGGCTTAGCAAAAGTAAAATTTGGAGTTGGCGTTGGTAAAAAGAAATTTGATAAAAGGGAGACAATTAAGCAAAGAGAGTGGGATCGCAAAAGACAAAGAATTTTAAAAAAATAATAATTTTCTTGTATTTTCACTTACTTTTTCATATAAACCTCACATGGCAAGAGTTACTGTAGAAGATTGTACAAAAAACGTTGATAGTCTCTTCGATTTAGTTTTACTGGCTTCTCATAGAGCAAAGGTTCTTAACGCAGGTAATGAGGCCCAAGTTCCACTAGATAATGATAAAAGCACAGTCATAGCTCTTAGAGAAATTGCCGATGAAAAAATTAGTGTTGGAGATGTCAAAGAAGACATTATTAAGAGTTATCAATTAGTTCAAGAGAAAGAAGAAGAAAACGAAGATCATCTTCTTGAAGATTAAAAGTTATATTTAGTTTATTATTTTAGCTGATGTTTCAAACCAGCTACTTCAATGAGAGTTACAGCGAGTTTAAATCTGCGTTAGAGTCATATGACAAAAATTTTAGAGAGGATCTATTTGTAAAAGCTATTGAGGTTGCTGAAAATTCACATAAGGATCAATATCGTGCCTCTGGAGATCCATATATAATTCATCCATATGAAGTTTGTAAATCACTTATTGAATTAAAATTAGACACTGAAACTGTAATAACTGGTTTGCTTCATGATGTTATTGAAGATACTGAATTTTCTAAAGATGAATTAAAAAAAAATTTTGGTGATGCAATATCTGGTCTTGTAGATGGTTTGACTAAAATTGATTTTTTGGAAGAAAAAAAAACAACAAGATCAGAAAAGGAAGCCGAAAATTTCAGAAAATTATTAATTTCTACTGCTAAAGATATAAGAGTTTTAATTATAAAATTAGCTGACAGACTTCATAATATAAAAACTATTCATTATTTTAAAGATGTTGAAAAAAGAAAAAGAGTAAGCAATGAAACTTTATTAATTTATGCCCCGCTTGCTCAAAGATTAGGATTTGAGAATTGGAAATCAATTCTAGAAAATATATCTTTTAAAAATTTACACCCAGATATTTTTAACAGAATCAATGATAAAATAGATAATACCTTCAAAAACTTAGAAGGTTCATTTATTGATCTTGAAAATTTAATGAGGGAGCAACTTTCCAAGTCAGATATTGATGCTGAGATTCATTACCGAAAAAAAAATCCTTACTCTATTTGGAAAAAAATAAATAAGAAAAATACAGATTTAAATTCTATA
>CACMUL010000017.1 GCA_902616855.1 uncultured Alphaproteobacteria bacterium | reverse complement strand
TCTCTCAGTTTGATAGCATCATCTAACCTAGCAACATAAAAATCTTTACATTTATTCATTTTTAATATTTTACAACATTCCAATAGGCCGTGCCCATAGCCATCACCTTTTATTACGCTTATAATCTTTGAATTACCTGAAAATTTATCGATTTGCCTGTAATTATGCGACAGATTTTCTTTACTCACAAAAATCATTTTTTTATTGATTTTTTGGTTTTTTTTAAAGACTAGTTGTTTCATATTATGGATTTTAAGGCTTCAACCTTGTTGTCTTATGCCCTATATTACTTCTACTATTATAATAGATATAGGAGGAGTAAATGAAAAAATTTATTTCATTATTTTACGCTCTAGTCCTGTTTGCTGGTTTTACAACTGTAGCAAAAGCAGCAGACCCGATTAGAATTCCAGTTTTAAACTGGTCAAGCCAAATCGTTATGGCTAACGTTATGGCACAAGCTTTTGAAGAGCTTGGTTATGATGTTGAATTAGTCCCTGCTGAGTCAGCAACAAGATATGAAGCTGTTAGAGTAGGTGAACTTCACGTTGCTCACGAAACTTGGGAGTCAACAATGGCTCTGCCTTTTTATGAAGCTATGGATAAAGGTGGATTAATTGATGCTGGAAGTCACGACCTTATTACTTTTGAAGAAATGGGTGTTCCTAACTGGGTAATCGAAGATGGATTATGCCCTGGTCTTCCAAGCTGGGAAGCACTTAAATCTCCAGAGTGTGCAGCAAACTTTGCAACACCAGACTCTGAAGGTAAAGGTAGATGGTTAGAAGGTCCTTATGAGTGGCACACAGAAGTGATGCCTAACAGACTTAAAGGTCTTGGTATAGATGATTTATGGATGGTAAAATTTGCAGGTACTGCAGATGCATTATGGGCTGAATTAGAAGCAGCTAAAAAAGAAGGAAGAGGCACAATTATCTTTAATTGGTCTCCAAACTTTACAGATGCTGCTGGTTTTACTTTCATTGAATTTCCTCCATACTTCGAGGGATGTAGACTAGAACAAGGTGGTTCTTTAGAGACTACTGGTTGTGGTTCTCCAAAAGGTTGGCTTAAAAAAGCTGCTCACATTAAGTTCCCAATCACTCATACATCTGCATATAAGTTCTATACAAAAATGGAATTTACAGCACCTAACATTGGTGAAATGGCAAACTACGTTGACAACGAAGGCATGACTCATGCTGAAGCTGCAACTGCATATATTGCAAATAATAGAGATCAAATCGATCTATTTATGAAGTAATATTTCCAATTTGAATTCCTCCCTCTTTTGAGGGGGGAATTAATTCTATTTTAGGAAAGATTAATTTATGTCACCAACTATTAGCTGTTCATCTGTCTATAAAATTTTTGGTAATAACGCTCAGACACTTTTATCTGAAAGTGGAGGGAATGTAGACGCCAAAAAATTTCAAGAAGCAGGGTGCATAGTTGGCGTTAACAATGCTTCTTTTGATGTAAACCAAGGAGAAATGCTTGTAGTTATGGGTCTCTCCGGATCAGGAAAATCAACATTACTAAGGTGTATATCTAGACTAACAGACGCAACTTCTGGTAAAATTTTAATTGATGGTGAGGATATTTGCTTAATGAATAATAAGCAATTAATCGAACTAAGAAGAGAAAAGATGGGAATGGTATTTCAAAATTTTGCTCTTCTTCCACATAAAACAGTTTTAGAAAATATTGCTTTTCCGCTTCAAGTAAAAGGAGTCACTACTGAAAATAGTATTCATAAAGCACTTGAAATGGTTGAGCTTGTAGGCCTAAAGGGTAGAGAAAATTACTTTCCAAGAGAACTCTCTGGTGGACAACAACAAAGAGTTGGAATTGCGCGGTCATTAGCAGTAGAACCTGATATTTGGTTTTTAGATGAGCCTTTCTCTGCGCTTGATCCTCTAATTAGAAAAGAAATGCAAGACGAGTTTTTGAGACTCCAGTCTGTTTTGAATAAAACAATTATGTTTGTCACTCATGACTTTGACGAAGCATTGAGGCTTGCTGACAGAATAGCTATTATGAAAGATGGAATAATAGAACAATTAGATAAACCAGATAATATAGTTTTAAATCCTGCTACTGACTATGTTAGGAAATTTACTGAGGATGTCCCTCGTGAAAAAGTATTGAAGATAGAGTCAATCATGGATGCCTCTGATCCACATGCCTCCGGAGAAATAGCTGTTAAAAAAGATGATATTATAGAAACCGTAGCAGAAAAAATTTTAAATAGTAAAGAAATTATTAAAGTTGTTGATGATAAAAATTCAGTAGTTGGCTCTATAAACCCTTCTAAAGTTATAAAAGTTTTATTCGGTGGATAAGAATTATTTAAATATCATTAGATCTTCAAAACCAGCTCAGTTTGGTATTTTATTAATTGTATTTTTGCTTTTATACAATTTAGTTCCACATAATGAGGGTAACTATTTTTGGAGACTTCCCTCTCTATTAGCTTTCATACCAATTAAGTTAAATGAGATTATATATGCAGCTTTATATGAGTGGTTTCCTCTCAAAGTATGGGACCCCATATTTGAAATGTATGAAGAAAAAGCAGCATTTCGTGAATTCACAAAATCTATATCTAAAGGTTTATTATTTTTAATTACTTTTGTAAGAGAACTTTTATTGGGTGGTGACAAAATAATTGATGTTTTTGTTAGTGATGCTTGGCTGAAAGATAATGATTGGATGACATGGCCAGCACTTCCATGGACAGCAGCCACAGTCGGTGCTTTTTTGCTTGGGTTCCAACTTGGTGGCATCAGATTGGCTTTACTTGGAGGGATAGGATCTTTATATATATCAATTTTTGGAAATTGGGTACCATCTATACAAACACTCTCTTTTGTTTTAATTACAACACCAATTTGTTTTGTACTAGGTCTATCTTTTGGAATATGGGGATACCTAGATAGAAAAGTTGAGACAGCTTTGCAACCAGTACTAAATGTAATGCAAACTATGCCTCAATTTGCATATCTAGTCCCTATTATTGCTTTATTTGGTTTAGGCGATCATGCAGGTTCGATAGCTACTATAGTAATTGCTACCCCACCAATGATAAGAAATACCATTTTAGGATTAAAACGAATTTCACCTGAGGTAGTAGAAGCGGGACTTATGAGCGGTTGTACAAAAACTCAGCTTTTATTTAAAGTATTAATACCAACAGCTAGACGAGATATTTTAAACGGTGTCAATACAGTTATTATGCAATGCCTAGCAATGGTTGTAATTGCGTCTTTCGTTGGTGCAAAAGGACTTGGTCTAAATTTAAAAATTGCCTTAAATAGTTTAAAAATTGGCAAAGCTGCTGAAGCAGGTTTTTGTATCGTCTTAATTGCTGTTATCCTTGATCGATTTACAAAAGCATGGGCGAATAAACAAGTTGATTATTTTGAAAATTTAACTTTTTTTCAAAGATATAAACTCTTAATCATCTTTGGAACCTCAATTTTAATTTTTTCAATCATTGCTTTTATAGCAAATGGTTACTTCGATAAAATTAATTACTTATATGTCATACCTATTGAAAAAGGTTTTACTTTTGCTCACTATATTGATGCTGCTGTTGATTGGGTTTGGGAAACTTTTTTCTATTCTCTCAATTCTTTCAATAAGTTTCTTCTAACTGAAGTTCTAGGTCCTATGAAAAAAGCTTATCTAGGTATGCCAGTAGTTGCCACGTTGACTCTTACTATGGGTGTCGCTTATATCATTGGTGGAATTAGAACAAGCTTATTAGTTGGGGGCATGATGTTATTTATTGCTATGTCAAAATATTGGGACAGAGCTTTAATTACAATGTACATGGCAACATTTGCTGTAATTATGGCATCTCTCAATGGAATAATAGTTGGATCAATATTTGCGCAAACTGAGAGGGGGTCAAAAATTATTCTCTCCGTGTGTGATTTTTTTGAAACATTTCCATCCTTTGTTTATTTAATACCTGTTATCTTCTTGTTCAATATTACTGATACCTCAGTGTTAATAGCTGCTATTGTTTATGCTACTGTTCCTGCTACTCGATATACTGTCTGGGGTCTAAATAGTGTCCCACTCTCCTTACATGAAGCAGGCACCATGTCCGGTGTCTCAAGAATACAAAGATGGACAAATATTGAAATTCCCTTAGCTTTCCCGACAATTATGCTTGGCGTTAATCAAACAGTTGTTTTCACTCTTCAAATGGTAATTTTAGGAGCGTTAATTGGAACTGAAGATTTAGGCCAACTTATTTTTGGAGCATTATCAAGAGCTCAAGACGGTCCTGGTGTTGCTATAACACTAGGTTTATTCGTTTCTTTAATGGCTATTTCAGTAGATGTAATTGTGAGAAAATGGGCCGAGGAAAGAAAAAAAGCTCTTGGATTAGCATAGAGAATGATCATCCCAAGAGTTACTCAACCTTATGAACCTGGATTACCAGCTCTTGGTGACGACTTAGAAAATTATTTGGTAATTGGTGGAGGTTCTCTCACATTAAAATTAGAACCAGATGACAAATTTAAAATAATTAATTTAGAGGGCCATCAACAGGCCGAGATTGTATGCTTTAATTCAAAGCGAGAGTGTAATCTATCACCTTTAGGTCTTAATAACGAGCACAACGGACAATTAACAAAAAAAATCCTTACTAGCGAGGAGGAGTCAGCTCAAATAGCACGTACTAAATTAAAAAAACTTGGATATGAGGTAGAGTCTATTAATCAATCGATTTTAGTTTTTTCTCAAAATTCACTTTCAGGTTCAATTGAGGAGTTTAAAACAAACGACTCCATTGTTTGTATAATTTCTGCACCAGGCGAAAGTGAAATTACACATGAAAATATTCCCGCATCCGAACTACGAGTAATTGTTCAAAGAAATAAAAAACGTGAAGAGGGGGAATTTTTATTACCAGACCCTTTAATGGATCCTGTTGAAGAAATTTTTGTTAAAAGATATACCGCAATGGCCTATGAGGTCAAAGAAGGAGATTTTATTCAGATAATTGATGTTTATGGAAGACAATGTTCTGACTTTATGGCATTCGACTCAGAGAGCCTTCAAAAAGGCCAAGAGCTCTCAATAGATACAACTAATAGTAGATATTTAATGGGTAGTGCTTTTCCAATGCCAGGTCTCCATTCTAAATATTACGATGAAAATCAAATGCCCATGGTTGAAGTCTACAGAGACACTGTCGGAAGACATGATACGTTCGGTACTGCTTGTACTTCAAAATTTTATGATGATATTGGCTATTTTGGTCATCCAAATTGCTCAGATAATTTCAATTATGTATTAGATAAGTTTACTGTGAGAAAAAGACTAGGTTGGAATGCTATAAATTTATTTTACAACACAGCCATTGATGCAAATAATGCTTTAATTTTTGATGAACCATGGTCTAGACCAGGAGACTATGTGATGTTTAAAGCCCTGAAAAATTTAGTTTGTGTCTCCTCTGCCTGTCCAGACGATGTAGATGCAGCTAATGGATGGAATCCTACTGACATTTTTGTTAGAGTCTATAGACCGAATAGACCTTTTAGTAAAGGAATGGCATTTAGAATGAAAGCAGACTCTGATCCCAAATTAACTAAAGAAACTGGTTTTCACCCAAGAGTATCAAAACTTACTGAAAATATTGTTGAGTACAAAGGCTTCTGGTTAGCTTCTAATTATAATAATCACGGGGCGCACCAAGAATATGAAGCTTGCAGAGAGCGGGCTATCATTATGGATCTATCAGCACTAAGAAAGTTTGAAGTACGAGGCCCAGACGCTGAAGAACTTTTACAAATGACTTGCACCAGAAACATCAGAAAACTATCTGTTGGCCAAGTTGTTTACACTGCGATGTGCTACGAGCATGGAGGTATGCTTGATGACGGTACAGTATTCAAAATGACGGATGATAATTTTAGGTGGATTTGTGGAGATGAGTATTGCGGTGAATGGTTAAGAGAAAAAGCAAAGGAACATAACTTAAAGGTATGGATTAAATCTTCTACTGATAATTTACATAATGTTTCTGTTCAAGGTCCAAAGAGTAGAGAAATATTAAAAAAGATAATCTGGACTCCTCCTCATCAAACATCATTAACAGACTCGACTTTAATTTGAAATTCTTTCCACTCACCAGGGTAGTCAAAACGTACATAACCTACATACTTTTCTAAAGTAGGAGACCAAGTTGATGCTGAAAGATATCCAATTTTTTGTTCATTTGATGATAAATAAACTTTTGCTCTTGGAATAATTTCTTTATCGGAAGTTATACCAAATAATCTCTTTCCAAATTTTGTTGACAAAAATTCTAAAGCTTTTTTTCCAATAAAATTTTCTTTCTCTAAATCAACTAGAGAGCCTAATCCAATTTCATAAGGATTCATTGAAGAGTCAAAATCTGTATTGTTATCTAGAATGCCTGCTTCAATTCTTCTTATATCCATTGATTCTAGACCATCAAATGTCATACCCATCGGATATCCGATTTCACAAATAGTATCCCAAATTTTTTTATAATCAGTCTTATTTCCCAGAGTATAAATTTCGAAGCCTAATTCAGAAGTCCATCCTGTTCTAGAGACATATACATTTTGATCAGCTATTTTTGAATAGCCTGAATGATAATATTTAAAATCGTCGTTTATTTCTCCATTTGTCAGCTTTGAAATTATATCTTTAGAAATTGGGCCTTGAATTTGTATCACTCGAGAATTAGGGTCAGTTATAGTAACTTCATAGTTTTTTTGATGAGCTTTTAACCAAGTTTCAAGGGGTCCATCAGGTTGGACGTACCAAAATTTATTTTGCTCTAATCTAAAAAGTACACCGTCTATAAATATTCCGCCATTTTCATAACAGGCAATTGCATATTTACCCCTGCCTACTTTCATATCTTTAATTTTGCGACAAAATATTTTATCAAGAAATTCCTCTGACTGTGGTCCCTCTATTTGAATAGGTTTTTCAGGTACATCATACATGACAGCTTTTCTTCTCAA
>CACMUL010000016.1 GCA_902616855.1 uncultured Alphaproteobacteria bacterium | reverse complement strand
AGAATGGGGAAGCAAAGAAGAAACAGATGAAAAATTATTTTCTGTTGAGGTTATGGACTCATCTGCACAAACTATAAAAGATAGTATTGTTTTTAGCTCAACTACTGAAGCTTTTAGGAGAATTGAAGTTAAGAGTGAAGTGATGACTACAATAAAGAAAGTGCTGGTCAAAGCAGGTACTAAAATAAAAAAAGGTCAGCATGTAGTTGAATTAGATGATTACAAAACGAACGCTGATTTATATAAATTAAATTTATTGTCTCAAAGTGAATTTGATAAATATGCTCTTTTTGCACCTTTTGGTGGAATGCTTTTAGATGGTCATAAGATTGCTGGAGAGCTTGTTATGCCTGGTGAAAAAGTCTATGAAATTATCGATTTAAGCTCATTAAAAATATTTGGTTACATTAATGAAAATGAAATTCTAGATATATCCTTAGAAAATAAAGTTGAGGTGACAATACTCGATGAAAAAGTTAATGGCAAAATTGACTACATTTCTCCTATTTCGGATCCGGAGACTAAAACTTTTGAAATTGTTGTTAAAGTTGAAAATAAAGATCTTAGGTATAAAGATGGACTATCATCAATAATTTCTATAGTTAAGGGAAATGTTCTTGCGCATAAAATTTCTCCCTCAATTCTAGCTTTGGGAGACTCAGGAGAGTTAGGTGTAAAAGTTATAGGATCTGATAATACCGTACAATTTAAAAAAATTAACGTTATAGAAGATACCTCTGATTACATGTTGGTCTCTGGCTTGAGTCAAAAAGAAAAAATTATAATTGTTGGACAGCAATACGTCTCTGCGGGAGAAAAAGTTAATTATAATTAATCATGAGCTTGGTTAACTTAGCAAGTCGATACTACAGAACTACAATTTCCATTTTCCTATTTGTTATTGTTAGTGGATCACTTGTGTTTAATAATATTCCTAAAGAGTCATCGCCAGATGTAAGTTTGCCTTATATATATGTATCTCTTGGTTTAACAGGAATATCACCAGAGGACTCTGAAAAACTTTTAATAAAACCTGTTGAAGATGAGGTTTCAAATATCGAAGGAAAAAAAGAAATGACTAGCACTTCTTATCAAGGTGGTGGAAATGTCTTATTAGAGTTTGATGCTGGGTTTGATCCTGATCAAGCACTTTTAGACACTAGAGAACAAGTTGACAGAGCAAAATCAGATTTACCTGATGATGCAGATGAACCCAAGGTAAGTGAGGTAAATATAAGTTTATTTCCTATTTTAGTAGTATCTATAAGTGGCGATATATCTGAATTTTTACTGAAGAAGATTTCAAATGACCTTAAAGATAAAATACAATCTTTACCAAATGTTTTAGAAGTAAATATTGGTGGTGAAAGAGAAGAGCAATTAGACATTGTCATTGACCAGAATAAAATTGAAGCTTATGGATTAAATTTAAATGAAATATTAAACTTTGTAAGATCTAATAACCAAATAGTTTCTGCTGGAAATCTTGATACAGGAGATGGAAGGTTTGTAATTAAAATTCCTGGTTTATATGAAAGCCTAAATGATGTTTTTAACACACCAATAAAGGTAAATGATAAAAAAACAATTAAATTTAAAGATATTGCTCAACTTAAAAGAACTTTTAAAGATCCAGAAAAATTTGCTCGATTAAATAATAAATCTGCATTCACATTAGAAATATCTAAAAGAATTGGAGCAAACATTGTAGAGACTGTTGATCAAGTAAAACAGTTAGTAAAGGAAGAGCAAAAAATTCTTCCATCAAAGGTAAACATAACTTTTTCAGGTGATGAGTCTGTAAATATAAAAAGCATGTTAGGAGATCTTCAAAACAATGTAATTTTTTCAATAATTCTTGTTATGAGTGTCGTTGTTATCTTTCTTGGTATAAGGTCTAGTTTACTGGTAGGTTTAGCAGTACCGGGTTCTTTTTTATCATCTATTTTAATACTCTATTCACTTGGCTTTACAATCAATATGGTTGTTTTGTTTGGATTAATTCTTTCAGTTGGGCTACTTGTTGATGGGGCTGTGGTTGTAGTTGAATATGCCCAAAGAAAAATACAAGAAGGTATGGGGCTAGCAGAGTCATACATAAAGGCTGCATCAAGAATGTCCCTTCCAATCATGGCTTCAACCTTTACTACTATAGCAGCGTTTATTCCTCTGTTATTTTGGCCAGGTACAACTGGTGGTTTTATGAAATATATACCAATAACAGTAATATCTGTTTTAGGTTCAAGTTTAGCTATGGCATTAATAGTTATTCCTATAATTGGAACTCAGGCCTATAAAATTAAAAATCTTTTTTTCTTCTTTATTATACCTTTAATTTTATTTGGTATAATTAATTTTGTTGCATTTAATTTTTTATCCCAGCTAGAATTTGATAGCTACATAAATATGGGCGCAAAAGCTATAACTACAATTTCAATTGGGGTCATTTTGTTTTTTGTTTTTAGATATATTAAAAATAAAGGTTTTTTTCAGAAAATGATTATTCCTAGAATAAATGCTGATGATGACGAAGACTTAACTGATTTAGAAAAAGTAGGTTTTTTTACTAAAATTTACCTTTTTATTTTAAGGCTCTGTATTAATAACCCTATAAAAATAGTTTTTCTATCTCTTATATTGTTAGTTGGTATCTATGGTGCATATGGAAAGTTTGGTAAGGGAGTTACTTTTTTTCCTTCAGTTGAAGCAGAAAATACCAAAGTAATTATTTATGCTACTGGCAATCTCTCGGTTTTAGAAAAAGATAGACTTGTTGCAAAAGTAGAATCTCAGGTATTAAACTTACAAAAAAAGAATAATGAATTTGAGTCTGTCTATACAACATCAGGGAATGTAGAAAATAGACAAGAAAGCTCGCCTGATATTATAGGATTTATAGATATAGAATTCAAAGATTGGGATAAAAGAAGAAAAGCAGAAACAATAATTTCTGAAATAAGACAAGAAACTTCATCTATTCCTGGGATTAAAGTTGAAACAAGAACTTTAAGAGCAGGCCCACCTAGAGGGAAGCCCATTGAAATCAATTTAACTTCTTCTGATCCTAAAATCACAGTTCAAGAACTCAAAAGAATTGAAAAATATTTATCTAGCATATCTGGTTTAAAAGATTTAGAAACTTCTCTACCCTCTCCTAGTATTGAATATGAACTTTATGTTGATAGAGAAGAGGCTGCAAAATATGGTGCTAGTATTTCAATAATAGGTAACACCATAAAACTTCTTACAAGTGGGCTAAAATTGAGTGAATTTAGACCTGATGATAGTGATGAATCTATACCCATTTACCTTCGATTGCCAAAAGAACAGAGAACGATCGATCAATTAGACAGTATTAAGATACCAACATCTGCGGGCTATGTACCAATTTCAAATTTTACTAAAATTGAAACCAATCAAGAGACAGGAAATTTGACTAGAGTAGAACAGAATAGAATTGAAACAATTAAATCAGATGTAACTAGATTTTATCAAACTGATGCTTATGTCAGACTTATAAAACATTGGCTTGGAATTGAAAAATTCAATATTCCAAATAACTTTGGTTTAGATATACCTGAATTTAATTCAGCAAGTATTGACCCTAGAGTAAAAATAGAATTTAAGGGAGAGGATGAAAGTCAGCAGAAGTCTAAAGCTTTTCTACAAAAAGCTTTTTTGATAGCTGTATTTTTAATGGGTTTAATTCTTTTGACCCAATTTAATAGTTTTAGTAGCACCTTATTAATTTTATTTGCTGTGATTATGTCAACAGTGGGTGTTGTTTTAGGGCTCTTAATTACAAAACAACCATTTGGAATAGTCATGAGCGGGATAGGTGTTATCTCGTTAGCAGGCATAGTTGTAAACAACAATATAGTCTTAATTGATACCTTCGATAGATTAATAAAAAAGACAAATGATGCTAGAGATGCTATTTTAATGACAGGTGCACAAAGACTAAGACCTGTTTTATTGACCACAACTACTACGGTGCTTGGTTTGCTTCCCATGGCTTTAAAATTAAATATTGATTTTGTAAACTTTGAATATAGTTATAACTCCCCTGACACACAGTGGTGGGTAGATTTATCGAGGGCAATTGTTTTTGGACTTCTTTTTTCTACTTTATTGACTTTACTTGTAACTCCATCAGCTTTGATGCTTAAATCAAAATACTTAACTAACTCCTCTAAAAAATTTGATAAAATAGGTAAACAAACTTAATAAAGAAAATAATAAATAAATAAGAGCAACTAAAAGAGTTGTTTGCCAAAAATAACTTATTAAAAATATTAATATAATAACTGTAACTATAATCATAAGTCTAAAATATAGAGTTTTTACCTTTAGATTTTTCACAGAGGGAGTCGGAACTCTACTAATCATCATAGCACCCGCAAATATAATTAATAAGGCACTTACAATAGGATAATTGATAGTAAATTGTATTTGTTCAATAAAACTTAGATAAAGCGGAATCATTATAATACCTGCGGCAGCTGGTGAGGGTATGCCATAAAATACTTTGCTTTGCTCTCTCATATTTTCAATATTGAAACGAGCAAGTCTAAGAGCTGCACAAATAATGTAAAAAAGACTTATAACCCATCCAATTCTTCCTAGCTCATTTGTAAAACTTAAATTTATAAGCAAAGATGGAGCTAATCCAAAACTAATAAAATCTGATAAAGAATCTAATTCAGCTCCAAATTGGGATGATTTTTTTAATTTTCTAGCCATCCATCCATCAAAGAAATCGAAGAAGGCTGCTAGCATTATCATAAGCACAGCAATTTTAAAATTACTTTGAATAGAGAACTTTATTGAGGAAATACCTGCAATAAGTGACATTAGTGTAATTAAATTAGGTATAAATTTAGTGAGCGGATGTTCGGTCATCTAAATGTCTAAATCTTTTTATATTCTCTAGATTGTATATTTTTGTTGTTTTTAAAATCTTTTGCAATGATAGTTTCACCACCGATACATTGCTGACCAATGCTTACCATTAAATTATAGGAGTTGGGAAATTCAATATCTACTCTGCTTCCAAACTTGATAATTCCATATCTTTCACCTTGGTTTACTCTCTCATTAGTTTTAAGATAACAAATTATTCTTCTGGCAATTAAACCAGCAATTTGTGTTATGTATATAACGTTAGATCCAGATTTAAGAGTTAATCTTAATCTTTCATTTTCTTCACTTGCTTTATCTAAAGTTGCATTGATAAATTTACCCTCAATATAATCAATTTTTGTAATTTGACCTGAAAGAGGCAATCTTTGGATATGTACATTAAACACACTCAAAAAAATTGAAACTTTGGTATAACTTTTTTTTCCCTCTTTGTACTCACTAATATTTGTAATTAATCCATCTGCTGGACTAACTAAGATATCTTCACCTAATGGAATGACTCTTTCAGGATCTCTAAAAAAATAGAATGTAAAAATTAGTAATATTAAAAAAATTAAAAATAAAGGTTTATATATAAAATAAAAAAAAATTACTAATAAAAATAGTATTATCAGCGCAGCTGAAATTTCTTTATGAAACCTGAAGTACATAAGATGGAATTAATATCTGAATTGTATAATTTGATCAATAAAATAGATTTTTTTTATTAATTTAATCTGTTATACAGTCAATATCTCTATATAAATGGCAAAAGTTTCAGTAAAAAATCCTGTGGTTGAATTAGATGGCGATGAAATGACAAGGATTATATGGGATTTTATTAAACAAAAGCTCATTCTTCCATATCTTGATATAAATCTAAAATATTATGACTTATCTGTACAAAATAGAGATCAAACAAATGATGAAATTACAGTTGAAGCTGCAAAAGCAATAAAAAAATTTGGTGTTGGTATAAAATGTGCAACGATAACTCCTGACGATAATAGGGTATCGGAATTTAAGCTAAAAAAAATGTGGCGTTCTCCAAATGGAACTATAAGAAATATTTTAGATGGAACTGTTTTTAGACAACCAATTATATGTAAAAATATTCCAAGAATTGTAAGGACATGGGATGCCCCTATTGTTGTTGGTAGGCATGCGTTTGGTGATCAATATAAAGCTACAGAAATGAAGATCGACAAACCAGGGAAACTCTTTATGAAATATGTTGATGAAGAGGGAAAAGTAGAGGAAAAAGAAGTTTTTCAATTTCAAAATCAGGGTGTTGCCCTCTCTATGTATAATGTAGACGAGTCAATTAGAGGTTTTGCAAGAGCTTGTTTTAATTATGGATTAAAATTAAAATGGCCTGTATATCTCTCAACAAAAGATACTATTTTAAAAAAATACGATGGAAGATTTAAAGAAATATTTAATGAAATTTTTCAGAAAGAATTTAAAACTGATTTTGAAAATAATCAAATAGTTTACGAACACCGTCTTATTGATGATTTAGTTGCGTCTTCAATGAAATGGTCGGGTAACTTTATTTGGGCTTGCAAGAATTATGACGGAGACGTTCAGTCAGATGCAGTTGCACAGGGGTTTGGTTCATTGGGTATGATGTCTAGTGTTTTAATGACTCCCGATGGCAAAACAATTGAAGCTGAGGCTGCTCATGGAACAGTAACTAGACACTATAGGCTTCATCAAAAGGGAGAAAAAACTTCAACAAATCCTATAGCATCAATATTTGCTTGGACAAAAGGTTTAAACTTTAGAGGTGAGTTTGATGGCAACGATGAACTTATAAAGTTTTCTAAGGCACTTGAAGAAACCTGTGTTGAAACTGTGGAGTCTGGTCAAATGACTAAGGACTTAGCAATACTTGTAGACAAAAATTCGCCTTGGATGAACACTGAAGATTTTTTAAATTGTCTTGATAAAAATCTTCAAGCTAAATTAAATTAAATCTGTTTTTTAATACTTAAAAAGGCTTGATTTAATTGATCTTTTTTGTTGCCACCAGCTTGGGCAAAATCAATTCTTCCCCCACCACCTTTTGAACCGAGTAAATCAAAAGTACTTTTTATTAATACTCTAGCATCATAAATGTCTATTAAGTCATTAGTTAACCCAACGATGATAGATACCTTATCCTCATTAGTAGTAATACAAGCCAAAATAGATTTAGATTTTTCTAATTTAAATTTATCAAATATTGATCTGAGTTCTTTAGGGGGCAGGTTTTCTACTAATTGAGATACAAAACTAATTCCATTTATATTTGTTTCTTCTATTTTATTATTCTCTTTATTTGAGAGTATCGATTTATTTTTTAAATTATCTAAATAATTTTCTAATTTCTTTATGTAAAGATTTTTATTATCTTCGCTAAAACTTATTTTTCCATTTAATTTGTTTATTTGTGAGATTAAATTAGTGATTTTATCATCAAGTTTTTTTTCAAGTAGTTGATCCTCTTTTAGTTTATTACTAATAAATTCATCTACCTTATTACCAGTGCATGCCTCTATTCTCCTCACTCCTGATGAGACTGACTCTTCACTTATAATATAAAATTTTTCGATATCTATAACATTTGTTACGTGTGTTCCACCACATAGCTCAATTGAATAAGGTTTATTATTATTTTCTCCTAGAGTGACTACTCTGACCTCTTCACCATATTTTTCTCCAAACAAAGCTATAGCCCCTTGTTTAATTGCTTCTTCTTGAGATTTAATATCAATTTGTGTTTCACAATCATTAGAAATTATATTTGTTACCTCTTTTTGAATAGTATCTATTTGATTTGATGAAATTTGTTTATTATGACTGAAGTCAAAACGTAATTTATTCTCATTAACTAAAGATCCGCGCTGAGCTACATGAGGTCCTAAATTGTTTCTCAAAGCGGCATGAAGTAAGTGTGTAGCAGAATGATTTTTTTTAATAAGATTCCTTAAACTCGTATCAACTTTAAGTTTAACCTCATGTCCTATTTTAAAATTGCCTGAAACTAAATTACCAAAATGAATAAAAATGCCTTGTGGAGTTTTTCTAGTATCTGTCACTCTAAATTCGGCATTTCCTGAGGAAATTATGCCTTTATCTCCAACTTGCCCACCAGACTCTGCATAAAAACATGACTCATTTGTGATAATTGCTGATTTTTTTGTTTTATTACTTAATTCATCAACAGTTTCTGAGTCTATGACTAATGCAGTTATATTTGCCTTTAAAGTGGTTTCATCGTATCCCTTAAATACTGTTGGTTTATTCTTTCTTGCAATATCAAACCATAGCTTTTCAGTATTTCCATCACCACTACCTTTCCATGAAGATCTAGCTTCCTCTTTTTGTAGCTTCATTGATGCATCAAAGGACTCTATATCAACATCAATATCCTTTGATCTCAGATAATCTTGTGTTAAATCAAGGGGAAATCCAAAGGTGTCGTATAATTTAAATGCGATTTTGCCATCTAATTTATTATTTTTAATCTTAGGTATTTCTTGTCCGAGTATCTCTAGGCCTTTACTCAAAGTTTCTCTAAATTTTATTTCCTCATTGTAGAGTGTTTCCTTAATTGCCTCAGCTCCAGTGTTAAGTTCTTGGAAGAAATCGCCCATTAAATTTTTTAATTCATCAAAAATTTTGTGAAATAATGGTTCTGAGGAGCCTAATGTATATGCATGTCTTATTCCCCTTCTTAATATTCGCCTCAATACATAACCCCGTCCCTCATTTGAAGGCAAAACCCCATCTGCTATTAAAAAAGATGAAGCTCGTAAGTGATCTGCTATGACTCTAAAACTAGATTTATTTTCTTCAGATATTTTTTTTTGTATAAATTCTTGAGTTATATCAATAATATTTGAAAATAAATCAGAACTATAATTGTCATTACTATCATTTAACAATGCTGTTATTCTCTCTAGACCCATACCAGTGTCTACACATGGTTTAGGTAAATCTAATCTTGTATTTTTGTCTACTTGTTCATATTGCATAAAAACTAAATTCCATATTTCAATGAAACGATCACCATCTTCGTCAACTGAACCAGGGGGGCCACCAAAGTATTTATCACCATGATCATAAAATATCTCCGAGCATGGTCCGCAAGGTCCTGTGTCACCCATTGACCAAAAATTATCAGAGCTTGAAATTTTAATTATCTTATTGTCAGGTAAATTAGCTATTTTTTTCCAAAATTTTTCTGCGACCTCATCGTCATGATATATCGTAACTAATAATTTATTTTCATTAATTTTAAATTCTTTAGTAATCAAGTTCCAAGCGTATAGAATTGCTTGCTCTTTAAAGTAATCGCCAAAAGAAAAATTTCCTAACATCTCGAAGAAAGTATGATGTCGAGTTGTAAATCCAACATTCTCTAAATCATTATGTTTTCCTCCTGCCCGAACACATTTTTGAGAAGTCGTGGCTCTTTTGAAATCTAACTGTTCCATGCCTGTAAAAACATTTTTAAATTGGACCATCCCTGAATTAGCAAACATTAGAGAGGGGTCATTTACTGGGACTAAAGATCCAGATTTGACATGCTTATGATCATTATTTTTGAAATAATCAATAAACGCATTGCGGACTTCATTAGACTTCATATTTATGGAATATAGATTAATTTAACTGAAATTTAATATTATTCTTTAGAGTTTTTTTCGACGGTTTCTTCTGTTGTAGAGGGAGGTGGATCAATCATCAGCTCTTCAACAGTGTCGG
>CACMUL010000015.1 GCA_902616855.1 uncultured Alphaproteobacteria bacterium | reverse complement strand
AAATTAATTTTTTCAGCAAAATCCGTATATATTTCGAAATTATTTTTATCTGAGTTTCTATAAATTATTAATTCTTTATCAGAATTTAATAAAACACTGAGTATTTCAGAATTATTCATAAGCAAATTTTAGTTATAAAGATTATTTATTCAACTGAAGCGATTGCTACAATTTCACATTCATTTATGAAAAATGCACCCTAACCAATGGGGTGCATCGGGCCTATTTGAAGCGACCAACCTTTGAAATATAAAAAATCTACTACTCGTCGTAATTTATTTTATTTAAAATATTAATAACAGCTTTTCGATTTTCAGCTATTTTTAATAAATCAATATTGTCAAACTTAACACCTCCTGCTAATTCATTCACACCATCTGATAGAGGTACATCGGGTGAAACAGGAAATTCATTATTGTCGTTTGCGTATATGGCCTGAGCTTTTTGACTAACTAAGAAATCCAAAAGTTTTTCAGATTTTTCTCTAGAACTTTCTTTAAGTAAAGCTATACCAGAAATATTAACATGAGTTCCTCTATCCTGTTGGTTAGGAAAAACAATTGTTGCTTTCTCTAGCCATATCTTTTGTTCTTCATTATTGAGCATCTTGAAATAATAATAATGGTTGCCGATACTTAGATCACAAACCCCTGCATATATTGCTTTGACTTGGTCTCTATCGTTACCCTGAGGTTTTCTAGCTAAATTTGCTTTTAAATTAATCAAATAATTTTCTAACCACTCCTCACCATGATGAGCCATCAAAGATGCAAACAATGAAACATTATATGGGTGAAAACCTGATCTTGTACATATTCTTCCTTTATATTTTTCAGATACTAAATCCTCATAAGTAATATCATTAAAACCTAAATCTTTATTCACATATATAATCCTTGCTCTTTGAGTAAGGCCTATCCAATTATCACTTTGGAGATGAGAGGGCACAGCAGAAGAATTATTAATTTTAATAGAGGCTCCTGCTTCAGCTACATCAATTAATCTTGATATATCTGATGCTAAGAATACGTCAGCTACAGGCTTATCTTCTTCTAAAATAATTTTTTGAACTAAGCCTTTTTTGGAATATATCCATTCAACATCAATACCAGTTTGACTCTCAAATTCATTTAAAAGAGGTTCAATTAACATTGGTTGTCTTTCTGAGTAAATTTTTAATACATCATTCGCATGTGCACCACTAAAACCAATAAAGAAATTAATTACTAAAATCTTTATTAAAAAAGAAATTAAATTTTTCATATCATATTACTAATCTCAAATTGAAAAGATCTAAATACAAAAAAAAATGAATGTTACAAATGAATAAAAAAAAACTATTTCTGAAATGAACTACAGATTAAAAATTTACTTTTTTTTTAAATTTATAACTAGTGAATATTCTTCAAGAAGTGATAAGCAAGCTGGTATAGGAAGATCTTTGTGAAGCTCTTTGCAATCATCATAATCATAGATTCGGTTTTCTTCTTGATTATAAACATGTATATGATCGGTAATATTAGTGTCGTAAAATGATTGTTTATCAACAACGATTTGTTTTAAATATCCTTTATCAACAAGGGTATTTAGATTTTCATAAAGAGTAGTCAGAGAAAAATAACTTCTATTGTCTTTTAGAATTTCATTAATTTGATTAATAGAAAAATGTTTATGATTGCCATCAAAAATTGACTTTAAAAGAACCACTCTCTGTTTGGTCTGTCTCCAGCCACAATTTTCTAAGACTACATCAATGTCTTTTTTACAAGCGTTTGATAAGTTCATCAGAGTTAAACTATGTTAAATTTCATTATATATCAATACTTTCAAGGATAAAAATTAAAGACATAATAGCACTATTAGATTGAAATGGGTTTTAAATAACTTTGTTTAGTTAGCTGTATCAAGGCTTACTCATGTTAGTGACATTCACTTTATTTTTTTTTTGAGAGTTCAATTGATACATAACATTTACTCTATCAATAAATGATATTGGATAATATTTTTCCTCGACGATCCTTTTTATTTTAAGACTACAAACTTTATTTTTAATTTTTCTCTTAGGCATATAAAATGCCTACAAGAAAGATATGTAAATTAGTTTTTTTTTAGCCTTTAAGTTTCTATGATTATTTAAATTTTCTGAAACTTATTTCAAATTTTATCAGTGACAATCTTTAATTGAATTTGCAATTCCATTAATTAAATCACTATACATTGAAGGTCCAGCATCTATATAAGCTCCCAAAGGATCCATTACACCCGTAGAGATATTCATATCATTTCCAAGAGTCTCAATTATTTTTGGATTATATTGAGGCTCTGAGAAAATACACTTAATACCTTTATCATTTATTAGATCTTGAATATCAGCAATTTGCTTTGCACCAGGTAAAACATCAGGATTTAAAGTTAATGCTCCTGCTGATTTAACACCAAATCTTGTTTCGAAATATTGGTAAGCATCATGGAATACAATATAGCTAATATCTTTTGATAATTCTTTTTCTACACTATTGATTAAATTATCTAGTTCCAATGTTGCCCCTGCAGCATTAACTGAATATTGTCTTTGACCATCTGGATCTATTTTAATTAATTCGTCTCGGATAATTTTAACCATTTCTTTAGCATTTTCTGGGTCTAGCCAAATGTGTGCATCAAACTCTCCATGATTGTGACCATCATGATGTCCGGCGTGATCATCGTGATCATCATGTCCCTCATGTTCGTCATCATGGCCATCGTGATCATCGTGATCATCATGATCGTCATGATCGTCATGGTCATCAAAAATATTTTCTTCTCTAAATTTGAGTTTTTCTATGGAGTCTGAGTCCATGAAAGCAATTTTCTTTGCATTTTTTGCAAGAGAATTTAAAGGTTTCTCCATAAATGCCTCCAAGTCCTCTCCAATCCAAAAGACTATATCTGCTTCTTCAATCATGCTTGCATGAGATGGTTTAAAAACAAATGTGTGAGGATTATTTGTACCTTCAATAATTAATTGAGGCTCTCCTCTTGTTTCCATAATTCGTGATATCAATGAATGCAAAGGCTTTATTGTAGTAACTACTTTAATGTCCGTTTTCACATCTGCATGAGAATTAAAACTTAAAAATAAAAAGGAAAGTCCGAAAAATATTGATCTTTTGAACAAATTCATATTAATTACCACCTCTAATGTTATACTATTACATACGTAATAATATAACAGTATTAATAAGTCAAATTAAAAAATGAGAAATAATTTAATTGAATTAAAAAACTGTGGAGTTGTAAGAAATCAAAAATGGTTAGTGAGAGGTGTCTCATTAAAAGTTTCACAAGGAGAAATAGTTACTCTTATTGGACCTAATGGATCAGGTAAATCCACCACAGCAAAAATGTGTTTGAACATATTAAAACCAGATGAGGGTTTTAACACAATTAAAAATGACATCAGAATCTCATATGTACCTCAAAAAATTTCAATCGATTGGTCTTTACCATTAAGAGTCATAGACTTTATTAATCTAGTAATTAAACACAAAAATAGCGAGATTAGCGATGCTCTCAATATGACTGGGATCAAACATCTTATTTATGAAGATGTGAGGAATTTATCAGGAGGAGAGTTCCAAAGATTACTAATGGCACGTGCTATAGCGAAAGAACCTCATTTTCTGGTTTTAGATGAACCTGTTCAAGGAGTGGACTACCCAGGTGAAATAGCTCTTTACAAAACAATTCAAGAATTTGTAAAGAATATAAATTGTGGAATCTTATTAATTTCCCATAATTTGCATGTTGTAATGTCACAAACTGATTATGTGATTTGTCTTAACGGTCACGTTTGTTGTGCTGGAACTCCAAAAACAGTTATTAAAGATCAAGAATATATAAAACTATTTGGCGATAGCATTGATCCAGCTTTAGCATTTTATGAACACAATCATGATCATGAGCACTTGCCTGATGGAAGTATCGACGAGTCAAAGAGAGTTTAATTATGTTTGATGACTTTATTGTTAGGGCGTTTGCAGCTGGTATTGGTCTTGCATTAATCACAGGTCCATTAGGATGTTTTATTGTATGGAGAAGATTATCATATTTTGGTGATACTATCGCACACTCAGCTTTATTAGGAGTAGTGATTGCCTATGCGTTAAATTTTAATTTAATCATAGCAGTATTTGTTGTCTCTTGTGTTCTAGCTTTATCTTTACTTTTTTTACAGAGAAGAACTAATCTTCCAGATGATGCATTATTAGGACTCTTAGCTCACTCTGTTTTAGCAATAGGTCTGGTTCTATTGGGGATATTATCTTTTATTAGGATTGATCTCATGGGATTACTTTTTGGAGATATTCTCTCTGTGAATTTCACAGATCTTTTATTTGTTTGGATTGGAGGGGGTATTGTTTTAATAGTTTTAATATTAATTTGGAGACCCCTATTTGCAGGAACAGTTAATTTAGAATTAGCTAAAGCAGAGGGTCTAAATCCAGATTTAGCTAATGCAATCTTTACATTGCTAATTGCGAGTGTAATTGCAATTTCAATAAAAATTGTAGGTATTTTGTTAATAACAGGGCTTTTAATAATACCAGCAGCAGCCTCTAGAAACTTATCTTCCTCTCCCATTCAGATGGCAATCCTCTCATCTATTATAGGTGTCGCGTCCGTTGTTCTAGGTATTCAAACATCTATGATATGGAATACACCAACTGGTCCGACAATCTTAACAATAACTTTAGGGGTTTTTATAGCAACAATGCTTCCACTGAAAAAATTGATAATTTCAAAAAATAAAATAAAATCATAATACAAAATGAGTTCAAACCACACACATAATAAAAAAAATCAAACTTTAACAAAAAATCAGAGAATTGTTCTTAATCTTTTGCAAGACAGCGGAGAGCCTTTGAAGGCATATTTTATTTTAGATAGTTTAAAAAAAGAGGGCTTAAGCTCACCTCTCCAAGTATATAGAGCTTTAGATAAGCTTGTTGAATTAGGCAAAATTCACAAAGTAGAAAGTTTGAATTCCTTTATAATTTGTAATAATTCAAACTGCGCTAGCAATACTGCATTTACCATTTGTGAAAGATGTGGAAAAGTAAAAGAAATTAAAAATAATAACCTAACCGAAGGTGTAAACGAATTAGTAAGAGAAAATAAATTAAATATTACTCGCTACAACTTGGAGTTTTACGTTGTTTGCAAGTCCTGCAAAATAAATTAATAACTAACATATATTCTTATAAACCCTTATTTTATTGCATTTTTGACTATTGACATAAATTAGGACCTATATATATTGTCCGACTTATTATGTACGCAGTTCTTAAATCTGTTGGTAAGCAATTTAAAGTGTCTCCAGGAGATGTTTTAAAGATTGACAAAATAGAGGGTAAAGTTGGTGATACCATATCTTTTAAAGATATCGTTGCAGTTGGAAATGGCGATAAGTTTGAACTTGGTTCTCCAGCAGTAAAAGGTGCAGAAGTATCTGCAAAATTACTGTACCAGACAAGGGACGATAAGATTAGAGTTTTTAGAAAAAATAGAAGAAAACATTTTCAAAGAACTAAAGGTCATCGTCAATATATCTCTATATTAAAGGTCATGGCAATCAAGTCCGCCATTGGAGAAGAAAGCTTTAAAGAGCCAGTTAAAAAAGCTGCGCCAAAAGCAGAAACTCCAAAAAAAGTTGAAAAAATGGCTGAAACTCCAAAAAAAACTGAAGTAAAAGCAACAGAAACAAAAAAAGTTGAAACTAAAGCTGAAAAACCTAAAAAGGTCGAGGCTAAAGAAAAAAAGACTGTGAAAAAACAAACAACTGAGGTAAAAAAGTAGAAATATGGCAACGAAAAAAGCAGGTGGAAGTTCCAAAAACGGAAGAGACTCAGCCGGTAGAAGGCTTGGGGTTAAAAAGTTTGGTGGCGAACACGTAATTCCTGGAAATATTATTGTTCGTCAGCGTGGTACAAAATTTTACCCGGGCGAAAATGTTGGGATTGGAAAAGATCATACTCTTTTCTCCTTAGTTGAAGGCAAAGTTCTGTTTAAAAAATCCCGAAACAGACAGTTTGTTTGCGTTAACTAAACCCACTTAAAAAAAACTTCAAATTAAACTGTTATGGCATTTATAGATAAAGCAAAAATATATATTAAATCAGGAAATGGTGGACACGGTGCTCTTAGTTTTCGAAGAGAAAAATTTGTAGAGTACGGAGGCCCTAATGGTGGAAATGGTGGAAAAGGTGGTGATGTTATTTTTCGAGGGAATAAAGGAATCAACACTCTTCAAAGATATCGTTTTAACCAACATCATAATGCGCAAAATGGTATGGGTGGTGCTGGTCAATTAAAAACTGGCGCAAGTGGCAAAGATCTTATTTTAGACGTCCCTTGTGGAACTGAGATATACACCGAAGACATGAGTATTAAAATTCATGAAATTTTAAAAGATGATGAAACTTATCATTTTTTAAGAGGAGGTCAGGGAGGCAAAGGCAATGCTCACTTTAAAAGTTCTACCAATAGAGCACCACGTAAGTTCCAACAAGGAGAAAAAGGACAAGAATCAACTGTCAGATTAAAGCTAAAAATATTAGCTGATGTTGGTTTGGTGGGAATGCCAAATGCAGGTAAATCTTCAATATTAAATTTTGTAACAAATGCAAAGTCAAAAGTTGCTGATTATGCGTTTACAACACTTCATCCACACATCGGAATGGTTCAAAAGGAAGATCTTGAATTTGTATTAGCAGATATACCTGGACTCATAGAACATGCGAGTGATGGGAAAGGACTGGGTCATGATTTCTTATCCCATGTTGAAAGGTGTAAAATTTTAATTCACGTCGTAGATATCACTGAAGAAAAACCTTTTGAAAATTATAAAGTTATTCGACAAGAACTTTTAAATTATGGAGGCAAAATAGAACAAAAAAAAGAAATTATTGCACTAAATAAGATTGAAATTGCTGATCAGAAAAGGGTTGAGGAAATTAAAAAAGAATTTGAGACTTCTTTAAATCAAGAGGTTAAATTGATTTCAGCTGCAACAGGACATCAATTAGATCAATTAACAAATTTATGTTTAGAATATTTACAAGATGAATAAAAAATTTTTAGAGTTAGCTAAAAAATCAAAAGTTATTGTCATTAAAGTTGGCTCAAATATTTTGGTTAACGAAAAGCATGTTCTGAGGAGAAAATGGCTAAACTCCCTCATTGAAGATGTTAAAGAACTCCAAAAGAGAGAGTCTAAGATAATCATTGTCTCATCTGGTGCAATCGCTTTAGGTAGGAATATACTCTCAAAAAAAAAGTTGACTAATTTGCATGAAAAGCAGGCTGCTGCATCAATAGGTCAAATACAACTCTCTCAACAATGGCAAAAAGCTTTTGCAAAATTAAATATTCAAAGTTCTCAGATTTTAATAACAGCTGAAGATTTAAACGAAAGAAGAAAATATTTGAATATCAGAAATACAATTTACTCTCTCATGGATTTAAATGTTGTTCCAATAATTAATGAAAATGATACTACCTCGACAGAAGAAATTCGTTTTGGAGATAATGATAAACTTTCTGCTATGATCGCAAATGCCCTGTCAGCTGAGTTATTAATTTTATTATCTGATGTGAATGGTCTGTATACTGCAAATCCTAAAAAATCATTGCAAGCTAAACTGATTACATCTGTTGAAGAGGTTGATCAACAAATAGAAAAATATATTGATAAAGATTTAAGTGAGTTTGGTTCTGGTGGGATGTTGGCAAAAATCAATGCTGCAAAACTGTGTATTCAATCCGGATCCACCATGATCATATCAAATGGTTTGGTGAATAATCCTTTGAGTAAGATTGATCCTCAATCTTCAACATGGTTTCACCCTTCCAAAAATATTCTGACAAGCCGCCAGCAATGGATTTGGAATAGACCAATACAAAAAGCAATTATTCATATTGATGAAGGGGCCTCAAAAGCACTCAAGAAAAATTCAAGTCTGTTGGCAATCGGTGTAAAGTCAATCGATGGAAAGTTTTATCGTGGTGATACTGTTTCGATCCATTACAATAAAAAAGAGTTAGCTAGAGGCATGATTAATTATGATTTTCAAGAAATGGATAAAATAAAAGGTAAAAAATCATCAGAATTTAGTGAAATTCTTGGCTTTGTCCGAGAGGATGAGATTGTTCATAAAGATAACTTGGTGAGATCGAGATGAGCGACTATTTTCAAGAAATTTTAAACCATTCGAAGAGGGCATTGAGTGCCATGTCCAAACTATCTGCAGAGGATAGAAGTAGAATCTTAATGAATATAAGTGGCTTTCTATTATCTTATAAAAATGAAATTCTAAAAGCTAATCAAGCAGATGTAGAGAGAGCTAAATCTAATAATCTTTCTGCACCTATGATTAATAGATTAGTTTTGACTTCAGAGAAAATAGATCAACTTTCTCGTGACGTTGAGAAAATAGCCCAAATGCAAGATCCCCTTGATCAAACTTTAGAAAGTTGGACCAATGCCACTAATGGGTTACAATTTACAAAAGTCTCAGTGCCTATTGGTGTGATTGGCATTATTTATGAGTCTCGACCTAATGTCACAATAGATGCTGCATGTCTTTGCCTTAGATCTGGAAATATTTCTATTCTTAGAGGGGGCTCTGAGTGTATCGAAACTAATAAAAAACTTTATGAGTGCATTCAAGATGCTTTAAAAGATTTAAATTTTGATACTCATCTTGTCTGTTTTATTCAAAATACTGATCGTAGTTTTGTTGAAGAGTTGTTAAAAGCTGAAGGAGATGTAGATGTTATTATTCCTCGTGGGGGAAAATCGTTGATTGAAACAATTTCTAAAAATTCAAAAGTTCCTACAATTAAACATTTGGAAGGTTTGTGTCATACTTTTTGGGATGAAGGATATGATAAAGATAAAGCCACTGAGGTCATCGCAAATGCCAAGCTGAGAAGACCAGAGATTTGTGGTGCAACAGAGACTTTACTTATACACTCTAATAATTCAGCAGAAGATATTTCATCTGTTTTAAATAATTTAAAATCACAAGGATGTGAAATTATTGGATGTAGTCGCCTCAAAGATATTTATTCAATCGATCGAGATGCAACAGAAGAAGATTGGTCAACTGAATATCTAGATAAGAAAATTACTGTAAAACTAGTTGATAATGTTGAAGAATGTGTAGAGCATATAAACAAATACTCTAGTGGACATACCGAGAGTTGTTTAAGTAACAATCAACAATCTATAGAGTATTTCTTTCAAAACTGTAAAAGTGCCATTTTAATGAATAATGCTTCCACTCAATTTGCTGATGGTGGAGAGTTCGGATTTGGAGCAGAAATAGGTATTTCTACTGACAAGCTTCATGTGAGAGGGCCAGTAGGAGCAAAACACTTAACAACATTTAAATATCAAGTAATAGGCAATCACACCACAAGGCCTTAATGGAATTCCATAATAATTTTCAAGAATTAAAATCTCAGATCGAATATCTTAACTCTTTGAACAAAGAGGATGTTACTCATATAATCAAATCTTCAATATATGAGTTAGAAAGTTTAAAATTTTTCAATGAAGAAGAATTAAATGAAATTAATAAAGTGACTCTTATAAGTGAGCCCTTTAATAACCTTTTCTTTAAATATAACAAAGAGCGTTTGA
>CACMUL010000014.1 GCA_902616855.1 uncultured Alphaproteobacteria bacterium | reverse complement strand
CATTATTTATTTCGTTTAAAAGAATGTCTTCACACATCAGTTTATATTTTGAGTAGTCAGTTAGAGGATTTTTAGGGGAATTTTCATCTACATTAGACTCCTTGCTAACGCCGTATACACTTGATGAAGAAGCATATATAAATTTTCTTACATTATTTGACTTACAGGCATTTATTATTTTAGGAAAACAATCATAGTTTATCGATTTACCTAAATTAGGGTTTAAGTCAAAACTTGGATCGTTAGATATGCAGGCAAGATGGATCACACAATCTACGTTTTGCAGTGAATTGTTTAAAAGGTCAGTATTTCTTATATCTCCTTGTATTATTTTTAAATTTTTATTATCTATGTCATCAAAAATATTTTTTTCAAAAATGAATAAATCATAAGCAATAATTTTATGTTGATTTTTTTTAATTAAATATCTAACTAATTCAGATCCAACATAGCCTCCAGCACCCGTGATAAGAATGTTCATCCTTGATAAAAATAATCCAATATAAAATGGCAGATATTAAAATGACACAACTCTACATGACCATAATTATTGTCATTAATGTATATATTATAATGGCCTAATTTTCTCAAGGAATTTGATTTATTAAAACCAGAAAATGTTAAAGTTGTAATATTATTTTTTAAAGCATACTTAGTGGCTTTTAAAATATTTTTTGAGTTACCTGAACTTGAAATAGCAAAAAGAATATCTCCAGGCATTGAGTGAAATTCTAGTGATTTCAAATAAATATTTTCATAACCATAATCATTAGCTAAACATGTCAAAGAGGCACTATCAGAAAAAGATAATGCCTTAATTTTTGCATTTTTATTAAAATCATTTGCTAAATGGTTTGCTATAGCTGAACTGCCACCATTGCCAATTAAAATAATTTTATTATAAGGTTTAAATAATTTGATTTTGTTTTCAATAAATTTCAGGACATGATCTAGTGACTTATTGTCGGTTTTTTTCGAATTATTATTAGAGACGGAAACGTTTTCTATAAGATCATATAATTTTTTAAAATACATTTTAACTTAACTTTTCGAACCAAATTTTAGTTGCCTTTTTAATTTTTTTCTTCGTCCAAACAGGTGCATCTTTCCAATAATCGATTTTATTAATCATTAGTTTTACACCATCTTCTAGACTTATAAGCGGTTTCCAATTAAAGTCTTTTTTAGTTTTAACAATATCTGCGTGAGTTACATAAGGCTCACCTGGGCGTTTTGGTATATATTCAATATTTTTATAATTTAGCATTTTTACAAGTTCATTAATTGATCTTGGTTCTCCATATCCTACATTATATATCTTGTTAGATTGTTGAGATTTTATACTTTTTTCAAGTAAATTTACTACATCACTTATATATATAAAATCTCTTTGTTGTCTCCCGTTTCCAACTATTGTTAGTGGCGCTTTATTTAAAACTTGAGCTAAAAATGTCCCAAATACTGCACCGTAAGTACCATTGGTCCTAGCCCTTGGTCCGTAAACGTTGAAGAATCTAAAAGATAAATAATCTATATTATATACTCTTGACCAATGTATGATTGAAAGCTCAGCTATATATTTTGTGTGAGCATATGGATATTGCGTATCAATATGTGATGAAACTTTTGTTGGGTAATTTTTTGATAAACCGTAGCACGATGAAGAGGCACTATAAATTATTTTCCTTACATTTTTAAATTTAGCTATTTCTAAAATATTATATGTAGCTAAGATATTTGAATGTACATATTCTAAAGGTCTATCAATTGAAGGGACAATATCCGCAAGAGCAGATAAATGAAATATATAATCTATTTTTGGTAAACTTTTTGCAAATTTCATAACAGTTACTTTTGATAAGTCAGTCTTAATAAATCTAATCTTAGAAATTGATTTTTTTAAATTAGCTTTTTTACCTGATGATAAATTGTCAATTACAATTACATTGAATTTATCAACTAATCTGTCAACTAAATGACTACCAATAAATCCTGCACCACCAGTAACTAAAATAGTATCCTTATTTTTCATAAAAAGTATATAGTAGTGATATACAAATGAATAAAATATACAATATAAATGATTTAAATAAAAAAGTTCTATCTCTAAAAAAAAAGAAAAAGACAGTTTGTTTATGTCACGGTGTATTTGATTTACTTCACATTGGTCACATTAGACATTTTAAAGAATGCAAAACAAAATCTGATTATCTTATTGTATCTATAACATCAGATAAATATGTTAATAAAGGTCCTGATAAACCAATATTTAATGAAAATTTAAGAGCTGAAATGATTGCCAATTTAGAGTTAGTAGACTTTATAGTAATAAATAACAAGGAAACAAGTATAGATTTAATCAAATTAATTAAGCCCAATTTCTATGGTAAGGGATTAGAATATAAATCTCATAAAAACGATGTTACTGGAAATATTTCAAAAGAAGTTAATACTGTTAAAAAGAATAATGGTGAAATAGTTTACACTGATGAAATAACTTTTAGCTCTTCAAAACTTTTGAATGTATTAGTTCCTGAAAAAAAAGAAGGTTTACAAAAAATATTCTCAAATAATTTAGAACTTATCTATAAGGAAATTCTATCTGCTTTGGAGCAAATAAAAAAGCAGAAGGTATTGATAATTGGTGAAACAATTATAGATTGTTACAAATTTGTCCAAGGTGTTGGTAAGCCCCCGAAGGAAGAAATAATATCTACTTTAGTTAAATCTGAGAAGAAATATTTAGGAGGAGTGATAGCTGCAGCAAGGCATTTGCAAGAGTTTTGTAAATCTATTGATGTGTTAACAAATTTAGACGACTTTAAATTTATTGACAAAATAAATAAAAATAATTTAAAAATCTTAAAAATTAAAAATGATCGAATAAATCAATCCATAACTAAAACAAGATACCTTAGTCAGCATTTTAACAAAAAGCTATACGAAACTTATGATTTACTTGAAACTGTAAATACAGACTCGTTTAAATCTAAAACACAATCTTTTATTGATAAAAAATTAAATAAATATGATCTTGTAATAGTTTTAGACTTCGGACATGGCTATCTAAACAAGAAATTAATTAAAACTATCCAAAATAAAAGTAAATATTTAGCTTTAAATGTTCAAACAAACAGTGGTAATCATGGCTATAATTTATTCACTAAATATCAAAAAGCTAATCTACTTTGTATAGATCACAATGAACTAAGGTTAGGCACAAAAAGTAGATCTGAAAATCTTGAAAAAATTATGTTGAGTGTTAATGATAGAAATCATATTTTCGAAAATATAATAATAACTTGTGGAAAAGATGGTTCAAAAAGTCTTTCAAGAAACAATAAAAAGATTATTACTTTACCTCCCCTAACGTCTAATGCTGTAGATACTATGGGTGCTGGTGATGCTTTTATTGCTATAGCTTCAACATTTTCAAAGTTAGGATTTAGCAACGAGATTGTATCTCTTGTAGGAAATGTGGCTGGAAGTTTAAAAGTCAATATTCTCGGACACGAAAAATATATAAAAAAAAGTAATTTTATAAAATATCTTAAAGGAATATTGATCTAAGCTAATTCTTACCACCTTTATATAAGTTTGGTACTAAGATTAATAAAATTTTTATTATGTAATAAATTACTATTGACTTCTTTGTAAAATATAATTTTTTCTTTTTATTTTTGGTAAAATCAAAAATTTTGTTACTAGCTTTATCGTCATCTATAGCAAGAATATTGTAAATAATTTTAGCAATACCTTTAGGTTGTCCAATATTCCTAGAAATGTTGGTTTGCACAGGTCCGAGTATCACAACTTTATAAGAGTTATTTTTTGATAAATAATTTGAAATTTTATCTAATAAATATTTACTACTAAAATAACCTAAAGCAGCAGGATTAGGAATTATATTTGAAGTAGAGGATATAAAAACAAAACAAATATTTTTTAAAGATAATTTTTCTACTGAACTTACAAAATTCATTGATCCATAAAAATTTATATCAAAACATTTTTTAAAATCTTCAATTGATAGAAAATTTTTATTGTCAAATATATTAACTCCAGCGTTTAAAATTATATAATCGGGTAAGTTACCACTAATATTTAATTCATTTATTAAACTAAACACTTCTTCAAAATTACTTATGTCTATGTTGTAATTTTGTTTACTTATTTGATTTTTAGTATCTTTTCTGTTTACAGTTATAAGTTTATGACCTTTATCTGTAATTAGTTTAGATAACTTATTTCCTATTCCACTTGTAGTGCCAGTTATAAGGTATGAGCTACCCAAATTTATAATTTAAGCTAATTCTTCTTCTGGAACTTTTACAGTGCTAAAAGCGGCAGAAAAATAACCTTTTTCATAAATCTTTGCGTCAATTTGTTGTTCAATATTATCTGAAACCAGATTATGCAAATCTTTAAGATTGTAATAGGGAACTTTAGGGGCTAAATGATGTTCGTGATGATAATAAACATCTAAGCTACCTATCAAGAATTTTTCAATTGTAGATATTAAAGAAAATTTGTAAGGGTTTTTCTTTGTAAGAAAAGATCGAGTGTAATAAAGACCTTCTGAAGGTTTTTGAATTTTAACACCCATTTTTTTTCCTAAACCATGTTCTGCTATTCCTCTTATCCTCATTAAAAACATATGAGGTCCAACTGCAGGATAGAGCCAAAATAAAAAATAATTTATCAAATTAAATTGGAATAGAGATAAAACTATTAATTGTATAACAGATAACTTAATTAGGAAAAATAGCTTGGGAAGTAATTGTTTTGTGTTTTCTTTATTTTTATTATCAGGATTATAAGCAAAAAATATCTTTAATGCGGATATTCCGGTTATATCCCTTAAAAATAATAAATAAATTTTAGGATTTTTAAAATCTACTATAAGATATTTGTCAGAGTCTGCATTTGGTTCTAATGGCGTAGCAGTATGTGTATGATGTTTAAGGTGACCATCCTTGTAACCATCGTAATTTACACCCACTAACAGGCTTGTTAAATATTCGCCGAAAAAATTGTTAATTTTTATATTAGAATTTATCAATCGATGAGAGGCTTCATGTATAAGTTGTAATAACGCTCCCTGTCTACCAGCTATAAAAAAAATTGCAGGTATGTATAAAAAATATGAATAAGAATAAGTCAGCTTTATCGATATATAAATTAACAGAAGCGTAGTAATATATATTAAGAATAAGTCAATGAATGGCTTATAATTGTTAAGTTCTTGTAATTTAGATATTTTAAGTCTTATAACAGGTGTAAGTACATCTTCTCTTTTATAGTTATTTGCAGGCATTTTTAATTATATTTATCTATTTTTTGTACTATGTAAACTGATAATTAGATTATGATTAAATAAATAGGCGGCGTCCTACTCTCCCAAGCCTTAAGACTAAGTACCATCGGCGCTGGAGGCCTTCACGACCGAGTTCGAGATGGGATCGGGTTTTTTCACTCCGCTATGACCGCCATAAACTTTTTATAACATGTAGTTAAAACTTTTCGCTGTGTATTATAATTCAAGCATTGGATTATTAGTACTAGTTAGCTTCATGTGTTACCACACTTCCACACCTAGCCTATCAACGTGGTAGTCTTCCACGATCCTATAACGAAGCCTAGTTTTGAGGTTGGCTTCCCGCTTAGATGCTTTCAGCGGTTATCCATTCCGTACATAGCTACCCTACGATGCAGCTGGCGCTACAATAGGTACACCAGAGGTACGTCCACCCCGGTCCTCTCGTACTAAGGGCAGATCCTCTCAAGCTTCCACAACCATGGCAGATAGGGACCGAACTGTCTCACGACGTTCTAAACCCAGCTCGCGTACCGCTTTAATTGGCGAACAGCCAAACCCTTGGGACCTGCTTCAGCCCCAGGATGCGATGAGCCGACATCGAGGTGCCAAACCTCCCCGTCGATATGGACTCTTGGGAGAGATCAGCCTGTTATCCCCGGCGTACCTTTTATCCGTTGAGCGATGGCCCTTCCACGAAGTGCCACCGGATCACTATGACCGACTTTCGTCTCTGCTCGACTTGTGGGTCTCGCAGTCAGGCAGGCTTATGCCATTGCACTCGACGAACGGTTTCCAAGCGTTCTGAGCCTACCATCGCGCGCCTCCGTTACTCTTTGGGAGGCGACCGCCCCAGTCAAACTGCCCACCATGCATGGTCCCAACACCGGATAACGGTGTATGGTTAGGCATCAAGGAACAGAAGAGTGGTATTTCACTAATGACTCCAGAATGGCTAGCGCCACTCCTTCAAAGTCTCCCACCTATGCTACACATCTGTTCCCTAATACCAATACAAAGCTGCAGTAAAGGTGCACGGGGTCTTTCCGTCTAACCACGGTTACTCGGCATCTTAACCGAGAATTCAATTTCACTGAGTCTATGTTGGAGACAGTGGGGAAATCGTTACGCCATTCGTGCAGGTCGGAACTTACCCGACAAGGAATTTCGCTACCTTAGGACCGTTATAGTTACGGCCGCCGTTCACCGGGGCTTCAATTCAGGGCTTGCACCCCTCCTATTAACCTTCCGGCACCGGGCAGGCGTCACACCATATACGTCGTCTTTCGACTTTGCATAGTGCTATGTTTTTAGTAAACAGTCGCTACCCCCTCTTCTGTGCCACCTCCCACTGGTTGCCCAATAGCAGGTCACTTTTATCCCGAAGTTACAAGTGTAATTTGCCGAGTTCCTTCAACATAGTTCTCTCAAGCGCCTTGGTATTCTCTACCCTCCTACCTGTGTCGGTTTTGGTACGGTCTTATGCTAGAGCTATTTCCAGGGACAAATTCACTGCAAGATCAATCCAGTAAGAACTCACAATTTACTTCATCCGTCACTACCAGCTGGTGCAGGAATATTAACCTGCTTCCCATCGACTACGGCTTTCGCCCTCGCCTTAGGGGCCGACTAACCCTGCGCAGATTAGCTTTACGCAGGAAACCTTAGGATTTCGGCGGAAATGTCTTTCACATTTCTTATCGTTACTCATGTCAGCATTCGCACTTCTGATACCTCCAGCAATGCTTACGCATCACCTTTACAGGCTTACAGAACGCTCCGCTACCCAATTACAAAGTAATTGTCAAAGCTTCGGTAAATGATTTTAGCCCCGTTACATTTTCGGTGCAGGATCTCTTAATTAGACCAGTGAGCTGTTACGCTTTCTTTAAAGGATGGCTGCTTCTAAGCCAACCTCCTGGCTGTCTTGGAGTTCCCACTCCCTTTCACACTTAATCATTATTTGGGGACCTTAGCTGTTGATCTGGGCTGTTTCCCTCTCGTCCAAGGACCTTAGCACCCATGGACTGTCTGCCGTGCAGACTTATCGGTATTCGGAGTTTGATTAGGTTTGGTAGGAATTGCTTCCCCCTAGCCCATTCAGTGCTCTACCCCCGACAAGATTCACACGACGCACTACCTAAATAGTTTTCGCGGAGAACTAGCTATTTCCGAGTTTGGTTGGCCTTTCACCCCTAATCACAAGTCATCCCGTAGCTTTTCAACGCTAGTGGGTTCGGTCCTCCGGTAAATTTTACTTCACTTTCAACCTGCTCATGACTAGATCACTCGGTTTCGAGTCTAATCCCATTAACTAAATCGCCCTATTCAGACTCGCTTTCGCTTCGCCTACACCTATGTGGCTTAAGCTTGCTAATGAGATTAAGTCGCTGACCCATTATACAAAAGGTACGCTGTCACCTCATAAAGAGGCTCCAACTGCTTGTAAGCATCCGGTTTCAGGGTCTATTTCACTCCCCTGCTAGGGGTTCTTTTCGCCTTTCCCTCACGGTACTGGTTCACTATCGGTCATAAAGTAGTATTTAGGCTTAGAAAGTGGTCTTCCTATATTCAGACAGGATTTCACGTGTCCCGCCCTACTCATGTCTATTTTTTACTATCTACCCATACGAGGCTATCACTCACTATGGCCTGCCTTTCCATACAGTTCTGGTTTAGTAAAAAGTAGCACTGGCCTGATCCGCTTTCGCTCGCCACTACTAACGGAATATCTTTTCCTCTAGGTACTTAGATGTTTCAGTTCCCTAGGTTCGCTCTTATAAGCTATGAATTCACTTATAAGTTATTGGGTTTCCCCATTCGGAGATCTCGGATTAAGCTTATTGACAGCAAGTCCGAGCTTATCGCAGTCTGTCACGTCCTTCATCGCCTCTTTATGCCAAGGCATCCACCAAATGCTCTTACGCGCTTGAATTATTAACACACAGTGAAAAGTTTGTAGTTAATAACTTTTTGTAGTTATTTGTTGTTATATTAGTTGTTTAATTGACGAATAACTCGTGCAAGTCATTCGTCTGTGTTATCAGCTTACATATTTACGATTTTAAAAGTTGGTGGAGGATAGCGGGATCGAACCGCTGACCTCCTGAATGCAAATCAGGCGCTCTCCCAGCTGAGCTAATCCCCCAACAGTGTTGGTGGGCGAGGGAGGACTTGAACCTCCGACCTCACGCTTATCAAGCGCGCGCTCTAACCAACTGAGCTACACGCCCAATCAATGCTCTTTATCAAAACTAGTTAAAAAAAAGCAAAACAAATAGACGGTGGTTACTTTGAACGTACACTTAGTTCAAAGTTTTTTTTCCTTTAGAAAGGAGGTGATCCAGCCGCAGGTTCCCCTACGGCTACCTTGTTACGACTTCACCCCAATCGCTGGCCGTACCGTGGGCAGCTGCCTCCCGAAGGTTAGCGCACTGACTTAAGATAAAACCAACTCTCATGGTGTGACGGGCGGTGTGTACAAGACCCGGGAACGTATTCACCGCGGCATGCTGATCCGCGATTACTAGCAATTCCAACTTCATGCACTCGAGTTGCAGAGTGCAATCCGAACTGAGATAACTTTTGGGGATTTGCTCCACCTTGCGGTATTGCCTCCCGTTGTAGTTACCATTGTAGCACGTGTGTAGCCCAGCGTGTAAGGGCCATGAGGACTTGACGTCATCCCCACCTTCCTCCGGCTTATCACCGGCAGTTTCGCTAGAGTCCTCAGCCGAACTGTTAGTAACTAACGATAAGGGTTGCGCTCGTTGCGGGACTTAACCCAACATCTCACGACACGAGCTGACGACAGCCATGCAGCACCTGTGCGAAAGCCAGCCGAACTGAAGGTTACCATTCTGTAACCGGCACTTTCCATGTCAAACGCTGGTAAGGTTCTTCGCGTTGCGTCGAATTAAACCACATGCTCCACTGCTTGTGCGGGTCCCCGTCAATTTATTTGAGTTTTAATCTTGCGACCGTACTCCCCAGGCGGGGTGCTTAACGCGTTAGCTACGACACCGAACAAAAGTCCGACGACTAGCACCCATCGTTTACTGCATGGACTACCGGGGTATCTAATCCCGTTTGCTACCCATGCCTTCGCATCTCAGCGTCAATATCAGTCCAGAAAATCGCCTTCGCCACTGGTGTTCCTTCCAATATCTACGAATTTCACCTCTACACTGGAAATTCCATTTTCCTCTCCTGAATTCCAGAACAGAAGTTTTAAAAGCAATTCCTAGGTTGAGCCCAGGGATTTCACTTCTAACTTTCTGTTCCGCCTACATGCGCTTTACGCCCAGTAATTCCGAACAACGCTAGGACCTTCCGTATTACCGCGGCTGCTGGCACGGAATTAGCCGGTCCTTCTTCTTCGGCTACTGTCATTATCCTCACCGATGAAAGAGTTTTACAACCCTAAGGCCTTCGTCACTCACGCTGCATTGCTGGATCAGGGTTGCCCCCATTGTCCAATATTCCCTACTGCTGCCTCCCGTAGGAGTCTGGGCCGTGTCTCAGTCCCAGTGTGGCTGATCGTCCTCTCAAACCAGCTAAAGATCGAAGCCTTGGTGAGCTCTTACCTCACCAACAAGCTAATCTTGCGCGGGCCAATCTTATAGCGATAAATCTTTCCCATTACTGGAGTATACGGTATTAGCTACAGTTTCCCGCAGTTATTCCGTACTATAAGGTATGTTCCCACGTGTTACTCACCCGTGCGCCACTAAGGACACCTAGCAAGCTAGGGCCTCCGTTCGACTTGCATGTATAAAGCATGCAGCAAGCGTTCGTTCTGAGCCATAATCAAACTCTTAAGTTGAATTACCTACTCATAAAAAACAAAGTTTTAAATTGACGTAGGTTAGACGCCAAAATAACGGGCTATCATTTTTCTCAAATGAAAGCTTGATCGAAATTTGACGTTATTAACCCACCGTCTATTCATTTCATATTTACAAAAAATAAAGAGCAAGAATCACTAATGCTCAATAAATGGCCAGTGAATCTAATAAAAAGTAGAATATATCTACACTTTATGGAGGCATTGTCAAATGCATTTCAATAAAAAAAATAAAAAAAAACCCTTGAAAAATAGGTATTTTTTTAGGAATTGGTTGCGGGGGTAGGATTTGAACCTACGACCTTCAGGTTATGAGCCTGACGAGCTACCAAGCTGCTCTACCCCGCGATCATAGGCAAAGTATATAAAATCAATAGAGTAATCAATGATTAAATGTCTTATTAAAAAATAACTATTCTGATTTGAGGTTATGGTATTTTTTTAAT
>CACMUL010000013.1 GCA_902616855.1 uncultured Alphaproteobacteria bacterium | reverse complement strand
TCAAGGAGCAATCTAATAAAATTTTTATTGTTTTAGAAAAAGGTTATGCCTTATGTTCTAATGATAGTACCAAAAGTATTATTAAAAAAGCAAATGTAGTAATTTACAAATATGAGGAGGAAAATAAAGATGAGTAAAAGTAAAATTGTTGGTATAGATCTTGGAACCACTTTTTCAGCAATAGCTGTTTTAAATGACTCAGGAAGACCTGAAGTATTGTCAAATTTTGAAACAAATCAAAAAATTACACCTTCAGTAGTTTACATAAAACCAGGAGAGTCTTCTGCAATAGTAGGGGAAAAGGCAATTAATTTTTATAAATCAGAACCAAACAATGTGATATCTGCTACAAAAAAACAAATGGAAAATGAAGCTGTATGGTCTTTACAAGAGGGAAAATTTATCTCAAAAAACACAGCAGAGATTGGTGATGGTGAATATACACCCGCTCAAATTTCATCATTTATTTTATCAAAGGTAAAAGAATTAAATGAGGATACAAGTGATGTAGTAATCACAGTTCCCGCCATGTTTGCAGACACAGCAAGGACTGCTACGTTAGATGCGGCTAAATTAGCAGATTTAAATGTTATTGAGCTTATCAATGAGCCCACTGCTGCAATTCTACATTATGCCAGTATGCCTGATATAGATGTTTCAGGAAAAATAATGGTATTTGATTTAGGAGGGGGAACTTTTGATGTCACTTTAGCCGAAGTAAACGACAAGGATGTTGAAATATTAAATTCAAGGGGAGACAAAAATTTAGGAGGACATGACTTTGATGAACTTATAATTGAAGACATAAATAAAGAATATTCAAAAGAAAAGGGGGGCAGTTTAACTGACAAAGAAAAAAGACAATTTTTTCCTTTAGCAGAACAAATAAAAAAAACACTTAGTGTCAAAAATGAAGCAAGTGGTTTTATAGATGGAAATGCTGGACCTTTTGAGTACAAATTAACAAGAGACAAATTTAATATTTTAATAGACGGTCCATTATCTAAAATAAAAATGTTAATTGAGTCTGTATTAGATACTAAAAATTTTAAAAATTCTGATATTTCAAAAATTCTGTTGGTTGGAGGAAGTACAAGAATACCTATTATTTCTAAAATTATTGAAGATTTAATGGGTAAACCTCCAACTAAAGGGGTTGATGTAGATGAAGCAGTAGCATGTGGCGCAGCAATTTATGCTGGGTTAAATGCAAATCCAGACTCGCTATCAGAGAATCAACAAAAAATTTTAAATAATGTCCATATGCAAGATGTGACTAATCATTATTTAGGAACAAAAGTAGTTACATATGATGATGAAAGAGAAATAGCTGAGGTAACAAATAAAATTATAATTCATAGAGATACAAAATTACCTACCTCTTATACTGATATCGTATATACAATGTATGATGGTCAAGAGGCTGTAGAATGTGCTGTTACACAATCTGACCAACCAGAGGAAAGTTTAGAATTTGTTAATGTATTGGCATCTAAAGAATTAAAACTACCTCCCAATCGACCAGCTGGCCAAAAAATTGAGATAACATACAGTTATGATAAAGGAGGTAAAGTGCACTGTGTATTTACTGATGTAGAGTCAAACAAACAAGTTGAAATTGATGTAAGACCTGAAAGTAGTCTAAATTTAGATGATGCAAAATTAGATTTTCAAATAGATTAAAATGGAGTTTATTGTATTAGCTGTAGTTGGTTATTTTATATATAAATTTTTTAAATCATCACAAAATCAAAAAGAATATAAACAAATTATTGAATCCGTTCCAAATTTTCAAATAAATGTAAATAAGGAATTAAAACAAATTGGTAAAGTTGAAACCGAATGCTTGGTAATTCAGCAAAGGGGATGGGTAAGATCTCTTTCTGGCTCATCTGTCAGTGGAAATTACATTATTACAATTGCCGATATAACTGATGGAAACAATGCCCCAATACCAATATTTTCTAAATACCCAGAATATGCAGAGGATGATGGTTATATTTTTGGTTTAAGAATACCATCAGATTTTTTCATAGACGGCTACTTCAAGGATTGGTCTTTGTTGGTGCCAATTCCATTAAACATTTTAAGTTTTCCTAAAAAAGGAAGAAGAAAAATAGAGATAAGAGTTGTCTTTGGTTCTAATAGCCTAAACGTTAGATATGGAGTGCCACAAAACAAAGAATTTTTATTTGGTTCACATTTAACATCTATAGACCTAAATGTTGATGATATCGGATATTTAGAATTAGAAGAGAATCAAAAAGAGTTTGAAGAGTTAGCTATTATGCTTGCACTTATAACAGCTTGTGCAGATGATTCACTTGATCAATCTGAGTTAGATGTAATTAAAAACTGGAGTTCTAAGCTAGCACATAGATACCAAGAAGAAAATCTAGTTGAGTCCAAAAAAAAAGAATTACAATTATTTATTAGAAAAAATGCAAAACTTGCTGAAAATAAAAAATTGACAATGACTAATATAATATCTCAAATGAGAGAGAAATTATCTAAAAACCAAAAATATGACTCACTTGAATTAATGTTAGATGTAATGGCCGCAGACTCTGTATTAGAGGAAAGTGAGAATAAATTAATCGAACAAACAGTAAAATCATTAGACCTAGATTACGATAAGTTTAAAGAGCTAAGAGATATTAGGCTTGCAAAAATCAAAATAAGCAATATTAAAGCATCAACCTCAGAGAGTTTATTTGGTATTAATGAAAATATGACCAAGCAGGAAAAATGTTCAGAATTAACAAAACAATATGCTGAATGGAGTGGAAGGTCAAATAGCAAAGACCCAAACACAAGAGAAAGAGCTCAACAAATGATTGATATGATTGTCAAACTTAGACAAAAAAATGAATGTTAGGAACAAATTTACTTGAACAAATTCAATATTCTAAAGATAACCCCAAAGAGTATGAGATTGAGCTTGATTTAAAAGGAAAGAAACAGAATATAAATAATTTTGACGCTTTCATACTCACATCAGCCATTCAGATTAAAAAAGATTTATTTCCAAAAATTGATAACTCAATTAATCAAGTTTTAGAAAATCTTAATTTAGATGAAAATTTTAGATTTTTCATTACACCAGATAATGCAGTTGCCAATGCTTATTGCACAGTGTTACCAAAGTCAGATAGAGCCGACATAGTATTTACATCTCGACTAATTGAATTATTTGATGAAGATGAAATTAAATTTGTTATCGGTCACGAGATTGGACACTATATTTACCAACATTATTTATATCCAAACAGCGAAAAATACAGCTCAAATGATATCAAGTATTTTAATGCTTTAAATTTGAGAAAATCAGCTGAAATTTCATGTGACAGAGTTGGACTCTTAGCTATTGGAGATCTTGAGAGAGCTTTAAAAGTAATGGTGAAAGCCTCAAGTGGTCTTTCCTCAAAACATATACAATTTAATTTCAATGTATTTATTGAACAATTAGAGAGTCTTAAAAAACTTCAAAGCAATAAATTTTTAATGAATTCCTCACATCCATCAATTTTTACAAGAGCTCAAGCATTAATGTGGTTTAATGACTCAAATACTTATTCGTCAATTAAAAAAAGTAAAAAAATTGATAAACAAGGATTAGAATTAATCGATAATAGAATTGAAGAGCAAATTAATTTACTAGTAAGTAAAGAGAGAGATAGTGTTTACAATGAAAATATAAATAAATGTTTATTTTGGTCATTAATATATTTAATCCTCGAAGATAATCGTTTTTCTCCTGAAGAGCAGATTTATCTTGAGGAAATGTTTTCAAAAACAAAAGTTCAAAGTCTGAAAAATTATTTACGAAGTTCAAATGCAACTAATCTTATTAAAAAATTAAATGAAGTCTTAGAGGAGTCAAAAAGTCTACCAGTAAGTTCAAAAAAAGATATATTGAGAAAACTTGATCAATTTATTAAAGAATTTAACAAGACTGAGTCAATGGAGATAATTAAAAGAATAGGCAGAATTAAAGGTATTTTGAAAATTCGCTAAATTACTATGAAGACGAAATTTAATATATTTTTAAAAAAAATAAAAGCAGATCCAGACAATCAACATATATCTATTTTTTGGTTTTTTCTTCCAAAAATTATCTTATTAGGTACCTACGAAAGCTGGTATCCTATAGGTATTTTTAAGGTAGTTTTTATCGATGACTCAATTCGTATTTTATCTTTTGCAATGATTAGTTTGATAATTTGGTATATTTTTAATTTTTTTATTGGTATTTCAAAAAATTTAAGAAAATAGTTTAATTATAATTATAAATAAATGGTGCCGCCGAGAAGAATTGAACTTCCGACCCCACCCTTACCAAGGGTGTGCTCTACCACTGAGCTACGGCGGCATATCCTAGAAAATATAAACTATTAATACATATTAAAAAACATTAACAAAAGGCAGCCAGCTGTAAGGTATTTAGAGATTTCATAAACAATTTTCCACTTATTATTATTTTGACTCACACGCCATGTAGCAAAAGTAATTGCCAAAAAAACAAATGATATAAACCACATTAAATTAGGGTTTTTTATTAATTCAATAACAACTGACATAATTAATTTACAAGATAAAAATTATCTACTAGATAGTTTATTAACAAAACTATTCCAATCATAAATATCCAATACAATTTTTTGTTTTTTTTAATAAATGGTATACCTATAGCACTGTATCTAAATAATTTATAAAGTCCCCAAATAATTAAGGGGATCAAAAATAACCAAAAAATAATTTCCCAAATCATTTTCTTACTTTAATTATTTCTTTTTTAATAAAACTATCCTAATTTTAATATCAGAACCAAAATCTTTATTTTTTGGAAGGTAATTTAAAGGTCTTGATATATAGATAGATTCAAAATCAGTTAATTTTTTCAAGACATTATCAAATTTTAATTCTTCCCATAAATCTACTCTTTGTGTAAATATAAAATAACCATTTTTTACAAGATAATAAGAAACCAGTCTAAAAAGTGATTGGTGATTTTTACAATATGTCATTGCACCAATAAGACTTACTATACTGTACTTATTTACTATTTTAATTTTGTTCTCAAAACTTTTTTTATAAAGATATCTATATTTTCCATTTTTTTTAGATATATCTAATATTTTTCTTGAAATATCCGATCCATCACAAATACAGTCAGGGTAAATTTGTAAAAATTTATCAACAAAAAGTCCTGTGCCACATGCTAAATCTAAAATAAATTTTGGTTTTATTTTGATATATTTCTTTAAAATTTTAATTGATTGTAATGGAGCTTTGTAGTTCCATTTATACAATGTCTCATCATATGAACCAGACCAGTTATCATAATATTTTTCTATATCTTTTTTGTTCCCAATACCTTTAAGAAGAGATTTCATTTAAATCTTAAAACTCCCTAATTTATTATCATTTATCAATTAATTCTCATCTTATTGTAATTTTTGTAAAATGATGATATTTAAATTTTATGGATAGTAATAAACCAAAACCTGATTGTGGTTGTTCTTGCTCATGCTGTTGCACTTGTGGCGACGGTTGTTGTCAATAAATAATTTTAATAAGAACAATTATTCCTAAAATAAAAGCGAATATTACGTCTACGTATTTTCCTTTTTTTCTAGCCATTAGATAAAAAGAAATTAAAGCTAGACTTATTACTACAATACTCGATAAGTTTGTTACAAAAGAAGAGGGCTCCATTTATTATTCTTCCCATTTAAAACGATCGAAAGATTTAAAAATTTCAAATATTCCTTTTTCCCATTGTTTAGATATGTATTGATAATCATCATCATTAATTTCAAGAGATTGTTGGTAAACTATTTTTGATAAATTATTTTTATATACAACTAAGTCGATTGGCGGACCAACAGATAAATCTGCTTTCATTGTACTGTCCATACTTATTAACGCACATCTTGCTGCATCTCCAAGATAAGTATCTGACTTGACAACTCTGTCTAATATAGGCTTACCATACTTTATTTCTCCAATAACTAGATAAGGTTTGAATTCACTTGATTTAATAAAGTTACCCTGTGGGTAAACCAAATATAATTCTGACTCTTGATCTTTTATATGTCCGCCAACTATAAAAGTTGAACCTAATTCAATAGTTTCTTGATTAATACCATCTGGTGAGGAATGTTTAACATTTAATCTCCCAATGTATTTTGCGATTTCATTTAAATTAAATAAATTATTTAAATTATTTCCATTTTTATCATCCTCTAAATCTTTAGTAATCGAATTAAAGACTGCCTGCGAAGTAGCCAAATTTCCTGAAGTTAAAATTATAATATTTCTATCAATACCCTTGTGGACATACATCTTAGAATAAGAGTTAAAGTTATCTAGGCCTGCATTTGTCCTTCTGTCAGATGCAAAAACCATCCCCTCATTTACTTTTATTCCTACACAATAAGTCACATTTTAATTAAATAGCTAATTTTTTAAAAATACAAACGAATATTTACATACCTTCAATCTAAACTATGCATAACTATTAATAGGCATTTATAGTATTTTTAAACAGTGACTATAAATTGGAAAAATTACAATTCAAAAAATAGCTATGATGAGTATTTAACCCCTGAAAAAAGTCTTAGAAAAGAAGCTAAAGTAATTTCTAAAATATTAAATAGTTACTCAATCAAAGATTTAGAAAGAATTGAACAAAATTGTCAAAGCACAATAAGTTCTCGTGGCATTAATTTTAAAGTTTACTCAGCTGATAAAAAAGCTGCAGAGGAAAAAAAATGGCCATTGGATATTATTCCAAGGATTATTCTTAAATCCCAATGGCTTAAGGTAAGAAAAGGATTAATACAAAGGTGTAAAGCTTTAAATCTTTTTATAAATGATGTTTATAATCAAAAAAAAATATTTAAAGACAACATTGTTCCAAAAGATTTAGTATTTAAATCTCAAAATTATTTAAAACAATGTGAAGGATTTATACCTAAAAGAAAAATTTGGTCTCATATTTCAGGAATAGATTTAATAAGAAATATTGATGGAAAATTTTTAGTGTTAGAAGATAATCTTCGCGTTCCTTCAGGTGTTTCATACATGCTTGAAAACAGAATGGTAATGGGAGAGGTATTTCCTGAATTATTTACTCGTTATAGAGTTTCACCGATTAATCACTATTGCAATAGACTGTATCACTGTATGTTAGATGCAATACCTTATAAAAAAAATAACCCAACAATGGTTGTATTAACGCCAGGAGTTTATAACTCTGCATACTTTGAGCATTCATTTTTAGCACAACAAATGGGAATAGCTCTTGTTGAGGGAAAAGATCTTTATGTGGAAAATGACAAAGTTTACGTTAAGACAGTCAAAGGGGGTTTGAGAGTTGATTGTATATATAGAAGGATTGATGATACTTTTTTAGATCCCAAAACTTTTTTTAAAGGATCTTTGTTAGGTGTAGCGGGTTTATACAAATCTTACAGAAAAGGCAATGTTGGACTTCTAAATGCGCCTGGAAGTGGGGTAGCAGATGATAAAGTTATATACTCATATGTTCCTAAAATAATTAAATATTATTTAGATGAAGAGCCTAAATTGGACCAAGTAGAGACATATTTATGTCACAATAAATCCGAGAGAGATCATGTAATATCCAATATTTCAAAAATGATAGTAAAACCAGCTGATGGATCTGGTGGTTATGGAATTATAGTAGGACCTAAATCTTCTAAATCTGAGAGAGAGGCATATCTTAGAAAAATTTTACATAACCCAAGAAACTTTATTGCTCAACCTTTAGAAATATTATCAACTACGCCAACTTTGCAGGGGAATTTAATTGAACCTCGACATCAAGATTTGCGACCATTTATTCTGTCTGGAAGAGAGACATACGTAACTATGGGTGGTTTGACTAGAGTTGCTCTAAAAAAAGGAAGCACGATCGTAAATAGTTCACAAGGTGGAGGTTCAAAAGACACTATGATTGTAGAAGATTAAATTTTAAATCTTTTGCTTCACAACTATTGTCTGATTTAAATTTTCAACCTCTAATGTTTCTTCGTCCCCATTAGTCCATTTTATTTTAATTTTAAACTCATTTTCATTGTCTCTAATTCCATAGTGAGCAACTGGCTCCATTTGACATAAATAACCTGATCCTGCATCGATTGTTTTAGAATGAGTCCTTTCATTTGTGTAAAGAGTTACTGTTGCTCCTCTTGCTGGTGCTCCATGGATATTTAAAGGCCTTACCCTTAAAAAAGATCTTTGCTCATCATTATTATATTTAAATAGGGTCAATGGTTGAGCACCGGACTCACCATGAGATAAAAGAAGTTCTAGTACTCCATCGTTATCAATATCTGCAACCGCTGCCCCTGTTCCAAGACCATTTGGCTCAAGAGCTTGATCTAGTTTTATTTCTTTAAAAACACCGTTTTCAATTATTTTATAAAGTCTATTTGGTTCACCTATGTTATTTAGAAACACTTCATCATAACCATCATTATCAAAATCTGCTGAGATTACTGTTCTAATTTTTGATGGTTCGTCAAAAGAAGAGTTAGCAATATTTTTAAATTTATCATTATCCAATACATAGGCTCTGTTAAAACCTGCCCAATTACCATTTAGAATATCAAGTCTTCCTCGATAAAGTATGTCAGACAATGCTGTTCCTCTTCCATTTTGGTAAATATCTTTAACATTCATTTGACTAGCGACATCTGAATACTTTCCATTTTGATTTAAATAAAGAAAATTCGGACCTCTTTCATTAGCCGCAAATACATCTATTTGATCAGATAAGATATGACCAGCAACTACAGCTCTACCTCCTGTAACTTTATCAAGTCCCAGACTTGCAGCTAGATCTACAACTCTATTATCAATAAACTCATAGAATCTTGTTGGGCCACCATAATTAGCAACATAAATTCCGTAATTTCCATTACCTTCTCTATCGACACAAACTACTGATCTTCCTGCTGTTAAATTCAATTCACTTTGATTAATTTCTTTTTCGAATAAGTCCTCTATTACACCCTTGGAATTTATTAAAAGCCTGTCTGAATACATTTTTACCCCACTATAAGTATCTGTATTAAGAAAATAAATCTCCTCAAGACCATCTTTATCTATGTCACATGCTGCAACTCCAATTGTAGATCTCTCTGGATCAGAAAAAATATTATTAGTAATTTTATTTTCAAGTCTTTCTCCATTAAAACCTAAAGCTAAATTACTATATCTAAATCCAGTAACTATAAATTCATCATTTCCATCATTGTCAAAATCGGTTACAGCTACACCGTAACTTAGTCTAGAACTTTGATCAGGTAATAAATTACTGATATTTTTGAAATAACTTTTTTCTGCAAATACATTCATAGAATAAAAAAATAATAAAAATAAAAACGAAAATTTATTAAATTTCATATATTTAATACTATTTTGAGGATGATCTAGATTTAGATATGATTTGTAAATTAATAAGTGAATACAAAACTTCTGATTTTTGTTAAAAATAATATTATTTTAGCTTCAATAACCTTCTTACTTGTACTGACTGTAAATAAAAATATTTACTCTAGTGAAAATATAAAAGGTGAGTCTTACTACTATGATACACTTGCTAAGAATTGGGGTAAAATTTTCCCAGATGGAAATAGAAATGCAGCAGGACCTAAGTTTTTTAAATATCTTATAGATCAAAAGCTCACTTTTAATGATTTTGTTGAATTCAATAAAAGATATTGCCCAGTTTCTGGGTCATTGATAGCGCCTGGATCTGAGCCAGCATTTATAAGTATGAATGAGGTTGACTCAGATATTAAAGTGTGTGGAGATATGTATCGTTGTTGTTGGCCTTGTGTATGTGACTCAATGAAATATGCAAAAGCTATGGAGATATCACATGAATTTCAAGGCATTGAAGAAAGATTTACCGTTATGACAATTGATAACCCATGTAATAAAAAAGATTTCCCACTAGAGGTAAACAGGGATTATTTTTGTAATGGTGATCAAATGAATGAAAACCAAGTTTATACAATAGACCAAAAAATGGTCATTGGTTATTTACACAACCCAACTAGCTGTAATAGAAGTGACCTTTTAGCTATAAATAATCATCCCGTTGTTGGTGAACAATGTAAGGTTAGAAATTCTACTAATGAAGACCAACTAATTTCTGGCATGGGGGATATATTTATTAAACTATCAAAATAAATTTATGTAATAATTTTAGTACTTAGACTTAATACCTGGACACTCATCCATCAAATCATACATCGCATTTTCAAATCTAGAGATGTCAACTAATATTGGAAAAAATATTGTTGTACTTGGCCCAGGTTCTATACCAAAAACCCAAAGACCTTCTGTCGAGTCTACCCCATCAGCATCATATGCATATATTTCTTGAACACCAACTTCGCCATTTAGAATAAAATATTCTCTACCATCTTCTCCTATTTGACTTGATGCTGAATTCCAAAACGCTTTATTGAAATCATAAATTGCAATAAGGTTTAACCCCCCAAAAGGCTGGACATAAGTTGTGACACATCCATCAATTTCATATTCATTTGTCTATGCACCCCATCCACTATCACCACCAAGCATAAAACCAAGAGCATCATGAACGACATTCTCATTTACTTTCGAAAAAGCAGAGCTGAAACTTAAAATCAATAGAGCAAATAAAACAAAAATTCTTTTAAACATACGTTCAATCAATTAATAAATAGTCACCATAGAATATAGTATTGCTTCCCTCTAATCTATATTTTTTGACTAATTTTACAGATTTATATTTTTTACGTAATTTTTTTAGTTCTATGGAGGCCTCTTTTCTATATTTTTTGTTTTTCCACCATGATGAATTACCAATTTCTAAAGTAATTACTTTCTTCATTCAAAAAACAATAAATATTAAAAAAACATATCTAGATATCTTTGAAATACTTACTAATGTCAAAAAAGTTAAAAACCTTACACTCAAAATCCCAGCTATAATTGTCAGTGGATCACCAATAACTGGTACCCAGGCCAGTAGTAGAGACCAAATACCGTATTTTTTGAAATAAATTTCACTTCTTTCTATTTGCGTCTCACTTGCAGGAAACCACTTCTTATCTTTAAAAATTAATATTTTTTTTCCTAAATACCAATTAACTGATGAACCAAGAATATTTCCAAAACTTGCTACTACCAAAAGTAAATATTTATCAAATGAACCTGTTAATAGCATTGTTGATAAAACTAACTCGGAAGATAGGGGAAGTATAGTAGCCGC
>CACMUL010000012.1 GCA_902616855.1 uncultured Alphaproteobacteria bacterium | reverse complement strand
CTTAAAGCTTTAAATAAAACTACTTCTTCAAATAGCAATAAAATATCTGTAAGTCCAAACGTCCAAGTATATGAAAAAATCTTTAATAAATTTAAAAAAAATATAAGGGCTGGTGAAACCTATCAAATTAAAATTGCTCAGAAATATTCGAACAAAAAAGATTTAGATGTAGTGAATTTATTTTTCAATTTGATGAAGAAAAATCTTAGTCCAGAGTCTTTTTGTGTTAGAACAAATGATTTTAATATAATTAGTTGCTCTCCTGAAAACCTTTTTAAGGTAAAAGGAAAAAAAATAATCACCTCCCCAATAGCAGGAACAGTAAGTAGAGATAAAGTAAAATCAACAAAAGAGGCTAGAAAGTTTTTTGAAAATAATCAAAAAGAGGACAAAGAACATAATATGATTGTTGACTTAGAAAGAAATGATTTAAGTCGTATAACTAAGGCAAACACTGTCAAAATTCAAAATTTAAAATTTGTCCAAAAATACCAATATATTTTCCACAATGTCTCTGAAATTTCAGGAACGCTTCTTGATAATGTAAGGTTATCTGCAGTTATTAAGGCGATGATGCCCGGTGGCTCAGTTATAGGTTGTCCAAAAATTAATACTTTAAAATTACTCAATAAAGAGGAGAAAGAACCAAGAAGAATTTATACTGGTTCTTTTGGTTACTATCGCTCTAAACAGGATATGAGTTTTAACATAATAATTAGATCTATTTTAAATTTTCAAAAAAATAATGAGGTATTTGCTGCTAGTGGTGTGATTTTAGATAGTACTGCAAAAAATGAATACCATGAAAATTACTTAAAAGCTAAATCGTTATTGGATTTATTAAAATGAACTTACTTTTAATTGACCACGAAGACTCCTTTACTTATAACCTCGCACATTTGTTGTCAGGATTTGGTAATTTAGAAGTAAAAAATTTTTATGACATTAAAGAAAAATCTATAAAAAAATCTGACATCATTATTTTTTCTCCAGGACCCGGGAAGCCTTCAGATTACCCAGTATCACTTGATATTTATAATAATTATAAATCAAAGAAAAAAATAATTGGTATTTGTCTTGGTTTTCAACTTATTGCTAATGGAGAGGGCGGAACTATTTCTAAGCAAGAAAAAATATTTCATGGTTATCAGACTTATATTAGAACGAATTCAAAAAGTTTAAGATTTCCTAATAATGCTTTATATCAAGTAGGTAGATACCATTCTTTAAAACTAAAAGAGCCATTTAATTCCTCTTCAATGCATATTACAATGAGATGTGAAGAAACTAATGTTGCAATGTGTTTGGAAAGTCATAAATATGATATTTGTGGTTTACAATTTCACCCAGACTCGTTTTTGACTTCAAATGGCAAACAATTTATTCGAAAAATCATTCAATATAAAAAATAATTCATATTACTCCTCACAATTTAAGCCACTGTGGGGTCAAAAAGGTGTTTTTACATCCATACCTGTAATTGGAAAAACACCAAGGTTAATAGGTTTAAATAAATATTTGAGAACTTTTAACACAACATGTCGGGATTATAAATTTGCTACCAAAATAGATTTAAACATTATCAGAAGTTTAGTGGGAGAGGATTTAAAGAAAATCAAAAATTTTAATCACTTATTGAGAATAGCAACTAATGGAACAACATTATCAATTTCGTTTAGAAAGAGAACAACAACTAAAGACAGTGTCTTTGGATATATAAAAAAATACAAAAGAAAAGACTTTAAAAATAAAAACTTATTTTACAAAAAATTATTAAAATTCATGAGTGAAATAAATTACTCTGAAAATGAAATTATATTACTAAGAGACGATGAAATTACAGAAGGAGCAGTCACAAATTTAGTTTTTGTAAAGAGAGATAAAATTTATATTCCCAAAACCGGGTATTATCATGGAAATACTTTGAAGCTTATTGAAGAAATATCAAAATCGAAATTCATTAAAAGAAAAATTTCATTGGAGGATCTAAAAGAATACAGTGAGATATTATCGATTGGCTCTGGTAGAGGTATTACCTCAATAAAAAAAATTCAAAGTGTTTTATGGAAGAGAGCGTCTACAAAATATTTTCAAAAATTAAAAAAAGATTATGAAACTATGATAAAAAGGAATTATTATGAAATTTAATCAACATTCCTTTGCTTTGAAAAAGCCTTTACTAGTAGGTATATGTAATTTTACACCTGACTCATTTAGTGATGGAGGAAAAACATTTTCACGATCTACTGCATTGAAACATATAAATGCAATGGTTAAAGATGGTGCACAAATTATTGATATTGGTGCTGAAAGCACTAGACCAAATAGTGAGCCAATTACATATATTGAAGAAATAAATCGTTTATCCAAAATCTTACCATATTTAAACTATAAGAAATATCTTGTATCTGTGGACTCGTATAAAATTGAGTCCCAAGAGTATGCACTGAAAAAAGGTGCCCATATCATTAATGATATTAATGGAGGATCAGAAGAGCTATTTAAACTTATAAAGAAATATAACGCAGGACTTTTCTTAATGCACAAAAGAGGAACGCCAAAGGAAATGCAAAAAAAACTTAATTCCAGAGTAAATATGGTAAGAGAATTTGATTATTTTATTAAAAAAAGATTGAAAATACTTAATAAAATGAAGATTAGTCTCAAAAAGGTATGGTTTGATCCTGGTATAGGATTTGGCAAAACACTAAATCAAAATTTACAATTAATGAAATCTTTGAAGAAATTCAGTAGTGCAAATATCCAAGTATTATTGGGATCCTCACGGAAAAGTTGGATAAACTATATTGATCCATCAAATGCTGATGAAAGGATTGGAGGCTCTTTAGCTTCTGTAGCACATGCTCTCGAACAAAATGTTCATACATATAGAATTCATGATGTCAAAGAGACAAATCAAATGATAAAAGTTTTGAAAGCATTAAATAAATGAAATTTTTTATTGAAATAGAAGAGCTAAAAGTCGACACAATTATTGGGGTGTTCGAAGAAGAAAGGTTAAAACCTCAAACTATATTAATAAGTATAAAATGTCAGTTAGATATTGATCATAATCAAGATCTTGACAATATTGAAAATGTTACAAGCTATTCAGATATCAAAAATGAAATAATTAAATTTGTTTCAGCCTCTCAATATAAAACATTGGAAAAATTAATTACAGATCTTAAAAAACAACTAGATGATAAGTTTCCAATTCAAATAGAAAAATTAGAAATAAATAAAATTGAGATTGCTAAAAAATATAATGCAAAAAAAGTTAGCGTATCGATATAAATCATATATTGCTATCGGATCAAATGTAGGCAATTGGAAAAGTAATTTTAACAATGCATTAAATTTAATGAATAAATTTGGTCATGTTAAAAAAGTTAGTAGGGTTTATTTTACCAAGCCCTTTGGTTTAACCACCCAAAAATATTTTCATAATGCTGCTTTTTTATTTCTTACAAATTTATTTTTTAACGAGCTATTTATAAAAATGAGCACTGTAGAAAAGTTGATTAAAAAAAATAAACTTTTAGAGAATGGGCCAAGAAGAATTGATTTAGATCTTATTCAATTCGAAAACTTGAAAGTTAAAAATCATTTAATATCAATTCCTCATCCTTCCTCACATTTAAGAGATTTTGTTATACAGCCAGTTTTAGACCTCAATCCTAATTTTATTGATTTAAAAACACAATATACTTACAAAAGACACATAAATAACTTAGAGGAACGATTTATTATTAAGAAATCTCGTCAAACCCAAGATTATCAAAGATTTTTTTAAGCTTTTCCTCATCCACACTATTAGATTGTTTTAAGCCAGTTGAAATATCAATTCCATGAGGAGATATTGTTTTAATTGCCTCTTTTATGTTATCTATGTTTATTCCCCCACCAAGGTAGAGAGGTTTCGCAAAACTTTTTAATTGATTGATTTGTTTTTCACATTCCACAAGAGATTTTTTCTCAATAGTATCTTTTCTGTAAATATTTAAATCATAATAAAAACTACTTATATTATATAAAATCTCTTCAAAGAAATTATAGTCAAAATTCTCATAATTTACCGAAATTGAAATTTTTGCATCTGTTTTATTATTCAGCAATTCAATTTCTTCATTTTTATATTGATTAGATATACAAACCTCTTTTATTGCTACATCATTTACAATACTAATTACTTCTTGCATCTGTATATTTCCAATCAATAAAATTGGATTTAATTTTAAATTGTAGGATGCAATAGTCAGTTTTTGAATTTCTTTAGTACTAAGTGTATTTGGGCCATATAAGTAATCACTTACAAGGCCCACCCTACTTACAGAATACTTTTGAATTACTTCTAAAGATTTTTGATCTGTAATACCACAAACTTTAAGTTGGATATTACCATAATTGAACATTAATTAATTATTGTTCAATTCAAATCTATCGGCATTCATTACTTTGTTCCAAGCTTTGACAAAATCAATTACAAACTTTTCCTTGTTATCATCTTGTGCATATACTTCAGCATAAGATCTAAGTATAGAGTTCGATCCAAATACAAGATCCGTTGAGGTTGCCGTCCATTTAATATTATTTGTTTTTCGATCAATAATCTCATAATGCCCATTAGACGCTTTCCACTTATTACTCATATCAAGTAAGTTAACAAAAAAGTCAGTTGTAAGAGCACCCACCTGGTCAGTAAAAACACCATGTTTATTCTCACCATAGTTAGCGCCCATAGCCCTCATACCTCCAACAAGTACAGTCATTTCAACTGCAGTAAGACCAAGTAAATGAGCTCTATCAAGCAACAACTCTTCTCCTCTTACTTCATAATTATCTTTTTGCCAATTTCTAAAACCGTCATGTATGGGTTCTAATTGAGAAAATGATTCAGAGTCAGTCATATCCTCAGAGGCATCACCTCTTCCTGGGTTGAAAGGAACAGGAACGTTAAAGCCCGCAGCTTCAATAGCTTTTTCTAGACCAACATTTCCAGCTAAGACAATTGTATCTGCAATGCTAGCGCCTGCTTCTTTTGCAAGGGGTTCTAATATATCTAGTACTTTTGATAATCTTTGAGGTTCATTACCTTTCCAATCTTTTTGAGGTGAAAATCTAATTCTCGCTCCATTAGCTCCCCCTCTTAAATCCGACCCTCTAAATGTCCTCGCACTATCCCATGCAGTTGAGACTAGTTCTTGAACAGTTAATTCAGAGTTTCTGATTTTTTCCTTAAGTTGTTCCACATCAAAACTAGGTGTTCCAGCAGGAACTGGATCTTGCCAGATCAAATCCTCGTTTGGTAGGTCGTGTCCTATGTATCTAGATCTTGGACCCATATCTCTATGGGTGAGTTTGAACCAAGCTCTTGCAAAAGCATCACAAAAATACTCATGATCATTATGAAACTTTTTGGATATTTCTAAATAAATTGGATCTTTGATCATTGCCATATCAGCATCTGTCATGATTGGGTTATACCTAATTGATGGATCTTCTACGTCTACAGGCTTATCTTCTTCTTTAATATTGATAGGTTCATATTGCCAAGCTCCTGCAGGACTTTTTTTAAGTTCCCATTCATATTTAAAGAGCATGTCAAAATATCCATTATCAAATTTTGTTGGCTCAGTAGTCCATGCACCTTCAATTCCAGATGTCACCGTATCTCTTCCAACTCCTCTGGAAGTATTATTCATCCAACCAAGGCCTTGTTCGTTAATTGCTGCCCCTTCAGGTTCTGCCTCAAGATTATCAGCATTACCATTACCGTGCGTTTTACCAATAGTGTGACCTCCTGCAGTAAGAGCAACAGTCTCTTCATCGTTCATAGCCATTCTTGCAAATGTCTCTCTAATATGCTGAGCTGTTTTTAATGGGTCAGGGTTACCTTCAAATCCCTCTGGGTTCACATAGATTAAGGCCATGTGATTTGCAGCGAGTGGACTTTCTAAGGAAGAGGCATCTTCTTTATCTGAGTGTCTATCAGATGCTAATGCTTCTGTTTCTGGTCCCCAGTATATATCTTTGTTTGGGTGCCAAATATCCTCACGCCCATATGAAAAACCAAATGTTTTAAACCCTGTTGATTCATAGCCAATGTTTCCAGCTAAGATCATAAGATCAGCCCAGCTAATCTTGTTGCCATATTTTTTCTTAATCGGCCATAAAAGTCTTCTAGCTTTATCTAGGTTAGTATTATCAGGCCAAGAATTTAAAGGAGCAAATCGATGATCACCGGTTCCACCGCCACCTCTTCCATCAGCAGTTCTATAAGTACCAGCAGAGTGCCAAGCAAGCCTAACCATTAATCCTGCATATGTCCCCCAATCAGCTGGCCACCAATCCTGACTTTCTTTCATCAATTTATGCATATCGGCTTCTAATGCTTTAAAATCTAATTTTTTTACTTCTTCTCTATAATTATACGTGCCATTAAACGGTTTTGTTTTTTGATCATGTTGATGGAGAATATCTAGATTTAAATTTTTAGGCCACCAATCAGTTGATGACTTCTCCATATTTGAATTAGCTCCGTGAGCAACGGGACATTTGGCTTCGCTCATTTTTCTCTCCTACTTAATTAATATTGAAGTTATTAAAATTTAACCTGTAAGTAAGTCAACAATACGAATTGTCTCTGTTAATAATTTACAAAATCCTTGAAATTATTTACTTTTAAAGAACTGATTATACAAAATGTAGGCAGCAAACATTCCAATAACTTGACAAGTAATAAAAAATATTACGGTCGAGGGATTAATACCCGTAAATGACTCAGTAAACATTCTAGCAATTGTTACAGCCGGATTTGCAAAACTTGTAGATGATGTAAATATAAGAGCCGCTGTAATATAAATACCAACATTAAATGAAACTACATTTTTACCATCTGCTCTCGATAGGAGTATGACAAATAACAATCCAGTAGCAGCGAAAATTTCGGAAATATATATATTTGCTCCACTTCTTATATTTGAAGAAATTTCAATTACATTTAATCCAAAAATATAATTTGCAAAAAGTGCTCCTAGTATAGCTGCAATAATTTGTATTAGTATATAAAGAAATAAATCCTTAGAACTTAATTCTTTTTGTAAGAAAAATATAATTGAAACAATAGGATTAAAATGAGCTCCAGAAAAATTTGCAAATATTCTTATTAAAAAAATTAGTGTGAAACCTATTACAACAGCATGACTAAATAAAATTACCATTTGATCATTCGTATATTGCTGTCCTGCTATGCCAGATCCAACAATTGATACTAATAAAATAAACGTGCCTATAAATTCAGATATGTATTTTTGCATTTTTAAAGTCTTAATGTATCATTGCTAAGTTTTAAAGAAATGTATTATGAATTTTTAGTTACATACCTTGATGCACCATTTCTATTGCTATCTGCTGTAACCACTGGTTTGATAATTCGTATTTTTTATAAACAGTATATGAATACAAAGCTAACCATGAGGGTAGTTATTTCTATAGCTCTTTTTCTTATTAATGCGATTATTTTAGTTCCTGGAATTGTTTTTTTATATAGATGGGTAATGTTATGTGGTTTTTACCAACCAAGCGGCGTTTTTGAATCAGGATATGGTTGTAGTGGGGACGTTTTTAGTCTACTTGCCCCAGGGCTTTTTTTACTTTCGTAAACATTTCATCGACCTGATTTTCGTTGATTATTAAAGGTGGAGAAAAAGCAAGCGTATCTCCGTTAGCTCTTACCATTAAGCCAAGATCCCAAGCTTTTTTCATAGCTTCGAATCCTCTTGCACCAACAGCGTTACCTTTAGGCTCTAATTCTAGTGCAGCAATCACTCCTAAATTTCTAATATCGATTATATGTTTTGTTCCCTTCAGGCTATGAGCGGCTTCTTCAATAATAGGAGCCATATGAGCAGCATTATCAAATAATCCCTCTTCCTGATAAATATCTAGTGTTGCTAAGGCTGCAGCGCAAGCAACAGGATGACCAGAATAAGTATATCCATGAAATAATTCTATTGGAGCATCTGCATTTTCCATCATTGATTCATAAATAAAGTCTTGAACTATGGTTGCACCCATAGGGATGGTGGCATTTGTAATGCCTTTTGCACATGAAATAATATCTGGTGTTACACCAAAAAACTCAGAGCCAGTTGCTTTTCCCATACGGCCAAAAGCAGTTACGACTTCATCAAAAATTAATAAAATGTCATGTTTTGTGCAGAGCTCTCTTAATCTTTTTAAGTATCCTTTAGGCGGAGGCAGCGCACCAGTTGATCCAGCAATTGGCTCAACAATTACAGCTGCAATAGTCGATGCATCATGCAATTGAACAAGACGCTCTAAATCATCGGCAAGTTCTGCTCCATGTTCAGGTTCACCTTTTGAAAAAGCATTTAATTTTAAATTGTGGGTATGGCGTAAATGGTCAACACCATTTAGCATTGATCCGAAGTACATTCTATTTTTTACCATACCACCTACGCTTATTCCACCAAAGCCCACACCATGATAACCTCTTTCGCGACCTATCAATCTAGTTTTAGATGAATGTCCACGTGCACGTTGATAAGCTAGCGCAATTTTCAATGCACTATCTACTGCTTCAGATCCTGAATTAGAAAAGAAAACATGATTCATTCCTTCAGGAAAAATCTCTGCTAAACGATTAGCTAGTTCAAATTGTTTTGGATGTCCAAATTGAAAAGGTGGAGAGTAATCAAGATTTTCAATTTGTTTATTTACAGCTTCTTGAATTTTTTTTCTACCATGACCAGCGTTTACACACCATAGCCCTGCAGTGCCATCTAAAATTTCTCGATTATCGTCACTAATAAAATGCATGTCTTTAGCACCGACTATAATTCTTGGATCTTTCTTAAATACTTTGTTAGGAGTGAAAGGCATCCACAGCGGTTCTAAATTATTTGGCTTATTCATTTTTTGTCCTGATTTTAATAAAGATACATTATTCCCTCACAATTGCTTCAGCAAGGGTAATAATGTCATCTTTTAGGGTAGGGAGAGGGCAGCGTGGACTGCCCTCATCAAAATCACATTTTTGATCCGATGAAACCTGCTATGAACCAAATAATCATAATTATAAAGGGGTAGTGTCCTGTAAACATATCTGCCATTTAAACCTCCATGATTCCTTTAATTAAGTTATAGGATTTCATAGTAATATGCAATATTTGCATATATAAAGACAAATTTTGTTAATTTATCCACATTTATTGTGAATTATGGGGATTAATTATGCAATTTTTTTATACCAATAAGCACCATTGTTATTTCTTCGTCCTTATAATAAGTATAACTAGCTTATGAGCGTCGTTTCGAAAACAATCAAATATTTACTCGATAAAAACATAACAGTTTCAACAGCAGAGTCTTGTACTGGTGGTTTGCTTGCAGCAGAATTTACAGCTGTGTCTGGTATATCTAAAATTTATAAAACTGGTTTGATAACATATTCAAATGACTCAAAAATTAAAAATCTCAAAGTCAAACCAAGTACTATCAAAAGGTACGGTGCAGTCAGCCGTCAAGTATGTGCTCAAATGTGTTTACATTTACACAAGATTTCCAAAAGTCAGCTAACATTTTCAACAACAGGTGTAGCTGGTCCAAACGGAGGTACTAAATTAAAACCTGTAGGTTTAGTTTTTATCGGATTATATTTTAAAAAAAATATTTATATCGAACGATTAAATTTCAATCCAAAACTTTCTAGAATTCAAATTCAAAAAGGCACAGTGAAAGAATGTTTTCACATGTTAAATAATATTATAGATGAGCTATAAGCGAAATTATAATAGTTTACTACCTGATGATTTCGAGCTTAGTAAAGAATTTGAAAATATCATTGAGCAACTAGAAAGTACAAAAGATCATTTTTATATTACTGGTAAAGCAGGTAGTGGTAAGTCTACACTATTGGCCTACTTTCGATCTATAACAAAAAAAAATACAGTTGTTCTTGCTCCAACAGGAGTTGCTGCAATTCGAGTTAAAGGACAAACTATTCACTCATTTTTTGGTTTTCCACCAAAGGTTATTCAAACACGACATATAAAAAAAGTAAGACAAATCGAAATTCTCCAAAATTTGGAAACATTAATTATTGATGAGATATCTATGGTTCGTGCTGATGTTTTTGATGCGATTGATTATAGCCTTCGTGTTCACAGAAAAAAACTTACACAACCATTTGGCGGAGTTCAGTTAATAGTTTTTGGGGATTTATTTCAACTACCACCAGTTGTGAATATGGATGAGTCAGGACTTCTACAGCGCATTTATCCTAAAGGTCATTTCTTCTTTCACTCAAATATTTTCCAAGACGCACAATTTAAAACACTTGAACTACATAATATTTATCGACAAAAAGATGACCATTTTATTCATTTGCTTAACTCTGTAAGAGATGGCTCAATTACTCACACGCAGATCGAGAGTATAAATGACTCTTTAACTGATCACATTGAGATGGATGAAGGTAAAATCATACTTACTACAACTAATGCTCGAGCGAGTAGCATTAATCAAAAATATTTAAGCCAGCTAAATCAGGAGGAGTTTTCTTACAGGGGACAAGCTACTGGTCAATTTTATAAAGAATTATTTCCCACCGATGAAATCTTAAAATTAAAAAAAGGAGCCCAAGTAATTATGATTAAAAATGATCCTGAAAAAAGGTGGGTTAATGGATCCATTGGTATAATTCATGATATCGCTCAAAAAAAAATAAAAGTAAAAATCAATAATAAAATATATGAGGTTAAAAAAGAAAAATGGGATCGTATTCAATATACCTATGACGATGATCAACAAGAAGTTCAAGAGGAAATAACAGGATCTTTCAAACAGTATCCAATGAGATTAGCTTGGGCAATTACAATTCATAAAAGCCAGGGACAAACATTTGAAAAAGTTATTATAGATATGAGTCAAGGTTCTTTTGCTCCAGGACAACTTTATGTTGCACTAAGTAGATGTATAAGTTTGAAAGGTATAGAACTGCTAAGACCTATTAAAAAATCAGATATCATTGTTAACAATCAATTGATAGGTTTCCAAGACAGATTAATTTAAGATGGGTAAAAAAATATTATATAGTATTGCAGTCTTTGGCATTATAGGTTTAGGCCTATATATTTCTTCGACATTTGAATACCATGAATACTATGAGGAATGTGAAAAACAAAGCAAAACTCAAGGAGGTATAGAGTCTTGTGTTGATTTTATGATAGAGGAAGCTAAAAAATGATTTATCTCAAAGATAGTTATACAAAGAGTTTTGAAGAAAAAATTTTATTAGTCGAGGGTGACAAAATCATTACTCAAGATAGTTCTTTTTATGCTCAAAGTGGTGGGCAACCCGGAGACAAGGGAGTACTTGAAATTAATGATAAAAAATTCAATGTTATCAACACAGTTAAACATGAGTTAGGTATTGCCCATGTTGTTGACTCAGAAAATCTAAATCTATCTGGGCAAATAAATGGCCATATTGATTGGGATCATCGATATCGCTTAATGAAAATGCACACCACAATGCACTTAATGTGTGCAGCATTACCTTATTATGTTACAGGAGGATCAATTGGTTTAGAAAAAAGTAGGATTGATTTTGATTTAGGTGAAGAAACATTTGAATTTGAAACTTTAAATAAAATCATTAATGAATTTATTCAACAATCTCATTCTATTTCTTATCAGTTGATAACGAATGATGAGCTAGATCAAAAACCTGAGCTAGTGCGAACCTTGTCAGTTAAACCGCCAAGAACAAACGATAAAATTCGCCTTGTTAAAATAGGAGATATTGATTTACAACCGTGTGGAGGAACTCACGTAGCAAATACAAATGAAATTGGCGAATTCAAATTTATGAAGTATGAGAGTAAAGGAAAAATGAATAAACGTGTTCAGTTTACTCTCATATAATGCACAAAGCATCTTTTAAAGATTTTTTACTTTTATTTTTATTAGCTGGTATATGGGGAAGTGCGTTCTTTAACATCAAAATTGCCTCAGAAAGCTATACACCAATGGCACTTGCCTTTGGTAGAATTTTTTTTGCTGCAATAGTAATGCTTGTTTACTGTTGGATAAGAAAAATTTCAATTGAAGCATTTGGAGAGAATTGGTTATGGTACGCAACTATAGGATTTGTGAATTTAGTTCTCCCCTTTTTTTTTATTTCATTCGGCATATTAAAGGTTCAAAGTAATCTAGCAGCAATCTTGATGTCCACGGCACCTATTGCAGCAACAATCTTAGGGCATTTATTTATTCAAAATGAAAAAATTAATCTTTTAAAATTTGTTGGAATATTAATAGGCTTTCTTGGTATCGTTTATTTATTTTCAGATAATATTCTAATCAATCAGTCAAATATCTTTTATGCTTTTATGGTAATCTTGGGTCCAGTTTGTTACACCATAGGTGGACTATTTTCACTCAAGCTAAAACATATAAAAAATGAAGTACTTACATCAAGTATTTTAATTTGGGCAGTTATTCTTTTATTACCAATTATGTTCATTTTTGAAAATCCAACAGAATTGAGACCCTCTCTTAATGCTACAATTTCTCTTCTATATCTTGGTATTGTTGCGACAGCGATAGCTTGGTTAATGAGATTTTATATTCTTAAAAATAACGGCTTAGTTTTTCAATCACAAGTTGCCTACATCATTCCAATTTTTGGTTTGATATTTGGATATCTTTTTTTAAACGAAAAAATAACTTATAAAATTATTGTTGCCCTTATTGCTGTTTTAATAAGCACTTACTTAATTGAAAAAAGTAAAAAAAATAAGATTACTGATAAACTATCTTGATGTTATTTGCTTATAATATACTGTACGCAATCTAATTATGTCAGCAGATATCTTAATTAAAATTGATAATTTAAAAAAAACTTTTCAAGGAGGTTTAGAAGCCCTCAAAGGAGTCAATTTAGAAATTCAAAGAGGTGAAATTCTTGCACTTCTTGGTCCAAATGGTGCTGGAAAAACAACACTCATTAATGCCATATGTGGGATAGTCTTACCTACATCAGGAACCATTTCAGTTGATGGATATGATGTTGTTAAAGATTTCAGAAAAACTCGATCGATGATTGGCCTTGTGCCTCAAGAACTCCATTTAGAAGCCTTTGAAAAAGTTTTTCAAAATGTCTCTTACACTAGAGGCTTATATGGTAAGAAAAAAGATCCTGCATACATAGAAAAAATTCTTAAAGATCTCAGCCTTTGGGATAAAAAAGATAGTAAGCTTCGTGAGCTTTCTGGAGGTATGAAAAAAAGAGCATTAATTGCAAAGGCATTGAGTCATGAACCAAAAATACTTTTTCTAGATGAGCCTACTGCAGGTGTCGATATTAATTTGCGAAGAGATATGTGGAGAGCGGTGAAGGAGCTTAAAGAAAATGGAGTAACAATTATTCTTACTACTCATTATATCGAAGAAGCTGAGGCTATTTCTGATCGAGTATCTGTAATCAATAATGGCGAGATCATAATTACTGATAATAAGAATGATTTAATGCAAAAAATGGGTCAAAAGAATTTAACTATAGAATTTCAGGAGCCTTTCAGTCAAATCCCATCTACATTAGAGTCGTATAACTTAAAAATGAATAGTAATAACTCTTTAACATATTCATATGACTCTCACGGATCTTCGACTGGTATTACCGCACTTCTTCAAGACATAAAGACAGCTGGTCTAAAATTAAAAGATTTAAATTCCTCCCAGACATCGCTGGAGACGATATTCGAAAAACTTTTGGAGGAGAGTGTATGAACTGGACAGGCATAATGGCGATTTACTTACATGAAATGGATCGAATGAGAAGAACAACTGTTCAAAGTATATTTTCTCCTGTTATATCATCCTCTCTTTATTTTGTAGTCTTCGGTGCTGCAATCGGCAGTCGCATCCCTGTGATTGAAGATATCTCATATGGTTCTTTCATAGTGCCTGGTATGATAATGTTAGCTTTACTTACACAAAGTGTTTCAAACGCTTCCTCAGGTATCTTTTTTCCAAAATTTCTTGGAACTATAAATGAAATTTATGCTGCCCCACTATCAACAACAGAGATTGTTATTGGTTTTGTTGGTGCGGCCACTACAAAATCAATAATTTTAGGAAGCTTAATATTAGCAACAGGGTTATTTTTTGTGGAAATATATATTATGCATCCTTTTACAATGATTTTAATGCTCGTCTTAACATCTTTAACTTTTAGCTTACTTGGTTTTCTCATAGGGATGTTGTCATCAAATTGGGAGGAGCTATCAATATTTCCTACACTAATTTTATCTCCACTTGTATTTCTTGGCGGCTCGCTATATTCAATCAATTGGTTACCAGAGTTTTGGCAGAACGTTTCTTTGGTAAATCCAGTTCTTTACTTAGTAAGTGGTTTTCGATGGAGTTTTTATGAAATGGCTGATGTAAGTATTACAACAAGTTTGATTATGATATTTACTTTTTTAATTCTAAATATTTCTGCAATTATTTATATTTTTTCAAAAGGCTTCAAAATTAAAGACTAGTAACAGATGTCAAATAGGATCGTCTGGTTTAAGAAGAATTTAAGATTTAAAGACAATGAAATTCTTATTGATGAAAATAAAAGATCTATATTAATTTACATTATAGAACCCGATTTGTGGAAGCAAAAAGATATGTCTTTAAGGCAATGGCAATTTACATTAGAGAGTGTAAATGAGCTTAAACGACAATTATTAAAAAATAATTTATATTTAAATATCTTTTTTGGTGACGCGATTGAAATATTCAAGTTTTTAAAAGATAAACATAGCTTTTCAAGTGTAATTAGCGAACAAGAAACAGGTATTCAATGGACTTACCAAAGAGATAAAAAATTAAAAAAATTTTTTTTTCAAAATAAAATTGATTGGATTGAGTGCTCCTACCCAGGCGTTAAAAGAGGACAACATGATAGAAACCAATGGGCTAAAAATTTTAGAAACGAGATTATTAAAAAATCTAATTTTCCCATCATAAAACAATCAGTTAATTTAGAATTAACAAACCATGAATTACCAAAACTTTTTTATGACTCAACACCATGTCCATATAGGCAAAAGGGTGGATCTGTTGAAGCAGAAAAATTACTTCAGTCTTTTTTGAATAAAAGAGGTGAAAATTATCAATTTGAGATGTCTAGCCCAATAACTGCTGAAAAAAGCTGCTCAAGATTATCAACTCATTTAACCTACGGTACAATTTCACACCGCGCAGTTTTTCAAGAGGCTACAAAAAAAAGAGATCAAATAAAACATACCAATAAAAATTTTGCTAAATCTATAAATTCATTTTTATCCAGGTTACATTGGAGATCGCATTTTATTCAAAAATTAGAGGATCAGCCATCAATTGAACATACGAGCTTTATTCCTGTGTATGATCAAATACGTGAAAAAGATGAAGAGAAATTAGAGGCTTGGATTGAAGGTAAGACCGGAGTTCATTTTATCGATGCGTGTATGATTTATCTAAGGAATTATGGATGGATTAATTTTAGAATGAGAGCAATGTTAGCTTCATTTGCTTCTTATAATTTATGGCTTGATTGGAGATATTTTGCTCCACGCTTAGCAGCATTGTTTACAGACTTTGAACCTGGAATTCATTACAGTCAAATACAAATGCAGTCTGGGACAACCGGTATCAATACTATTAGGATGTATAACCCTTATAAGCAAGCTATGGATCAAGATCCACTCGCTAAATTTATTAAGTCACAAATTCCTAAAGTAAAAAATTTCCCACCTGCTTTTTTTCATAATCCCCCAAAAAAAAGTTTGAACGTAAATTTGTTCGATAATGAGTTTCAAAAAGAAATTATAAATGTTAAAGAAACTGCTCAGTATGCTAGAAAAAAAATTTTTGATATTCGCAAATCACAAGAGCATAAAA
>CACMUL010000011.1 GCA_902616855.1 uncultured Alphaproteobacteria bacterium | reverse complement strand
TGAGTTTTAAGTTTATTTTTAAAAAAAAGAGTGACTGATTTCAAATCTTTCTTAGAGTATCTAATTTGAGAGATTTTTTTTAAATTCTTATCAATAAATGATGAAAATTTTATAGATGTATTTCCAATATCAACTAATAAATTCAAACTAGTTCTCCAAAAAAAATATTTTTAGTAGCTTCATCTATTTTTATCTTTAAAGATAAGTCTTCATTTACTGATAAAATTTCAATAATATTTTTTCCAAAAATTGGATGATTTAATTTAAAGTCCCTGAACATATATTTATTAAGATATCTCACTAATTTCTTATTAGATATTTTTTTTGTTAAACTATGTTCAATAAAATCAATAATTATATTTGATAAATCAAGAATATTTGATTTTTCATTGATAATACTAAATAGAGAAACTGAATCGACTATTGGAGAATTGTTTATATTTATTCCTATACCCGTTTTTAGATATGATTTTTTACCTAAGATAGTTGATTTGACAACAACACCAACTATTTTTTTATTTTTAAAAAACAAATCATTTGGCCATTTGTAATCTAAGTTAATATTAAAATTAATTTTAAAGAATTTATGGATTAAGTAACAAATATAAAAGTTATTTCTTAAAGCATATGAAGCTTTTAATTTTTGATTAATTGTTAAATAAATATTACCTATAGGGCTTAACCATTTTTTTTTACCCCTTCCAGTGCCTTTAATCTGTCTAAAAGATTGGATATATAAATTATTATTTTTTAAAATTTTTTTATAATTATTAAAACCGATAATTTCATCTTGTGTAGAATTAATCGAGTTAAAGATAACTTTATACAATTTTTATTTAAAAAGATTATCTACTAAATTAATTAAAGGGTCTGGATAGATGAAAAATAAAGTTATAATTAATCCAGATGCTATAAATATAACTTTGCCTGTTTTATTATTATCATCTAATAACTCTATTTCTAATTTATTGAAAAACATATTCTTAATAATTGTTAAGTAATAGAATGCAGCAATTACTGAACTTAAAACAGCAATAATTGATAAAAAAATAAATCCATCGTTTATAGAAGCTGAAAGAATGAAGAACTTTGCAAAGAACCCTGCAAAAGGTGGTATTCCTGCGAGAGAAAAGAAAAATACCAACATACTTATAGATTTTGAATTTGAGGTAAATCTTAAACCATTGAGTTGGGATATTTTTGTAAATTCCCCATCTACAGTTCTCAAGTTCAGTAAAACAGCAAAAATACCAAACGTAGTAATCAGATAAATAATCAAGTAAAAAAATAATGTACCCTCAGACATAAATTGATAACTCATTATTCCGAGAAGCATAAAACCAATGTGGTTGATAGAGCTGAAGGCTAGAAGTCTTTTTATAACTTTTTGTGTAATGGCTCCATACACTCCCACTAATAATGAAATAGCACATACCATTTGAAAAATGTAATTAAGAGATTTGATATCATAAATGTATAGTTCTTGATAAACCCTGAATAAAAATATTAATGATGCAAATTTAGGTAAAGTTGCAAAAAAGAGTGTTGATATAGTTGGAGATCCTTCGTACACATCAGGTGTCCAAATATGAAATGGAGCAGCGGAAACTTTAAAAAATAAAGAAATAAGAACTAATGATAAACCTATCTCGCTTATTGCAGTGAAATTATCTAGGTTTTGTATATTAAAGGACCCAGTATCGTAATAAATCATTGAAATACCAAATAGAAGAAATCCTGATGATAAAGCACCAAGAGAAAAATATTTTATACCTGCTTCATTTGAAGATAAATTCTTAGTATTGAAAGCAGCCATCAAGTACAAGGATAAAGATTGTAGCTCTAAACCAATAAAAGCTGTTAAAAAATTATTACTAGAAATAAGAACAAATGAGCCAAGAATAGCGAATAGTATAAATAACACATATTCGTATCTATATAAATTTTCATTCTTCAAGGGTCTTTTTAACAGTAAAATGAATACTATTGAGCCAATAGATAAAATAATCTTAGATAAAACAAATAAATTAATCGTATTAAGTGACAATTGTGTGGAGCTATAAAAATCTTTTCCATAATTAAAAAGCAAAATACTCAACAAAATCAAACCTAAAGTATTTAAAGATATAGCCCTGTCCTTATTAAATAATCCAAAACATAAAGTTATTAAAATCAAAGATAAGATAAAAATTTCTGGTATGAATTGATATAAATTAATCATTATAGAATGCTTAAGGAAATACTCTTATTTATCATTTCAAATAAAAGTTTTGGATAAATTCCTAAAATCATTGTAAGAAATGCTAAACAGGAGAAGTAGAAAATTTCAATATTTGTTAAATCAGCTAATTGCTTAATATCTGATTTTAAATCTCCGAAATTAATATTTTTATACAATAAGAGCATGTATGAAGCTCCTAAGATTACCCCAATAGCGGTAAAAAAGGTGAGATAAACACTTACACTTATAGTTGACATTATAACTAAGAACTCACCAACAAAACCACTAGTTCCAGGAAGACCCACAGATGAGAGCATAAAAACCATAAAAAAGAATGAATATTTAGGCATTACATTTGTTACACCACTATAATCAGATATCATTCTGGTGTGATGTCTTTCGTATACCACGCCAACTATTAAAAATAATGCTGCAGAAACAATTCCATGACTTATCATCTGAAAATACGCACCATTAATTCCATCTTGAGTTAAAGTGAAAATGCCAATGGTGACAAATCCCATATGAGCAACAGATGAATAGGCAATCATTTTTTTCATATCTAGTTGTCTTAGAGCTACGATTGAAGTGTAAACAATAGCTACACAACTTAGTGCAAAAATCATTGGTTGAAAATAAATTGAGGCATACTCAAAAAAAGGTAAAGATAGTCTTATAAAACCGTATGCACCTAATTTAAGAAGTACACCAGCCAAAATTACTGATCCACTCGTGGGCGCTTGAACGTGTGCATCAGGCAACCATGTATGAAAAGGAAACATTGGAACTTTTACTGCAAAAGATGCAAAAAAACATAAAAAGAGAACCAACTCAATTTGTTGATCAAATGTAAAGTCCGAAATTAACTCAATATTGCCTGATTTCACTTTAGAAATAATATAAATAATCGCAAGTAACATTAAAACAGATCCTGCTAATGTGTAGAGAAAGAATTTGAAGGTAGCATAAAGTCTGTTTTCTCCTCCCCAAATTCCAATTATCAAAAACATCGGGATTAAAACAGCTTCAAAGAAAACGTAAAAAATTACAAGATCGATACTTACAAATACTCCTATAATAAAACTCTCAAGCAATAAAAAATAAATAACAAATTCTTTGGCTCTATTTTGAATAGAGTTAATAGAACACAATAAACAAATAGGGACTAAGAATGTAGTCAGTAATATAAGTGGTATTGAAACACCATCAACTCCGACATAGTAATTTATATCGAACTTATCAAACCAAGTATGAAACTCTATAAATTGATATCCATTTTTTGATTTATCATAAAAAATCGGTAATAATAAACTAAGAAGAAATTCACCTGTTGTTATCCATAAACCAGATAGAAAAATAGTTTTATTTTTAAGTTGCGTGCTACTTGAAAGTGAGAGTGTTAACGCTCCTATGATAGGTGTTAGAATTAATAGTGATAATATTGGGAAACTCATCTTAGGTTATAGATACATAAAAAATGATAGTTATAAAGAGTGTGAAACCGGAAATTATTATAAAAGTGTAATCAAAAATATACCCTGTTTGTATCCTTTTAAATGCTTTTGAAATTGTAGAAACTATTGATGCACTTCCATTTGGTAAATACTTATCGATTATACCTTGGTCTATTTTAGTCCATAAAAACTTACCTAAATTGTAAAGTGGCAAAACAAAAATTTTGTTATAAAGTTCATCAAAATACCATTTGTTCAAAATAAAATTATATATTGAATGAAAGCGTTTTTTTAAGTCAGCAAGTTTATTTAAATTATAACCATAATAATAAACTGCTAGTCCTACACCAAAAGCTACCAAAGATTTTGATAAAATTGGATAAAAAGAGGAGTAATATTGCTTATCTTGACTCAAAAATATTATTCCGTTCCAGAAATTTTTTGAATTATATCCCGCTAATAAATCGTTTAGGAAGAAGCCTGCTAGAATTGCTCCTACGGAAAGTAATAATAATGGAACTAAAATATAGGGACCGGATTCATGAATTTTTTCATAATCATAAGATCCATTATAATTCCCATGAAACACCTTAAATATGAGCCTGAACGAGTAAAATGCGGTCATGGCAGAGACTATAGCTAAAATTACATAAACCAATGGACCTAAAGCAATTAAGTTAAATGATGAACTTAAAATTAGATCTTTTGAAAAATAACCTGATGAATATGGAAAACCTATAATAGCTAGTGTACCTATCCACATCATTACTGCAGTGATTTTCATCTTTGAAAAAAGATTTCCCATTTTATCCATGTCTTGCTCATCGTGAACACCATGAATAACAGATCCCGAAGATAAAAAGAGTAATGCCTTAAAATAACCATGTGTTATTAAATGAAAAATTGCGATATTAAATGCGCCTAAACCACAAGCCACAAACATGAAACCCAACTGACTACAAGTTGAATAAGCTATTACCTTTTTTATATCTTTTTGAAAAAAGCCAACTGATGCAGCGAAGAAAGCTGTTAACAGACCTATTATTAAAACAAAAGTCATTATGAAGTCAGACATAACCATTAATTCTGAAAATCTTACAGTCAAGAAAACACCAGCTGTTACCATTGTTGCTGCATGAATTAATGCTGAGACAGGTGTGGGTCCCTCCATAGCATCAGGTAACCATGTATGAAAGCCAAACTGGGCAGATTTTCCCATAGCACCTATGAAAAGGAAAAAGCAAGAAAAAATTAATGCATTAATTTCAAATCCTAAAAAATTAATTTGATAGCTAAATAGTTTCTCTTTTCCTGCAATTATTTCATTAATAGATAATGTGTCTAAAAATATATAGAGAGTTGCGATACCGATGAGAAATCCAAAATCTGCAACTCTGTTAACTAAAAAAGCTTTCATTGCAGCTAAATTTGCAGACTTCTTATGATGCCAGAAACCTATCAACAAATAAGAGGCTAGACCAACACCCTCCCATCCAAAAAATAATTGAATTAAATTATCACTTACAACTAATGCAACCATACAAAATGTAAATAGACTCAAATAAGTCATGAACCTTACTTTTGAGTTATCATGAGACATGTACTCAATTGAATAAATATGAACCAATGCAGAAACTGTGAGAACAAGTGTTAACATCAAAAGAGTAAGAGAATTTACAGAAATTCCCCAATTAAAGAACTGACCAGAAACAAAAAACCACTCTAGGACAGGAATTATAATTTCAGACGATGAAGAACTAGAAAAACTGATAAATAAGAACCAACTTAAAATAGCTGATATAGATATTAGAGTAGAAGAGAAATATTGGGCAGTTTTTTCACCTAATAACACTCCAAAAGGATATGTAAAAATAGTTGAAATTAGAGGAAGAAAAAAAAGTAATTTATAACTTAACATTAATCTTTTAGTTGATTGATTTGAGTAATATCAATCTCTCCCTTATTTCTGAAATAAATTACCAATATAGCTAAGCCAATGGCTGCTTCTGCAGCGGCAATAGTTAAAATAAAAATGGAGAAGACTTGACCATTAATATCATTTAGGAAAACTGAAGCTGATACGAAATTAATATTTGCAGCCAATAATATAATTTCAATACACATTAAAATTAGAATCATATTTCTTCTATTTAAAAATAATCCGAAACACCCAATAATAAAAATAATTAAAGAAAGTATGAAGAAATGATTATAAGTAAGGCTAGTCATCTTTAATGCCTTCACCAGACTTAATTTTTACTAGTTTTACTCTATCTTCGGCTGTAGTTGAATTTTGACTTTCTATGTTTTGTCTTTTGATAGTTGGTCTATACACATGTGTTAAAACAATTGCACCAATCATAGCAAGTAACAAAACAATACCGCTTAACTGGAAATCAATAAAATACTCTGTGTAAAGCACATCTCCAATTTGCTCAGTATTATTTTTAGATCTAATGAAAGTGTCTAAATTATCTTTTGAAGTTTTAAATACAGTTAAATAGATTATTTCAGCTAAAATTATACCAGCAAAAAGTAATGCAAGGGGTATATATCTTTTGATGTTGAACATTAAAGTTGTGACTTGAATATCCAGCATCATCACAACAAAAAGAAATAATATAGCTACAGCTCCTATATAAACGATCGCAAGAATAATACCAACGAACTCTGCACCAATAAGAATAAAAAGAAATGTAGAATTTAGAAAAGCTAATACAAGAAAGAGTACAGAGTTAACTGGGTTTTTTGAAAATATTACAAATATACATGTGGTGATCAAAAATGCTGCAAACAAAAAAAAAGAGCCGACAAGAAACATTATCTATATTTACTGTCCCTTTTTAAATTTTCGCTAATTTGTTTTTCCCAAATATCCCCATTTCGTAAAAGCTTTTCCTTGTCATAAAGCAATTCTTCTCTTGTTTCAGTAGCGTATTCAAAATTGGGTCCTTCAACAATTGCATCTACTGGACATGCCTCTTCGCATAAACCACAATAAATACACTTAGTCATATCAATGTCATAACGGGTAGTTCTTCTACTCCCATCAGGTTTTGGTTCTGCTTCAATAGTTATAGCTTGCGCAGGGCAAACTGCTTCACATAACTTACACGCAATACATCTTTCCTCACCATTCGGATACCTTCTCAAAGCATGTTCTCCCCTAAAGCGAGGACTAATAGGGCCCTTTTGATTAGGGTAATTAAGAGTGACTTTTGGCTTAAAAAAATAAGTTATCGTTAATTTCAAACCTTTCATTAATTCGAAAAGAGTAAAGGATTTAATGTATTTAATTAGTGTTGTCATTGTTAGTTAGGTAATAGTCCAAAGTAAAATAAAAATGCTGATGTAATAACTACCCAAATCAAGGTAAAAGGTAGAAAGATTTTCCAGCCAAGTCGCATAAGTTGGTCATACCTATATCTAGGAAAAGTTGCTCTGACCCATAAAAACACAAAAAGAATTAAAAATACTTTAATTATAAACCAAAATATTCCAGGTATTGCGTTTAAAGGGAATATATCTATTGGAGGGTACCAACCTCCTAAAAATAGAATTACAGTTAGGGAACTCATTAAAATCATATTGGCGTATTCTGCTAAAAAAAATAAGCCAAATGATATTGATGAGTACTCGGTAAAAAAACCTGCTACTAATGTGGCTTCATCTTCAGGCAAATCAAATGGGAGTCTATTTGTTTCAGCTAATGCTGAAATTATAAATATAACAAACATAGGTAACAGTGGTATGGCAAACCACATATTCTTTTGACTCTCTACAATATCAATTAAATTTAATGAGCCGACACAAATTAAGACTGTTATAATTACAAACCCTATTGATACTTCATAAGAAATCATCTGAGCTGCTGATCTCAATGCCCCTAAAAATGGATACTTAGAATTACTGGCCCAACCAGCTATAATGACCCCATAAACACCAAACGACGACACAGCGAACAAATATAGAATACCTATATTTATATTTGCTATTACATAAGTAGAGCTAATTGGGATAACAGCCCAAGCTATTAAACTTAATATTAAAGTAAGCATAGGCGCAAAGATAAAAAGGAACTTGTTTGAGCTAGAGGGGAGTAAATTCTCCTTAGTAAGTAATTTTAAGACATCTGCAAAACTCTGTAGTATTCCGAATGGTCCAACAACGTTAGGGCCTTTTCTTAATTGAACAGCACCAAGCACTTTTCTTTCTAAGTACACTAATAATGCAACAGAAACTAGTACAGGGACAACAAAACTAAATATTTTTAAAATACCAATTGTTAACTCAAAGGATAAACTTGTCATTATGCTGATTTCTCCAAAAGAGATGGAGTTGAAATTATTTCATCAACACATTTGGCCATAGTGACAGAATTTTTTGAAATCACATCTGACATATAAAAATTACTTACAGGATAATCTGCCTTACAATCTTCAAATTCAATATCTGGTGTAATTGAAGTTGAATTTTCAACAGCAATGATTTCATGATAATCAGAAAGAATTGGGTATTCATCAAATAACTCAGATCTTAATTGATCAAATGTATTTGGGATAAAATCAAACGATAATTCATCAGATAGTTTTTTTAGTATCGACCACTCTTCTTTGGCAGATCCAATTGGATTATGACATTTTTTTGCTTCTTGAGGTCTGCCTTCAATATTTACAAAAGTACCATTTTTCTCTGTATAAAGAGGTGTTGGCAAAACAATATCAGACCCCATCGCTCCATCATCACCATGATGACCAAAATAAACTTTAAAACAGTTATTGAACTGCTCGTTGGCAATATGTTCTGAGCCAAAAGAAAGAACCAATTCAAAATTATCTTTTTTTAAATTAGAAAACGGCTCACAAAGGTTACTAGTAGTATTACCTATAATCAATTGGCCCACACGTGAGGCATATGGATTTAAAAAATTTAGATTATTTTTTTCTTTTGTAATAACTTTGTATTTATAAGCATATGAAAAAATAGATTTTAAAGTTTTGATATTTTGAATTTTATTTAAAAACGCAGAGCCAATAACTATAAGAGGGTTAGTAGATTTTTTTAATGCTTTGATTAGATTTTCATTATTTAAATTTGATAAACTTTCTCCCAGATACTCTGTTTTATAGTTCAATGATATATTTTCACCAATGTTAAATACTTTTGCATCATTATTGTAAGCTTTAAATATCTTATGATTTATAATTGGTGTTTCTATTTTTGGGTTTGTTCCTACAAGTATAATTAAATCTGAATTTTCTATATCATTCAAAGGTGTGTTAAAACGATAACTATCTAAGCTTTCTAGGATAGCATGATTATCAGTCCGGCACTCCACATTGTTTTTACCGTAATTTGACATAAATTTTTTGATTGCATATCCAGTTTCTAAATCTACGTGCTCACCAATCAAAGCTAATGGTTTTAAAGTTTTTAATTTATCTTTTAAAACTTTTAAAGACTCTTCCCAATTTGATATTGATAATTTTTGGTTTTCTTTAATATAGGGTGTGTCTATTCTTTGTTGATAGTAACCATCATAGTTAAATCGAACTTTATCTGATATCCACTCTTCATTTATGTATTCATTTGTTCTTGGTGTAACTCTTAAAATCTCCTCCGCTCTACTATCAACTCTGATATTAGAACCAACACTGTCGAAGATATCGATTGAGTCTGTACGTTTTAGCTCCCAAGGACGTGCTTTAAATTGATATGGCTTACTCGTAAGTGCTCCTACAGGGCATAAATCAATTACGTTACCTGAAAGCTCTGAAGTGATTGATTGTTCAAGGTAAGTAGTAATTTCTGCATTCTCTCCCCTACCTAACATACCTAATTCTGGAACTCCGGCTACTTCAGTGGCAAATCTTACACACCTAGTGCAATGGATGCATCTAGTCATTATAGTGTTTACCAAAGGTCCCATATTTTTATTATCTACAGCCCTTTTATTCTCTTTATATCTAGATTTGTCGAACCCGTAGTACATGGCCTGATCCTGTAAATCGCATTCTCCACCTTGATCACATATTGGGCAATCTAAGGGGTGATTAATTAATAAAAACTCCATTACACCTTTTCTACCTGCATTTACCTTTTCAGAATTGGTGATTATCGACATGCCCTCCATTAGAGGCATAGTGCAGGAAGATACTAATTTTGGAGCTTTTTCAATTTCTACTAAACACATTCTACAGTTACCAGCTATAGAGAGTTTATCGTGATAGCAAAATCTTGGAATTTCTTCACCAGCAATTTCACAGGCTTGCATCACAGTCAAATTTTTATCTACCTGAATTTCTTTTTGATTAACTTTAATATTTATTAAATCGTCACTCATGAAGCTTTTAACTTTTTATTATATTTACTTATTAACTCTGATTTAAAATTTTTAATGAGTCCTTGTATAGGCCAAGCTGCTGCGTCTCCTAAAGCGCAGATAGTATGACCCTCTACTTGCTTTGTAACATTTTCTAAAAGCTCTATTTGTTCAGGAGATATCTCTCCTCTAACTAATCTCTGCATCATTCTATGCATCCAGCCTGTTCCTTCTCTACAAGGTGTACACTGACCACAACTTTCATGTTTGTAAAAGTGAGCAAATCTCTCAATCACCTCAGCAATATCATTATTCTTATTAACAACAATCACTCCTGCTGTACCTAAACCTGAGCCATTAGCTTTTAGATCATCAAAATTCATTAGAACTGACTCACAAATATTTTTTGGAAGCATTGGGGTACTAGAACCTCCTGGCACTATCGCCTTTAAATTATCCCATCCCCCCTCAACTCCATCGCAATGCTTTTCTACTAATTCTTTAAGTGGTATTCCCATTTCCTCTTCTATTGTGCATGGTTTATTAACGTTACCAGATATGCAAAAAATTTTTGTGCCTGTATTATTTTCAGCGCCAATTGACTTAAACCAATCTGGGCCTCTTCTTAAAATAGTTGGAACTACTGCAATTGACTCAACATTGTTAATAGTTGTTGGCATACCATACAAACCTACACCAGCAGGAAAAGGAGGTTTTAATCTTGGTTGTCCTTTTTTTCCTTCTAAACTCTCTAAAAGAGCTGTCTCTTCTCCACATATGTAAGCACCAGCACCTCTATGAACATAAAGATCAAAATCAAATCCGCTACCACAAGCATTTTTTCCGATAAAGCCTCGTTCATATGCCTCTTCAATTGCCTTTTCTAATTGGACATATTCGTGATGGTATTCGCCCCTGATGTATATGTAACATTTAGTGGCTTGAATTGCGTATGAAGCTATCAAGCACCCTTCTACAAGAGTATGCGGGTCATTTCTAATAATTTCTCTATCTTTGCAAGTACCAGGTTCAGACTCATCAGCATTGACAACCAAATAATGCTGTTTACCAGTATTCTTTGGCATGAATGACCATTTAAGACCTGTAGAAAATCCAGCTCCACCTCTTCCTCTTAACTGACTGGATTTAACTAATTCGATAATATCATTTTGATCTTTAGACAAAATTTCTTTTGTGTTTGACCAGGAGCCTCTTTTTAAAGCTCCCTCTATGAAGGGTTCTTGAAAACCATGAAGGTTTTGAAAAACTTTATCTTTTTCATTGAGCATTTTCTGAACTTCTCCTACCTTTTTGAGAGCCAATAATATTTGGTTTTCCCTCTTTAATATTGTCTATAATTTTTTTTGTAGACTCTTCATCTAAATCCTCAAAGAAGTCATTATTGATTTGTATCATAGGTCCATTTGAGCAAGCACCTAGACACTCTACTTCAACAACAGTAAATTTATTATCGTCACTGGTATCATTAATTTCACATTTTGTTTCTTTACAAATAGTTTTTGTAATCTTATTTGAACCTCTAAGCCAACAAGGAGAGGTTCTACAAATCTGAACAAGATTTTCTCCAACAGGTCTTGTATTGTACATTGAATAAAATGAGGCAACTTCTGTGACTCTTATTTTAGGCATATTTAAAGTTTCAGCGATTGTTTCTATACATTCGATACTTATCCAATTATTGTTTTGCTCTTGAGCCAAATAGAGAAGAGGCATAACCGCGCTTTGTTCTCTGCCTTTAGGATATTTAGAGATTATATTTTTAATTGATCTTAAATTATCTTTAGACCAAGAAAATTTTTCGCCCGATCTAGAAAAATTATTTGATAAACCTGGATGATTACCGCTCATCTGTCTACCTCTCCAAATACTATATCTAAACTTCCTAAAATTGATGGTACGTCAGCTAGTTGGTGGCCCTTTGATAAAAAATGTAGTGCCTGTAAATGGACAAAGCCTGGTGCTCTCAACTTGCATCGATATGGTTTGGAACTTCCATCTGAAACTAATACAACACCAAATTCTCCTTTTGGTGCCTCTACACTCTTGTATGTGATACCTTCAGGAACCCTATAACCCTCGGTAAATAATTTAAAATGATGGATTATAGCTTCCATTGAATTTTTCATTTCTGATCTCTTAGGTGGAGTAATTTTATTATTCTCAACCATTACGGGTCCTTCTGGAATATTTTCAATACATTGTAAGATAATCTTAACCGACTCTCTCATCTCTTCCATTCTCACCAAATATCTATCATAGGTGTCACCAGTTTTTCCAACTGGTATGTCGAAATCCAAATCATCATAAACATCATAAGGTTGAGATTTTCTTAAATCCCAAGCTACGCCACTAGCACGAAGAACAGGTCCACTGCAACTTAGTCTTATTGCATCATCCTTTTTTAAAATACCTATATCAACAGATCGTTGTTTGAATATTCTATTTTCAGTTAGTAGTTCTTCAAGCGTATCTATAAATTTAGGAAAATTAGTAAAATACTTTTTCATTTTTTCTAATAAATTTTCAGGCAAGTCTTGGTGAACTCCACCAGGACGAAAATAAGCTGCATGAAATCTTGCACCAGATACAGCTTCATGGAACTCCAACATTTTTTCTCTTTCTTCGAAAGCCCACAGCATTGGAGTAGCGGCACCTATATCCATAGCAAATGCTGGTATATTTAATAAATGATTTAGTATCCTCGTAACTTCTGCAAACATAACTCTGATGTATTGAGCTCGTTTAGGAGCTTCAATATTTAATAAATTCTCAACAGCTAAAGCGAAAGCATGTTCTTGACACATTGGTGAGACATAATCTAGACGATCAAAATATGGAATAGCTTGAGTATAAGTTTTCTGTTCAATTAATTTTTCAGTTCCTCTATGTAAAAGTCCAATGTGAGGTTCAGCTTTATTAACTACCTCCCCTTCTAATTGTACAAGAAGTCTTAAAACACCATGAGCGGCAGGATGTTGGGGTCCAAAGTTTAGAGTTACTGGTTTAAAATTCTCTGACATTACTTCTTTTCAAGCTCCTCTTTAATTGTTTCTTTCATTCCCTCCCAGGGACTTTCATTGTCAAAATCTCTAAATTCCTGTTTTAATGTTACAGGTTCATAAACAACTTTTTTTAAGTTTTCATCATAACGAACCTCTTCATAACCCGTCAGAGGAAAGTCTTTTCTGAGCGGATGACCTTGAAAATTATAATCATTCATTATTCTTTGAAGATTTGGGTGATTAACAAAGTTTATGCCAAAAAGATCGTAACATTCTCTTTCAAACCAATCGGCAGACTCAAAAATTTGTGTTATTGAATTGATATCTAAATTATCTTCGGAAATGTTAGTAAAAATAAATAATCTTTTATTAAATTTTAAACTTAGAAAAGAGTAGATAAGAGTAAATCGTTCATTTGAATAACTTGATTTGGATAGCATATTATCAGTTACAGTAATATCAATTAACTGATCATAGAGTAGATCTTCGTCTTCTTTAATTTTTTGTGTTACTTCTAGAATGGAGTCTTTGTTAACTAATATATTGTCTATTCCAGACTTTATTGGAAAATGGAAGTTACCAGTTGAATATTTTTGTAAAATATTTGGAGACAAGAAATTTACCTATAAATCTTCTTTTTCTTTTTGATTTTATCTTGAAGTTGCATAATGCCGTACAAAAGAGCTTCTGCTGTAGGTGGACATCCAGGAACATAAATATCAACAGGCACTATCCTATCGCATCCTCGAACAACAGAGTAAGAGTAGTGATAATATCCTCCTCCATTAGCACAAGAACCCATAGAGATTACCCATCTTGGTTCAGGCATTTGATCATAAACTTTTCTCAAAGCAGAAGCCATTTTGTTTGTAAGAGTTCCCGCAACAATCATTACATCAGATTGTCTTGGAGAACCTCTTGGAATTACACCTAAACGATCTAGATCGTATCTACTCATATAGGAGTGCATCATCTCAACACCACAACATGCTAAACCGAAAGTCATAGGCCATAAAGATCCTGACCTCGCCCAATTTATTAAATTTTCAAATGATGCTGTTACAAAACCTTTTTTTTCAAATAGCTCATCAATATTTAATGATTTGTCTTTTTCTAATACTACTCCCAATCTAGTGCTCCATTTTTCCATTCATATATAAATCCTACTGTGAGAATAAATAAAAAAAACATCATTGAATAAAAACCAAGAGCTCCAATATTGCTAAGACTCACGGCCCAGGGAAATAAAAACGCAATTTCTAAATCAAATATAATAAATAGTATTGATACTAAATAAAACTTAACATCAAATTTTGACCGAGCGTCGTCAAATGCCTCAAAACCACATTCATATGCAGATAGTTTTTCAGTATCAGGTGAGCTAGGTGATAATATTTTTGAAAGCAAATACATAGCGATTGCCATTCCTGCCCCAATAACAATGAATATCAATATGAAAATATAATCTAGGTTATACATTAAAAGTTTTGATTTTCCGTAACGTATACATTATAAGAAACAATATGTATTTAGTGACGATAAAAATGACGCATTAGTCTTACACTTGATTTTTTAATATTTGAGTGTAAAAAAGTTAAAAAAATATTTTATCCTCTAGTATAATAAGCAACTCTATCTTCTGTAAAGATAGGAAATGATTCATTTATTGTTTGTTTTTTTAGTTTACTACAATAATAGCCAATATTTTCTATTAAAAGGTCCTTACATTCAGTTCCAAAGTGGATTTCATCAGCATAAATAGATTGATAAGAGCCATCTAATCTTGAACCATAAATACCAAATTTAAAATTTGCCAAATTATCTGAGTTTTTTACACCTTTTTGATCTTTCCAGAGTGTTTGGTTTTTTCTGTAATGCAATAACTTTCCATTTAACCAAATTTTATGAAAAGCTTTGGAAATATCCTTTTTATTAAAATTAATATTGAAGACTAAATCATACCATTTATTTCTTTGTAAATTTTTTGCAGATATTATTTGGTACCAATCATGCCTAGCTTCACAAAAAATTCTTTTATCAGTATCCTCTGGACCTCCAGCACCAGGTGAGCAATCATCATTCCCTCCTTCAATAATAATAACTCCCTCATAGAGAGAGCATTTTATTTGTATAGAGAAGTATTTCGATTAATTTCGCATTAAATTCATCAAATTTGGACAAATTTCGTTTTGATTTTAAATCCACTATGTACAATAATATATCTTATGAGATTAATTATCACCCTATTACTATTAATCCCTAGTTTGAGTTGGGGACTTACTTTTAAGGATGGGCAACAAGTTGATGGCAATGAAAAAACGGAAGATAAAGTATTAAAATCTGAGGAAATATCTTCAGATATCATTGGGAGATGGAGAGGTTTAGCTAATTGCGAATGGAATGGACGCTATGAGTTAGGCAATGGAATTATTGAAGGTGTAATTGATCTAGTTATCAAAAAAGATAAGAAAGATCCCAAAAAAGTTATTATAAAAAAAGAAAAATGGCTTTGGCCATCTTTTGGAGGAAGAGTCAAAATAAAATCATTTAAGGTTAATGAGAATTCTTTCGAAATTGTAAGCAAAGAGCCTGTTGATGATAAGGATAATACCAGGAAGTGGTTTGGGAAAATGTCAAGCAATAATCATATTGAGGTCACTGATGAATGGAATAATTGCGATGCTCTGCTCTATCGAGCAGAGAATGTTAAATTTGAAGCATTTACTCCCAGAATTCCTATTGATTTTATAGATGGTGTTGAAAATGATCAAAAATATACGATTGAGGGTTTTTTAACTTACCCTCAAGAGCAAAAAGAAAAATATCCTTTAATGATTTTAATTATGAATTCTGCCTGTGACTTTGGGCAAAGAAATTTTACTTTAGGTCAGGATATAAAAAAAGCAGGTGTTGCTACATTAGAGATTGATAGCTGTCTTCCACGAGGCCTCAGTATTTACAATATGATTATCCAAGGCAACAGCAGTAAACTAACACCATGGATGGGAGCAGCTGACGCTCTCTATGGTTTAAAGCACATGCAATCTCATCCCAAAATAGATCCTGAAAAAATTGCGGTAATGGGTTTTAGTTGGGGTGGTTCATCTGCAGTTTACACTGGTCTTGATATAATTAGAAAGCCAATAATTGATGATGAAAATTTAAATGATTTTGCATTAAGAATAGGAGTTTATCCATATTGTAGATATTTAGATAAACAGGGTGTAACTAAAAATAAAATTCATTTTTTAACAGGTGAAAAGGATGAGACTACTCCCGCATTATTTTGTAAAGATATGGCAAAAAACTTTAACGATTTTGGTGGTAATGCAACTATAGATATTTTTCCTAACGCCCATCATAACTTTGATGGATGGAGCAATTGGGATGAGGCAGAATTTTCAAATCAATGGTTTAGAGTAACTAAAAATTGCAAATACTGGCTTGCTGCGGATGGAAAAAGAACGTGGCGAATGGAAGATAAAGTAATTCATTTAGATAATTACGATACTTGGGATGTTTCTGCTGATAAGCATTACAAAGATTATAAAAAAGAATGTGAGCATTGGGGGGTCGTAGAGGGAAGAAACAATGAAGCGGCTATTAATTCTGCAAAAAAAACAATATCTTTGCTTGAAGAATACTTAATGTAAAAATTGAATCAATTTCAATAAATTTTGCATTAATTTCATCAAATTTGGAAGAATTTAAGTAACGACACGAATGAACTAGAAACGATATTAAACTTCTAATTCTTTTTTTCTTAGTTCAGGTAGTAGTGTTTTTAATCTTCTCTTCAAACTTATTTCTAACTTCTTTCTAGCTGACTCTGATAGATCAGTCTGAATAAAAAGGCTATTAAGTTTTGACTCAATCCTTTCGTATTCATGAAGAAGTTTTTCATAGTCCGATAAGTAACGATCCATTTATGCTCTCTTCCAAAATAGTTTATGTAGTTCTTTTTGATCACTCTCTTCAAGTAACTTTCTAATTTCTGAAGCAATACAGATAACCTTCTTTGGCTTTTCCCATTTCCCAAAGCTATAGGGTATGGGATTGGGAAATCTGTTCTGCATTGAAATCACTTCCATTATTATTGTCTAAAAGTACATGGGGGGTTTTGCTCACCATATGTTCACCACTAGAAAGAAATTTTAGGGAATTAGACGACATGGTTTATTGATTCAATGTTTTTTTGTTGAACAGATAACTATTGAAAAAGTTAGGAAAAATATAACCCACTCCCTTATAAAAGTGGCGGGAGCGACGGGACTCGAACCCGCGACCTCCTGCGTGACAGGCAGGCGTTCTAACCAAACTGAACTACACCCCCGACAAATGTCGAATGGTGGGCGATGACGGACTCGAACCGCCGACCCTCTCGGTGTAAACGAGATGCTCTACCAACTGAGCTAATCGCCCTATCTAATTTGCAAAAAATTAGACTGTGGACTTTATTAGTTCTTTTAGCTGTTTTCCAGCAAGAAATTTTGGCTTTTTTGATGCAGGAATTTGGATTGACTCTCCCGTTCTTGGGTTTCTTCCAGTCTTAGCTTTTGTGTTAGCTACCTTAAAAGTACCAAAACCGGCAATCTTAACATCCCCTCCTGCTTTCAAAGTAGATGTTATAATATCAAATAAACTTTCTACAGCCTTAGTTGCATCTGATTTTCCAACACCATTTTTCGTACTATATTCAGCAATGAGTTCATTTTTGTTCATACCGAACCTCCTTAGTGATTCTATTAGTTAATTGTAGTAAGAAAAAGGTAAGAAAATCAACAACAATATACTAGTTGACGAATGTTTTTTCTTGATTTTGCTGGTTTTTTGGCTTCATAGACTCTGTAACTAGGTGTCTCCAGTCCAATTTTTTGTTGATTTTACTAATTTTTCCATCGAGAGCTAAGTCCAATACCTCTTTTGCAAACTCGACTTTCTTAATTATCAACTTGTTTTGAATGTCTTTTTGTATTTCAACTAAGTCCTTTTCATTTTCTTTTGGGATTATAACAGTTTTAATACCGTACCTTATCGCAGCCAATAATTTCTCTTTTAATCCACCAATTGGAAGAACTCTTCCTTTTAGTGTAATTTCCCCAGTCATTGCAATGTCTCTTTTAATTTTAATATCAGTTAGAGATGAAATTAATGAGGTAAATATTGTAATTCCAGCACTTGGACCATCTTTAGGTATAGCTCCTTCAGGTACATGTAAATGAATGTCTATTTTATCGAAAACCTTTGGATTTACTCCGAACTCAACAGAATTAGATTTAATGTAACCTAAAGCAGCAGTAATAGACTCTTTCATCACGTCACCAAGTTTACCTGTTGCATTAATCATTCCCTTACCTGAAGATAAATTAACTTCAATATTTAAGATATCTCCACCAACCTGAGTCCATGCAAGCCCATTGGTGATGCCCACTAAATTTTTCTTTTCTAAAACACTATCCTTGAATTTTTCTGGGCCTAAAAAATTTTTTATAGCTTTATCATCAAAAACAAATGGTTTTTTTGATCTTGATTTATTCTTTTCTAATTGAAAAACAAGTTTTCTAAAAAGCTTATCAAAAACTTTTTCGAGCCCTCTAACACCTGACTCTCTGGTGTAGTGTCTTACTATTTTAGTAATTGAGCTTTTATCAAGCTTAAATTCATTATTTTTTAAAATATTTTTATTCATTTTTCTTGGAATTAAATATTTTTTGGCAATTTCTACTTTTTCTTTTTCTGTATAGCCAGATACTTCAATGACCTCTAATCTGTCAAGAAGAGGTCCAGGTATGTTGTAAGTATTACCTGTGCATATAAACATTACATTTGATAAGTCATAATCAACCTCAAGATAATGATCATTAAATTGGTTATTTTGCTCAGGATCTAAAACTTCTAATAATGCAGAAGATGGATCTCCTCTCCAGTCACTGCCCACTTTGTCAATTTCATCTAATAAAATAATGGGATTAGATGTTTTAGTTTTCTTCATAGCCTGAATAAATCTACCAGGCATTGAGCCTATATAAGTTCTTCTATGACCTCTAATTTCAGCCTCGTCCCTAATTCCACCAAGAGAAATCTTTGCAAATTCTCTGCCAGTAGCTCTCGCTATAGATTTACCTAATGAAGTTTTACCCACACCAGGAGGTCCTATAAAACATAGTATTGAACCAGATGCTTTCTTTGATCTTTTTTTGACTGCTAAAAATTCAAGTATTCTCTCTTTTACTTTTTCGAGACCGTAGTGGTCGTCATTTAATATTTTTTCAGAACCTTTTATGTCTATGACTTCTTTTGAGAATTTTTCCCATGGTATATCTAATATCCATTCTAGGTAATTCCGAATAACTGATGCTTCTGCAGACATTGGACTCATAGATTTTAATTTTTTAAATTCATTTAAAGCTTTTTCTTTTGCCTCTTTTGATAATTTTACCTCATTAATTTTTTTCTCTATTTCAGAATATTCGTTGGAACCATCTTCACCATCACCAAGTTCTTTCTGTATGGCTTTCATTTGTTCATTTAAGTAGTACTCTCTTTGAGTTTTTTCCATTTGTCTTTTTACTCTATTTTTTATTTTTTTCTCAAGTGCAGAAAAGTTGAGTTCTTTTGAAAAGAAATTCAGTAAGTTTTGAATTTTTTTATTAATATCAATAATTTCTAGATTTTTTTGTTTATCTTCAATTCCGATGTTTAAGTTGTAATAAATATTATCAATGAACTGATATGGATCTTCAATATTTAAAAGTCCTTCAAGGATGTCATTATTGTTTCCTATATTTTGTATATAATTTTGAAATTCATTTTTTAAAACTCTTAAAGAAGCTTTTAATTCAACTGAATTTTTTTTGTTAATTACTACTGTTTCAATTTTAGCTGTAAGGAAGTTATTATTTGCCTTAACAGCAGACTTTATCTTTACTATTTCTATGCCTTCAGTAAGGACTTTATATGTATTGTCAGGTAACTTAAGAAACTGAATAATTTTTGATTTTACTCCGTAGGAATAAACATCGTTAACTTGTGGATCATCAGTCGTTGGTTCTTTTTGCGTAAATAAATAAATAATCTTGTTGTTATTATTCATGGCAAAATTAATTGCATCAATAGATTTAGCTCGGCCAACAAACAAAGGTGAGGTTATAGAGGGATAAACAACTAAGTCCCTTAAAGGTAAAATAGGTCCTATGATTTGATTTTCCATACTATTAAAATAGTGAGGAATTTTTAATTTTCACCCACTTTTTTTTTAATTTTTGCTTTTTCTTTATATACGATTATTGGTCTATTTGAGATTACTGACTCTTTACTTAAAACTACCTTATCCACAGAATCCTTATCAGGAATATCATACATACAATCTAGAAGTAGCTTTTCCATAATTGACCTTAGGCCTCTTGCACCAATTTTTTTTTCAACAGCTAATTGAGCAATTTGCTCTCTACCATCTTCAGTTATTTCGAATTCAACCCCTTCAAAAGAAAAAAGAGCCTTGTATTGTTTTGATATTGCATTTTTTGGTCTTGTAATAATCTCTTTTAAATCATCTAAAGATAATTCATTCAGACTAGCGCTTACAGGAAGTCTTCCAACTAATTCAGGTATTAATCCAAATTTAATCAAATCGTCATTTTCAAGTTGTGAAGTCATTGGTTGGTCCTGATTAATTGATTTATTAAAACCTATAGACTTTTTATTTACTCGATTTTTTATAATTTTATCAATGCCTTCAAACGCGCCCCCACAAACAAACAATATATTTTTTGTATCAACTTGAAGGAACTCTTGTTGAGGATGTTTTCTTCCACCTTGAGGTGGCACGCTAGCTGTTGTTCCCTCAATTATTTTTAGCAAAGCTTGTTGAACTCCCTCACCAGATACATCTCTTGTTATAGATGGATTTTCACTTTTTCTACCCACTTTATCAATTTCATCAATATACACGATACCCTTTTGAGCCAAAGCTACATCATAATCACATTGCTGAAGTAATCTTAAAATAATATTTTCAACATCTTCACCTACATATCCAGCCTCAGTCAACGTGGTAGCATCGGCAATTGTGAAAGGTACATTTAAAAATTTTGCTAGGGTTTGAGCTAAAAGTGTTTTACCACATCCTGTTGGTCCAATAAGTAATATGTTTGATTTAGAAATTTCTATATCTTTTGAGGGGTTTTGAACTCTCTTATAATGATTGTAAACAGATACAGATAATATTTTTTTTGCATGATCTTGACCAATTATATGGTCATCAAGATAATTATAGATCTCACTTGGCTTTGGTATCTCAAATTTTTTCTTTGTGTCAATTTTATCATCTTCAACAAGTATATCCTTACATAAAACCACACACTCATTACAAATATAGACATTTGGTCCAGCAATTAATTTTTTAACCTCTTCTTGGCTTTTACCACAAAAGGAGCATGATATTTTTTTATCAGAGCTATTAGCAGAGATTATTTTTTCATCAGACATTTTTATTTTTCAATTCTAGTAGTAATTACTTTATCTATCAAACCAAATTTTTGCGCCTCTTCAGGGTCAAAGAATCTATCTCTTTCCATTGCCTTTTCTATTTCACCAATGCTTATTTTGGTATGCTTTTGATATATTTCATTGAGTCTTTTTTTTGTCTTTAATATCTCTTCGGCATGAATTTTAATATCACTTGCTTGTCCTGAAAAACCACCAGATGGTTGATGAATCATTATTTTAGAGTGTGGTAAGGCATACCTGTTGCCCTCTTTTCCTGCAGCGAGTATTAATGAACCCGCAGAGGCAGCTTGACCAATACAAACAGTATGAACAGGGCATTTAATATACTGCATAGTGTCATACATCGCCAATCCAGCTGTGACCAGACCACCAGGTGAGTTAATATAAAGATTAATTGGTTCTTCAGGATTTTCAGACTCTAAAAATAAAAGTTGAGCGCATATCAAAGAGGCAGTTTCATCATTGATAGCACCTGTTAAAAATATAATTCTTTCTCTAAGCAGTCTGGAGAAAATATCAAAAGATCTCTCCCCTTTTCCTGATTGTTCAATGACTATGGGTACTAGATTCATGATTTTGAGATCCTTTTTTCATAAGCTCTTCTAAGCTTAACTTAGTTTCTTTAATTTTAAAAGTTTTCATAGACTCATCTGCTATTTTATTTCTAAGAAGAGTACCATAAGCAGCTTCTGCCGTTCTTTGATCAATTTTTTCACCATAATATTTTTGAATATACTCTTGGAGTTCTTTCTGCTCAACTTTTACATTTAAAAATTTTACTAATTCAGAAAAAAGAACGTCTTTTTGAATATTCTCACTTGTGAGTTTTTTTAAACTATCAATTCTTTCTTTGTGCTCATCTTTCATTTTAGATAGATCAATTTGATATTTTCTTTTAAGTTCAAGATTTACAACCTCCGCGTTGATGTCAATCTTTTTCTTTTGTAATAGAACTTTAAGTAGATCTTCAATAAAAAACTCTTTTTGAAGATAATTCATATCCTCATTGAGTTTATTATCAATTTTGTCATTTAATTCTTTAGTAGATTTTAATTTTAAAATCTTAATCAACTCGTCATCATTCTTGGGATAGATCTTTTTATTTATATCTTTGATTTGAGCGTTTATCTTTATTCCTTTTGTAGAAAAATTTATGTCAGATTTATTTTTAATTTTTAAAAGAGCTTTTTTTAAGTCTAAAAATACTTCTTCTTTAGTTTGGGTGTTTAAGTCTACTCTTACCTCTTTTTGAGAAAATAATTTTTTTTGTTCATCTTCATAATTTAATATTTCAAAATCTATAACGGAATTTTCATCTGATATATCTATACTCTCTAATGAATAGTAATCTTTTCTTACTTTTTCTCTAAAATCATCAATATCTTTTTTTGTTACCTCTGATGTAACTTTCTCTATTTCACTTGTTTTTAACTCATCCATTTTAATTTCGGGTTTTAAATAAAAAGCCAAGGTAAAATTATAATTATCTTTAAAATTAACATCAGGTTGTATAAGGGATTGTATTTTTTCATCCTCACTAATTTTATTTATATTTTTTGATACCTCTTCATTTAATACCTCGTTTTCAATTTGAAGACCAATTTTAGACTTTATGATGCTTACCGGTACTTTGCCCTTTCTAAAACCTGCAATTTCAAAAGTGGGTTGCTTTTCTGATATTTTTTCATCGATAATTTTAGCAATAGCGCTTTGATCTAAAGATACCTCAAAAGATGATTTGTAACTTTTTTTTTCTATGTTTTTATAATCCATATTACTTGTATTCTGGTGCGCCAGGAGGGACTCGAACCCCCACGGTTGCCCACTGGTTCCTAAGACCAGCGCGTCTACCATTCCGCCACTGGCGCACAAATTGGGGCGAGTAAGGGGACTTGAACCCCCGACCTCCGGTACCACAAACCGGCGCTCTAACCAACTGAGCTACACCCGCCAAAAATTGAATTAATTTATAGTATAGATATTATGCAAATTAAACATTATATTTGGATCGCTAAATATGAAAAAAATTGAGGCAATAATTAAACCTTTTAAATTAGAGGATGTTAAAGATGCCCTTGGCGAAATAGGCCTAAGTGGATTAACCGTATCTGAAGTAAAAGGGTTTGGTAGACAAAAAGGTCATACTGAGCTTTATAGAGGAGCTGAGTATGTAGTAGACTTTCTGCCAAAGGTTAAAATTGAATTAGTAGTTGATGACAAGAAATACAAAGAAGCAATCGATGTTATTATCAAGCATTCTAATACAGGTAAAATCGGCGACGGTAAAATTTTTGTATACGAAGTTTCAGAGGCTATTAGAATTCGCACAGGCGAAAAAGGTAAAGACGCAATTTAGTTTTTACACAAACCAAGTTAACAACTCAGGAGGTTATTAGATGGACAAAAAATCATTACAAAAAATGATCGATGAAAATGGTATTAAGTATATTGATTTTAGATTTACTGATCCTTTAGGAACATGGCAGCACTTTTCAAACCATATTAATACATTTGAAATGGATGTATTTGAAGAAGGTATTGGTTTCGACGGCTCTTCAATTAGATGTTTTCAGTCAATTGAAGCTAGTGACATGATATTAATTCCAGATATTGAGACTGCATTTGTAGATCCTTTTTTTACAGATCCTACTCTAGTTCTAATATGTGATATTCAAGATCCAATTACCGGGCAAAAGTACGATAAAGATCCAAGATACGTTGCAAAAAAAGCAGAAGAATACGTTAAAACCTCAGGAGTTGGTGATAGTATTTTCTTTGGACCAGAAGCTGAATTTTTTCTTTTCAACAACGTTCAAATTAACACGCACCCTCATCACTCCTCTTTTTCTGTTGACTCCGGTGAAGCCGTTTGGAATACAGGCACATCCGAAGGTCCAAATCTAGGTTATAAAGTTAGAAATAAAGGTGGATACTTCCCATGCCCACCTCATGACACTATGCAGGATGTTAGATCAGAAATGGTAAATCACATGGTTGCGATTGGTATGAGTGTTGAAGCGCAACACCACGAAGTTGCTACTGCTGGTCAATGTGAAATTGATTTAAAATTCGACACATTGGTTAAGATGGCCGATGATCTTCAAAAATATAAATACGTTGTAAGAAATACAGCAAAAAGTAATGGTTTAAGTGCTACTTTTATGCCAAAACCTCTTTCAAACGACAATGGTTCAGGAATGCATTGTCATCAAAGTATTTGGTCAAACGGTAAACCAGTATTTTATGGTGAAGGTGGATATGCTAATCTTAGCGATGAGGCAAAATTTTATATTGGTGGTTTGCTTAAGCACGCACCATCTTTATTAGCTTTTACAAATCCAACTATTAACTCTTACAAGAGATTAGTTCCAGGTTATGAGGCTCCAGTTAAGCTTGCATACTCAAATAGAAATAGAAGTGCTATATGTAGAATACCCGCATACTCACCATCTCCTAAGGCAAAAAGAGTTGAGTTTAGATGTCCAGATGCAACTGCAAATGGTTATTTAGCATTTTCAGCTATGCTTATGGCAGGTTTAGATGGAATTAAGAATAGAATTGATCCTGGTGAACCAATGGATAAAAATCTTTATGATTTACCTCCTGAAGAGCAATCTAAAGTAAAGGAAGTACCTGGTACTCTTGAGGAAGCGATTAATAATCTTGAGTCAAATCATGATTATCTTTTAGAGGGTAATGTGTTTACTAAAGATTTAATCGAGTCATATATCGAATACAAAAGAGAAGAAGAAATCGAACCAAATAAACTGCTAGTTACACCTGCAGAGTTCGACATGTATTACGATTACTAAACTAAATTAAAAGCAACCTGTCTAAATATTTTTTATTATCTACTTTGGACGGGTTGCTAGTTAGATTTTCAAACATAAGTAACTCTCTTAAATAATTAATATCGTCACGATATGAAAACTCTTTATTATTTATGTGGTTGATGTCTTCTTTAATTTTAAAGAGTTGAAAAAGATCCTTATTATTTTTTAAAGGATTTTTTATATCTACTATTTTTAAAAAGTATTCATTATCAATTTTAGAAAAGTTTGAAATAATTTGATTTTTCATTTTTGTAAAATACTTAACTAATTTTATATTATTTGTTAAAAGACATACCTTCATAAAAGACAATTTATGAAATGGCTCACTAGTCTTTGAATAAAATGAAAAGAAATTTTCAATATTAATGACTTGATCAGAGTCTCTATCAAAAGGTTTATTTCTATCATCAATTATTAGGATATTTGGATCAATATATTGTTTCATTATCGAGTAAAATCTCCTTACAATTTTAATATTATCTATGTGATTATTTTTGTTTGATTGATATATAAAAAAAATATCTAAATCGGAAAAATTCGTAGCCATTTTGACACCGTAACTTCCAAATAAAATCGGTGTTAAGTCAGAGAAAATATTGCTTCTATTGACAATGTATTCATTTTTAACTAGTTCAAAAATATAAAAAATAAACTTTCTTACAGCGGTATTTCGTTTTTTGAGGAAGTCAGTATTTGTTATTTTTTTTGAAAGTAACAAATAATCTAAAAGGAATAAAATTTCATAAATATCCTGAATTGATTTTTTTAAATCTAAATCAAAATTATCAGAAAATTCTCTCAGCTTAAAAGTAGGTATGCCATAATTAAAAAAATAGACTAGTGACTCTATTAAAAAATGATTTTTGTAAATAAGATTTGTTAATTTTGAAGAATTCTCAAATATGAAAGCTAACTCTAAAAAAATTTTATTATTGTATTTGTATAAAGCAGTTAAATGGACTCCAGACTTATAATAGTTAATTAAATAGTCAAATTTTATAATTAGATCATCTCGTTTATTATGTGTTGATAAAATATTTATGAGACTTGAAATAGACTCTAAATAATCATTTTTTACTGTTTCTGAACTATTGATGTTCTCAGCTCGTTTTAAAAGACTATTAATAATTTTTTGGCTAGACTCATTAAATTTTTCACGTCGTAAACTTTCTCTATTTATTTTAGGGAAAAATAAACGCTGATATATTGTTTGAATTTCAAATTTATGCTTCTCTAATTTTTTTGAAAAGTTATCTAATACTAAATTTAAATAGGTTTCATTAGAGTCAATTATATTCTGAAAAGTATTCTTTTTTATGTGTAAATAATTCTCAATTTTACGGAAGTAATAATATGCCTCTGTTATATTTTTTAAGTCATTTTTTGGAATTATATTTTCATGTTTTTTTAAATTTATAAGTAATTTATGAATATTACTCTCTTTAAGAGAATTTATTTTTCCAGACCAAAGAAGTTGGTTAAAATGTATTATATTTTCACAAGATCGAATAAAGCCATAAGAATTTTTTATATCTAGCTTTTGTTCAGTATTACTGGAGGCAAAAAGCTTTTTAATTTCATCTATAGCGTAATAGTCAAATGTTCTTCTAAATAAAAAACTTTTTATTGCTTCCTTAAATAAGAAATATTTTTGAATATCGCCACACAAAAAACTTGATCTATGAAATGCTAATCTCTCCCAATTTCTGCCAACTGAAGTATAGTAATTAATTGCTTGATCCATATCAGATATAATTAATGAATCACCAAAATCTGGTCGTAACCTTAAATCTATTTTATGAAAAAAAGTCTCAGAAATATTCGATATTTCACTAATGGTTTTCTTTATAGATTTATTAAAATCTTGGAGGGAAATAGGACTATTTTTGGAGTCATAGAATATGATTATATCGATATCAGAGGCAAAATTTAAATCTCTTACTCCAATTTTACCCATACCTAAAATAAAATAATATTTTTTTAAACTATTATTAAATGATCTGTATAGATTGATATTAATGATTTTACTTAAAATTTTTTTGCATAAAACAGACCACAATCTTGATCCATTAGACTGAGAAATTAAATTTTGATGAATTGATATAAAAATTAAATAAATAAGCTCATTTTTAAGTGTATTTATATTGAGAAAGTTAGTTGTAGAGGAATTAGAATATTTTTTTATATTACTTTTGTAGTGGTTAAGTATTAATTGAGCATCAACCTTTGAAACATCATAAGAATTATTAAGATATTCATATTTTGATAAGAAAGTGGAAGATTTATATAATCTCTCTAACTCCAAATGGCATTCCTCTCAAAATAATTTAGTAAGCCACTATAGTTATTAATCACTGAGATTTCTTTTTTTACTTTTTTGGAATTTGATATGTTACTAAGTGCAGTGAATATACTTTTTTTTAATAAATTAATATTTAAATATTTGTAATTCTCTAATTCATTTATTGTATTAATTATTGAAGCTGTCTTCTTTTTGACATTCTCAAGATCTAATTTTTCTAAAAAAAAAGCGTCTTTCGCAAATTGCCTACCAATCATAAATTGAGTAATATTTTTTGACTGAAAAAATTTAAAGGTTTCTAAATCATTAACCTCACCATTAGGAATAAGTTCCATTTCAGGAAATTGATTACAACACTCTAAAAATAAATTGTAATTAATTTTTGGAATTGTTCTATTTTTTTTGGTATCTAAGTTCAAAACACCATTTCTACAATGTATAAATACTTTTTTAATTCCTATTTCATTAAACAATTTAAGATAATCAAAAATATAACTCTTATCCTCATTCATACCTAAACCAAGTCTACATTTTACCGATACATCTTTATTATATTTGATCAATTCAAATAAACATTTTTTTACTAAGTCATACTTTTGGGTTAAAGCTAAACCAAGCATATTTTCTTGGACTCTAGAGCTTGGGCAACCTAAATTAAAATTTACATGTTTAATAATATCTAATTTATTTAAAATATTTATTGCTCTTTTAATTTCTTCAGGATCTGAGCCTGCAATTTGAATGGCGCTTTTATTATTTTTTAAAAAATGCTTGGTTATTGTTTTAGTCTCATTGTGGATGATTGCTTTATCCACTATCATTTCAGAAAAGGTAGTTACACTATTTCCATAAATGTTTTCCACTAAACTTCTAAAATAGCAGTCTGTGTAACCCATCATTGGTGCTAAATAATAATTCATCGAAAAAATTCTTTTAATAATTGAAAAATACTTTAATAAAAGTAAAAATCATTAAAAATCAAGACATTGGAAAATTTCAACATAAATCAACTAGTTTTTAATTCTGATGGGCTAATACCTACAATTGCTCAAGAGAAGTCAACTAATGAAATTCTTATGATGGCCTATTCAAATAAAAATTCTATTGAAATGACAGTAAAAACAAAAAAAGCTCACTTTTGGAGTAGAAGTAAAAAAAAATTATGGTTAAAAGGCGAAACTTCTGGCAATAAACTTAATATTACTAATATTTATACTGATTGTGACAGTGACGCTTTAATTTATGAAGTAGAGCTTGAAGGAATTGGCGCTTGTCATACGGGTAAAAAAAGTTGTTTTTATAAAAAATTAGAATTATGAGCGATATAATAGCATATAAAGACTCGAATAATAATTATTGGGATACTGAAGTTGAAAATAGCACTCCCATTAAACCTAAATCTGATGATGCATTAAATATAATGCGCCACGATATGGCTCACATTTTGGCTGAAGCTGTAATTACTCTTTTCCCAAATGCTAAACCAACTATTGGTCCTTTTATAAAGAACGGTTTTTATTATGACTTTGATATGGAAAGCACTCTATCAGATGATGACTTAGCTAATATAGAAAAAAAAATGAAAGAAATTCTCTTAGAGGGAAGAGACTTTTTAAAGAGGGCAGTAACTAAAAAAGAAGCATCAGAAATATTTAAGGATAATAAATATAAATTGGAACTTATTAATAATTTAGATAATTCCGATGAAATAACACTTTACGAGCAAAAAAATTTTACTGACCTTTGTAAAGGCCCTCATCATAAAAGCACAAAAGATTATAATGCCAGCTTTAAAATAACAAATGTATCAGGGGCTTATTGGAGAGGTATTAGCACTAACAAAATGCTTCAAAGAATTTATGCAACCGCTTGGTATTCTGAAAAAGAACTTCGGGTTTATTTAAAAAATTTAGAAGAGGCTAAAGAAAGAAATCATAGAAGATTAGGCACTGATATGGGTTTGTTCCTTCTAACTGATTTATCAGCAGGGAATGTATTTTGGAAAGATAAAGGCTTAACATTGTATCAAAATATTGAAAAATATATTCGCTCTGAGCAACAAAAACTTAACTATTTTGAGGTAAAAACACCTGAGCTAGTTTCAAATGAGCTTTGGATAAAGTCTGGTCATTGGGACAATTTTAAAGAAAATATGTTCACATCAGAAACTGACAACAAGACATTTGCACTAAAACCTATGAATTGTCCATGTCATATTGTTTTATTTAACTCTCAACTAATAACTTACAAAGATTTACCACTTAGATACTCGGAGTTTGGTAAGTGTCATAGATACGAACCCTCTGGAGCTCTAAATGGATTATTTAGGGTCAGAGGTTTTACTCAAGATGATGCCCACATATTTTGTTCTGCAGAACAAATTTATGATGTTTGTAATGAGACAACCCTATTAATTGAGAGAGTGTATAAAAAGTTCGGATTTGAAAAAATAAAATATAATATTTCTACTCGCCCAGAAAAAAGTATTGGTACGCAAGAAAACTGGGACAATGCTGAAAATCAGTTAAAAAAAGTTTTAAAAGACAACAACAAAGAATTTAATATTTTAGAGGGTGAAGGGGCATTCTATGGCCCAAAAATAGAATTTACATTAGAGGACTCACTGGGTCGAGAATGGCAATGTGGAACGATACAAATTGACTTCAATCTCCCTGATAGATTGGGTGCAAAATACAAAGACAAAGATGACAAAAATCAAGTTCCAATCATGATACACCGAGCAGTTGTCGGATCTCTAGAAAGGTTTATAGCAATTATTCTTGAAAACACTAATGGCTGGCTTCCTTTATTTGTTACGCCCATACAACTTGCAATTCTACCTGTGTCCGAAAAATTTGTTGATCATAGTAACCGAATTAAAGGGGAACTTCAAAAACTGGGTGTAAGAGTAATTGTTGATGGATCTGATAACAAATTGGGTTATAAAATAAGAAATTCTGTTTCTAAAAAGATACCATACTCTTTAGTAATGGGTGAGAAAGAGATTGAATCAGACTCATTTACTTTAAGAAGTAATGAGGGTAAGAATAGTTCTTTTGATGATATTAAAACTCTCTCAGATTTCTTTATCAGTAATTAACTATTAAAAAGTTAATTTATAAAATAAGTTAGTTTCTTAAAATGAGCGACCACATCAAGGCAGTAATCATAGTAGTTTTAAGTGGATTAATATGGAGTTTTGGACCGCTTGTGGTCAAAAATATGATAGACCCTCAAATCTATCAACTCCCCTACCTTGTTATTAGAGGGCTTACAGTTGCAATTATCATTACCACATATCTTATTCTAAATGAGCAAAAAGACTTTTTTATGAATGTAATCAAAATAGATAAAATTTCTGTGATTGGTGGTCTTAGTTTAACAACAGCCATGGTTGGTTTTATTTATTCAATAAGCAATACAACTGCCGCAGTTACTCTATTTATGTTGGCGTTAATGCCTTTTTTAGCATCATTAATTGCCCTAGTGTTTATTAATGAGAAAATCTCAAAACAAAATTTTATAACTATGATTATTGCGTTTATTGGTGCTTTAATAATGATATATGCAAGTGCCTTTAGTGGATCGTTGTATGGATTAATTATGGGCTTTATATCAAGTCTTGGCTTTGCAGCATTCACTGTTGCTTTGAGAAGCAAAAGTAACTTTAAAAAATTTTATATTTTAATTTATGCAGGAATTTTTTGCGCAATTATTTCCGCCTTTTTAATGATTTTTAATGATCAAGAAATCTATTTACCTTTAAGGAATATTTTGTTGAGTATGACCCACGGTTTAATTGTTGCAACTGGGCTTATCCTGTTTAGCATAGGTTCAAAACAATTACTTTCGGGAGAACTAACAATGCTATCTTTATTAGAAGTAGTTGGAGGAATTTTTTGGGCGTGGCTACCTATTCTGGGTATCAATGAAACACCAGATGTAAATACAATTATAGGAGGAATTATTATTTGCTTAGCTATCGCGATGAATTCATATCGTTTTGATAAAAACAGGCTTCAAAATTTAATTAGATAGTAAGACCAACAACACCAATGAAAGTTAAAGAGATGCCTAAAGTTTGAATTTTAGATATTTTTTCTTTTAAAACTAGTCTAGCCAATAAAACCGTTACTAAACCAAAACCTGAAGAAATTACTACTGCAATACTCACTTTGTCAAAAGCATATGCAGAGACCAAACAAAAATAACCTGTAGTTTCTAATATTCCTTGAAAAAATAAAATAGGAACTGCTTTTTTTGTCAGTGTTATTTTAGACTTCATAAAAAATAATAAGGAAGCAATACCCAATAAGCTAAAAAATCTTACATATATAACAGCCTCAATTGGATTTAAAGAATTAGAGGCCTCTTGAGAAAAAATAAGACCCAAAGCCAGCATACCACTTGCCATAAATGACACAATTAGAGACTCTTTTATCTGTTTTTTTGATAAACCTAGGCTTTCTTTAAAACTATCAGCGCTTATGGATACAAATATTGCGCCGGATATTACAACAAGAGTGGCAATCCACTGAGTCAGTGTGGGTTCACTTCCTAAAAAAAATCTTATGACAAAAACAAAAAATGGGTTGGTCGCTGTTATCGAGGCTACAATTGATACTGGTCCCATTTGAAGACCTCTGTATAAACAAAGAAGTCCAAACATTATTAAAATTCCTGATAGGAAACTATTACTCAAACCAATCGCGTTTGGAGAAAGACCACTTCCAAAAAAATAGAATAAAATTAAATAAAATATTGAGCCAACAACCAGCATCCAAAAAAGTGAATTTTTAAATCCAACTTCCTTTGATGAAAATCTAGCTAAAAAATCTCCAACACCAAAACTAAAAGCTGAGAGAATACCCAATAAGATTGCCATCAATATAACTAAAATCTAAACGTGAAAACTCTCACCACAACCGCATTCACTAGTCTGATTAGGATTTTTAAAAATAAACCTTTCTCCAAATTCTTCTTTAATAAAGTCCATTTCTGTGCCTATTACATACATAACTGCTTTGTCCTCAATATATAGAGGAAACTTGTAATCATTGACTAGCTCACAACCTTGTATGTTATCATTACTCACATACTCCATTGTATAACTCAATCCCGCACAACCTTTAGTGCTTAAGCCAATCTTTAAACCAATAGCATTACTATTATTAACTAATAATTTAGAAATTTGTTCTTCAGCAGTTTTGGATAATGAAAATAAAGGACTGGTCATACTAAAAACCTAAAGCTAACTTAGCATTTTCACTCATCATATCTTTATTCCATGGTGGTTGAAAGGTTAGTTTTATACTGACTTGTCCTACATCATTTAGTTCATGGACTTTTTTAGCAACCTCTAATGGAAAACTATCAGCAACTGGACAGTTAACTGTTGTCAGTGTCATGATAATTTTAATATTGTTAAAATTATCTATTGATATGTCGTAAATTAAACCAAGATCATAAATATTCATATCCATTTCAGGATCTTTTATATCTGTGAGAACTTTGATTATATGATCATTTGTTAATGTCACTGACTGTGATGACGATTTTTCTCCGTAAGTAATCTCACCTTCAGAACTTACTTTTGGCATAAAGTCAGAGAGTGTTTTATTATCCATAGCCTATTGAAGAAGTTTTAGAGTTTTTTTCAAAGAGTCTATAAAATGATCAATATCATTAAGATCGTTATAAATACCAAAAGAGACTCTGCAAGAACCAGGGATACCTAACTTTTTCATAAATGGTTGGCAACAATGGTGACCTCCTCTAATCATAATTCCATACTGGTCAAGAAAAGTGGCAATATCATTAAAATTTTGGTTTTTAACATTAAAAGAAACAATGGATGTAGCATTTCCATCTTCATTAGAGCCATATATATCTACTTCTTTGAATTCACGTAAAGCTTTAATTAATGTAGATCTGAGTTTTTTTTCATTCAGAAAATAGTCTTGGTAATTATTATTATTCAAATATTCCATAGCAGTTTTAAAGCCAATTGCTGCCTCAATTGAAGGCGTACCCGGTTCAAATTTATTAGGTAACATAGCATAGGAAAAATCATTAGATGAAACTTCATTGATCATCCCTCCTCCAAGTGTTGGAGGATTTAATTTATTTAAAATATCTTCTTTACCATACATAATTCCAATACCAGATGGACCATAAAGTTTATGAGATGAAAAAGAGTAAAAATCACAATCTAAATCTTTTACGTCTATTTTTAAGTGTGCTATTGATTGACAACCATCAACGGCAACATAAGTATCTTTATTAATTGATTTTTTAATCTTTTTAATATCAAGTATTTGGCCAGTTACATTTGACATGTGTGTTAAAGAGAGAACCTTTGTGGAGTCATCACAATTATTAATGATATCGTCTTCAGATAGAATGCCATCTTTCAAAATAGGAATTATTTTTAATTCTAAGCCTAATTTTTTACATAAGTTCATCCAAGGCAAATAGTTTGAGTGATGTTCTAATTCTGTCACAACAATATTATCGCCCTCTTTAAGATGTTCAGCTAATGAATTAGCAATAATATTTATAGAGTCAGTAGCCCCTCTTGTAAAAATTATTTCATCTGTAGAATTAGAATTAATAAAATTTTTTGCTACATCTCTAGATTTTTCATATAAATCTGTAGCATCTATACTAAGTGAATTCATTCCTCTATGAACATTTTCATAAGAATTTTCTAAAAATTCAGAAATAGAGTTAATTACTTGTTTGGGTTTCTGAGTACTTGCTGCAGAGTCAAGATAAGTAATAGCTTTGTCTCTAATCTTTTTATCTAAAATTGGAAAATCTAATTTAATATTATTCATGATAATAAACTTTCAATTAACTCATTTGAATAATTCTTTAGCATATCATCTTTTATTGACTCAATAATCTCAACAATAAATGCTTTTTTTAATATTTTTTTAGCTATTTCGCTATCAATTCCTCTGGACTTAAAATAATAAATTTGCTCGTCATCTAATTTGGAAACAGTAGACCCGTGACTACATTTTACATCATCTGCATAAATTTCAAGTTCTGGTTTATTGTTGGCTTTCGATATGTCATCTAAAAGCAACGATCTGCTCATTTGATATCCATCAGTTTTCTGAGCAATAGAGTCAACATATATCTTTCCTTGAAAGTTTGTAATAGCGCCCTTCTCAACAATAGATTTAAAAATTTCTCTACTTGACGAAGAAGGCTTTAAATGTTGTATAAATGAATAATTGTCATTTACACCATAATTGTTGATATTAAGACCATATAAATCAAAATTACATTCGTGATTTAATGATGCATAAAACTCGTTTCTTGTATGGATATTATCTGATTGAAAAGAAACAAAGTTTAAATAAGAGTTGTCTTGTAAATTAGTCTCAAAGTATAAAAAAGATTTATTATTTGAAACATTATAGTGAACTACATTTAACTTAGAATTATTAGATAAATCTAAGAAAATTGATTTAGGGTACTCATCATTTGATTTGCTATTAAAAATAATAAGATTGACTTCGTTTGTAGAGGATTTAGATATATGTATGTTCTCATTTATTTGAGAAATATCTAAAAATAAATTTCTATCATCAAATGTATCTAAATTTACAGATTTAGTTTCCCTTTTTACTAAAGAGGAGACTCTAAAAAAGCTATCTTCATTATTGTAATTCCAGAGATTTAAATTAGTTGTCAAATCAAATGGATTTGAAATAGAAGAGGTAATATTTTTGGTATTATCTAATAGTTTAGAAAAATTTATATCTCTAAGTAAGATTTCGGATTTGACTTCTTTATGGAGTTGAGCGTATTTATAATTTTCAATTTTAAAATTTTTATATGGGTTTTGATTATCTAAGATGTCTTTGGCATATTGAGATACACTTTCAGATTGTATCTTGTCTAAATTTAATACAAGTTCCATTAGGCGGTTTGAGATATCTCTTCGTAACCTTTTTCTTCTAGCTCTAAAGCTAAAGAGTAATCACCAGATTTTACGATTTTACCATCTGCAATAATATGAACAAAATCAGGCTTTATATAATTCAAAAGTCTTTGATAATGAGTAATAACTAGGAAAGAATTATCACTATTTCTTAATTTATTTACTCCCTCAGAGACAATTCTTAAGGCATCAATGTCTAAACCGGAGTCTGTTTCATCTAAAATAGCCATTTTGGGACTTAACATAGACATCTGTAAAATTTCTTGTTTCTTTTTTTCACCTCCTGAGTAATTAACATTTAGATCTCTTTTAAGCATTTCAGTGCTTATATTCAATTCTTCTGCTTTTGATTTCATTAATTTAGCAAATTCCAATGCGTCCATTTCACTTTGACCTAAATATTTTCTTTTAGAATTGATTGCTGTTTTCAAAAAAAATGAAGTTTGCACACCTGGTATTTCCATTGGATATTGAAATGCAAGAAATAATCCCTCGTTTGCTCTTTCATCAACATCTAATTCCAATAAATTTTTTCCATTGTAATCTATTGTTCCATCATTTATTTCATATTTATCTTTACCAGATAGCACGTAAGAGAGTGTGCTTTTACCAGAACCGTTAGGGCCCATAAGTGCGTGAACCTCACCTTTATTAATAGATAAATCCAAACCTTTAATTATTTTTTTTTCTTCAATAGAGACATGAAGGTTTTTAATTTCTAACATTATCCAACGCTTCCCTCTAAGCTAATTGCGACTAATTTTTGAGCTTCAACAGCAAACTCCATTGGTAAATGTTGAAGTACCTCTTTACAAAAACCATTCACAATTAACCCCACTGCATCTTCACTGTTTAATCCTCTTTGCTGACAGTAAAATAATTGATCTTCGTTAATTTTTGAGGTTGTGGCCTCGTGCTCAACCATTGAGTCGGAATTACTTGACTCTATATATGGAACTGTATGGGCTCCACATTGGTTACCAATTAATAGAGAGTCACATTGAGTAAAATTTCTAGCATTTTTGGCTTTCGACAAAATATTTACTAGGCCTCTATATGTATTATTAGCTTTTCCAGCTGAAATGCCTTTTGATATGATTTTAGAAGACGTGTTTTTACCAATGTGTATCATTTTTGTGCCAGTGTCAGCTTGTTGCATATTGTTAGTAATGGCTACTGAATAAAATTCTCCTTTAGAGTTATCTCCTTGTAAAATGCAGCTTGGATATTTCCATGTAATTGCAGATCCTGTCTCGACTTGAGTCCAAGATATTTTAGAATTTTTCCCTCTGCAGGCACCTCTTTTGGTTACAAAGTTGTAGATGCCTCCCTTGCCCTCTTTATCTCCTGGGTACCAGTTTTGAACTGTTGAATACTTAATTTCAGCATTATCTAGGGCAACTAGCTCTACATTAGCAGCATGAAGTTGGTTTTCATCTCTCATTGGTGCAGTACAGCCTTCTAGGTAACTCACATAACTGTCTTTATCAGCGATGATAAGCGTTCTTTCGAATTGGCCTGTATTCATTGCATTAATTCTAAAATAAGTTGATAATTCTACTGGGCACCTTACTCCCTCAGGAATGTAAATAAACGATCCATCAGTGAAAACGGCTGAGTTTAATGCTGCAAAAGAGTGATCTGAAACTGGAATTACACTTCCTAGATATTTTTTTACTAATTCTGGGTGAGTTTTCACTGCCTCAGAAATTGAACAGAATACTATACCTAAGTCGCTCAGTTGTTTTTTATATGTAGTGGCAACTGATACGGAGTCGAAAACAGCATCAACAGCAATACCAGATAACATTTTTTGTTCTTTTAATGGAATACCTAGTTTTTCATAAGTTTTTAGTATTTCAGGATCTATTTCATCTAGTGACTTTGGTTTATCTTTTAAACTTTTAGGTATTGAGTAATAATAACAATCTTGATAATCGATTTCTGGAATATTCAATTTTGCCCATTGAGGCTTAGGTAATTTATTGAAAACTTTAAATGCATTTAATCTCCATTCAAGCATCCACTCTGGTTCATCTTTTTGGGCAGATATGAATTTTATTATTTCTTCATTTAAACCTTTTGGAGGTCGGATCTCGTCTACTTCAGTAGAAAAACCATATTTGTAATCACTACTACCTAGTGTGTTTACTTGTTTAATTGTTTGTTCTGTAGCTGCCATAAGTCTTGATATATATGATAAATAAGGATTTTTACAAGAAAATACGAGTAAATACCCTAATTAGTTCAGTTTCTGTTTAATAATCCCACCACCTAAAACCCTATCATTATCATATAAAACACAAGCTTGACCTTTGGTAATTGCCTCTGCGGGTTCATCAAACTCAAAAGAATAGGAGGTAGATTGTTTTATAAGTTTTCCCTTTTTTGGTTCAGATAAAGATCTAATTTTTGCACTACAAGGGATTTCAACAGTTTTTTTGGAAAGGTCGTACTCTGGCATAATAAAATTCAAATCACCTAATAAGAGTGATTTACCTAACAGATCTTTCTTATCACCAACAATTATTTGGTTTTTATCTTTAATAATATCAACAACATAAAGTGGATCTTCATTTGCTATACCCAAGCCTCTTCTTTGACCAACTGTAAAATTTTGAATACCGTCATGAAAAGATAAAACATTACCTGAAAGGTCGAGTATTTCACCTTTCTTCTTATTCGACTTAATAAATTTTTTATAATCTCCATCTGGAATGAAACATATATCTTGACTATCCTTCTTGTCGTAAACGATCAGACCAAGATCCTCTGCTATTTTTCTAGTTTCTGCTTTAGATATCTCACCAAGTGGAAATCTTAAGTAATCTAACTGATCCTGGGTTGTTGCAAATAAAAAATAACTTTGATCCTTCGATTTATCCTCAGCCCTATACATATGAGCATCTTTAATATTACCTTTTCTTCTAATGTAATGTCCTGTTGCCATACAATCTGCCTCTAATTTTTTTGCAAAGTTCATTAAATCTCTAAACTTAACAGTCTCATTACACTTAACACAAGGTATCGGTGTTTCACCATTTTCGTAAGCGTTGATAAAGTAATCGATTACATCTGATTTAAATGTTTTTTCATAATTAAATACATAGTGGGGTATATCTAATTTTTGGGCAACTCGTCTAGCGTCATAAATATCAAGACCAGAACAACAAGAACCTTTTTTTGCAGAGTTATTAGATGTGTAGAGCTGAAGAGTAATA
>CACMUL010000010.1 GCA_902616855.1 uncultured Alphaproteobacteria bacterium | reverse complement strand
AGTTAAAAATTTTTGATAAATTAAACTTATTTATTTTTTGATCATTCTCTATTCCATAAATTAAACCTAACCTAAAAATATAATCATTTTTAGTTAATTTTGTTTCTATTTGAGATTTTGAGTAACTATAAGGATAATCTAAAAAATTTTGATTGTAAATAGTATGAGAAGAAAAAAATAAAATTTTTACATTTTGAGAAATCATTTTTATCGACTTGGTCAGATAATCAAAAGCATGTATATTTCTATTATTATCACTTAGTGAGATATCTGATTTATCGTGAGCAAGATAAATTATGAAGTCTATGCTAGAAATATTACTTAAATTTAGTTTTTTATAATTTTTGATATCCCAATATATAAATTTATAATTGTAAATATTTTTTCGTCCAATAATTATCAAATTAGCTTTATTTTTAAAATATTTTTGAAGATTTAGTGAAAAAGGTGAAGAGCTTCCCACAATAACTATATTTTTTTTCAAGATTAAAAAATATATGTTTTCAAATTACTAACAATCAATATTTTGATAATTATTGACAAATTTTTAGTACCAAATTTATTTTATTAATCAGGTTCATAAAATAGACTTGGGTTGTTCTTGTCCTTGAAACTATGTATTAGGTTATATGTAAAATTAAATTTATCAGATAAATCTGAATAACTAGGTATCACAATATTAGATATTGGATCCTCTAAAAATTTTTAAAATTAAAGTCTTTTTAGGCTAAAGTATGAAGATAAAGGTTAATGTCTCAAGAAAAATTCAAGGTAAACTCAGAAATAAGAAATCCTTTATATTTAGATAAATCGATATTTCTCCTAACTAAGTCACCCGGGGTGGCATTAATCAAAATTCAGTTAAATTGAATGGTAGCGGAGGAGGGATTCGAACCCCCGACACATGGATTATGATTCCACCGCTCTAACCAACTGAGCTACTCCGCCATTATCTAATTACTAATTAATATTATTTAGTTCCCTTTTTATATAATTTTTAGCTTTTATTACATTTTTTTCATTATTTAAAGAATTTATAACTATTTCAACACCTTTAGGTTTCCCATCAAATATGGGGTAGCTGCCTATATTAATATCTTTATATTTATTTTCGGCATATTTTAATATATGAGCTATTTGACTTTCGTGAAATTTTGTTTTGATTTTTGAATTAAAAAATTTATTTTTTATCTTTATAGTCTTAAGAAATTCATCCATCATAATATCAACAATTGATGGAATTCCAGCAAATACGTAAATGTTTTCAATATTAAAACCGGGAGCTCCAGTCAATTTATTTTTTATTAACTTTGATCCTTTAGGCATAAAAGCCATTTTTTTTCGGGCATCAGTTAAATCAGATTTTATTTTTTTGTAATATTTTTTTAATTCATTTAGCGCGTCATTATTTAAGCAATATTTTTTTTTTAAAGCAAGGCTTATTGACTCGGCAGTAACGTCATCATGCGTTGGTCCTATTCCACCAGTAGTAATAATATAATCAAATTTTAATTTATTTTCTAAAATTTCTTTTTTTATAATTTTAATTATATCAGGTATTACAGTAACTTTTTCTAATAAGATACCGTTTGCAAATAATTTTTTTGAAATAATGAATATATTTTTATCTTTTGTCCTACCTGACAAAATTTCATTACCTATAATAATTAATATTGCTCTTTTAAGTTTCATATAACCAGAATATAAAATTTAAATGTCACATAAATTGACTATATTTGATCATATAATATAATAAATATAAATTTATTACATATATATGAAAAAATAATCTATTTAGTATTTAAATAAATGAAAATCTTAGTAATTGGTGGTGCGGGTTATATTGGCTCTCATATAGTAAAACTTCTTAAAACCACAAATCATAAAATAGAAATACTTGATAATATTTCGACAGGATATAAAGAAAACACTCAAGGCTTAAAGCTTCATTTATGCGATTTATCAAACACTAGTAAATTACATGACATATTAGCCTTAAATAAATTTGACTCAATTATGCATTTTGCTGGGTCCATTAATGTCTCTGAATCATTTGTCAATCCAAGAAAGTACTACGAAAATAATTTAATCAATACAATTAATCTATTAAATTGCATGGTCGATCTTAATATTGAAAATATAATTTTTTCATCTTCCGCAGCTGTTTATGGGAATATAGATGGAAATAAACCGATAAAGGAAAATTTCCCTGTTAAACCAATAAATCCATATGGAAATACAAAAGCAATAGTAGAAAAAATTTTAGAAGATTATGATAAAACATATAACCTTAAATACGTATCCTTAAGATACTTTAATGCTTGTGGTGCCCATTTAGACGGTACTATCGGTGAAATGCATAATCCAGAAACTCATATCATACCAATAATTCTTCAAGTAGCTTCAGGGAGAAGAGATAAATTAGAAATTTATGGAAATGATTATGACACTAAAGATGGAACTTGTATTAGGGATTTTATTCATGTAATGGATTTAGCAGATGCACACTTAAAAGCATTAGAAAAACTAACTTTTACAAAAAAATCAGAAGTATTCAACGTAGGAAATAACCAAGGTTATTCTATAAATGATATAATTAAATCAGTAAAAGAAGTAACAAAAAAAAATATTAAAATGGAACTTAAACCTAGAAGACTGGGTGATCCTGCTATATTGATAGCTGATAATGAAAAAATAAAGTTGAATTTGAATTGGAAACCAAAGTATTCAGATTTAAATACAATTATTGAGACAGCATGGCAATGGGAAAAAACTCTTGCTAATAAAATATAACGATAAAATCCTTGATGGGAAATTTTTATCTCGCTACAAACGATTTTTTGTTGAAATCAAATTGGCAAATAAAATTGTTACAGCTTACTGTCCAAATACAGGTTCTCTATTAGGTCTATTAAAAAAAGGTTCAGAAGTATTAGTCGCCAAAGTTGAAAACCCAAATGCAAAATTAAAATATAGATTAGAGGCTATTAAAGATCTCAAAAATTATGTTGGTGTAAACACATCTCTTCCAAATGACATAGTTTTCAAAGCTATTAAGGAAAAAAAAATTTTACAGGAAATTAAAGGTGATTTAAAAAAAGAAGTGAAATATGGAAAAAATTCTAGAATTGATATCTTTGCTAGCCACCCAAATGGAGATACTTATATTGAAGTTAAATCAGTCACTTTATCAAGAAAAAAAAAATTAGCAGAATTTCCAGATGCAGTTACTTCAAGGGGTTCTAAACATTTAATTGAGTTAAGTAATATGTCAAAAAAAGGAAGTAAATGTTTTTTAATATATTTGATTCAACGAAATGATGTAGATAGTTTTTCTATAGCTAAAGATTTGGATAATGAGTATTATAAAAATACTCTTATAGCAAAAAAAAGTGGCGTACAATTTAGAGCTTTTAAATGTAATGTTTCACATAAAGGTATAAATATTACAGGTGAGATTGATATTGATGAAAATTAAATCATACAAAAGTAATGAAGTAGAACCATGTAGAGAGGCAAGTAAAATAACTGCAACTATTTTAGACGAACTAAATAACATAATTAAAGAAGGCATCTCAACATCTGAGATTGATGATTATTGTTTAGCGAGAATTCAAGAGTTAGGAGGCACTCCTGCGCCATTGTTTTACAGAGGTTTTCCAAAGTCTACATGTACATCTTTAAATCATGTCATTTGTCATGGAATTCCAAATTATAATCGAAACCTTCAAAATGGAGATATTTTAAATGTAGACGTAACGACAATAATTGATGGTTGGCATGGAGACTCTTCTAGGATGTATAAAGTAGGAGACATTTCAATTAAAGCTAGTAATCTATGTAAAGTTACCCATGATTGTTTGATGGAGAGTATTGACGAGATAGAAGTTGGTAAGCCTATCAGTAGAATAGGAAAAAAAATTGAGGATATAGCTACTTCAAACAATTTTAGTGTCGTTAGAGATTTTTGTGGACATGGAGTTGGATTAAAATTTCATGAGAATCCAAGTATTTTACACTATTACGATAGTGAGTTTGATAAATTAAAATTTGTAGATGGAATGATTTTTACAATTGAACCCATGATCAATGTTGGAAAATATCAATCTAAAATACTAAACGATGGTTGGACTGCAGTGACAAAAGATAAAACACTTAGCGCTCAGTACGAACATACGATATACATTAATGGTGATAATATTGAGATTCTAACAGAGTCTCCTAATAAGGCTTTTTATAATTGATATCAAGATACTCTAGAAAAATTCTTAAAGAAATCTGGGAAGATAATAATAAATTTCAAATATGGCTTGAACTTGAAATTCTTGCTTGTGAGGCTATGGAAAAATTGGGGCAAATACCCAAAGGAACCTCAATTAAGATCAAAAAAAAAGCTAAGTTTAAGGTAAAGGAAATAGAAAAGATTGAAGAAAAAACAAAGCACGATGTAATTGCTTTTTTAACTAATGTGGCAAAGTACGTGGGACCAGAGTCTAGGTATATTCATAAAGGACTAACATCTAGTGATATTTTAGATACTTCTTTCTCCATACAACTTAACCAATCAAGCAATATAATTCTAGAAGGTTTAAAAACTTTGAGTACATCTCTTTTAAAAATTGCAAAAAAACATAAATACACATTATGTATTGGTAGAAGTCATGGTATTCACGCCGAAACGACTACTTTTGGATTAAAAATATTAGGTTATCTAGCTGAAAATAAAAGAAACCTAGATCGTCTAAAAAATTCGATAAAACAAATACAAACAATTCAAATGTCTGGTCCTGTTGGGACATATTCAAATATTGACACAAGGGTAGAACAAATGATTGCTAAAAAATTAAAATTTTCAATCGAACCTGTCTCCACGCAGATAATTCCAAGAGACAGGCATGCAGACCTTTTTTGCTCTTTTGCTATTATTGCAAGCTCCATAGAACGATTATCAACTGAAATTAGACACTTACAAAGAACAGAAGTTTTAGAAGTTGAGGAGGGTTTTGGAAAAGGCCAAAAAGGTAGTTCGGCAATGCCTCATAAAAAAAATCCAATTTTATCAGAAAATTTAACAGGACTAGCAAGAGTGATTAGATCATTAACCATCCCTGCTTTAGAGAATATAACTTCATGGCATGAAAGAGATATAAGTCACTCTAGTGTTGAGAGAATAAACGCTCCCAATGCCACCATAACGCTCGACTTTGCAGTTCAAAGAATGATCAACGTTTTAAATAATTTAAACATAAATAAAAAAAATATGATGAAAAACTTAAATCTTTTAAAAGGCCTACCCTATTCACAAAATGTTCTGATTTTTCTTATTGAAAATAAAGTTTTAAGAGAAGATGCTTATAAGATTGTTCAAGATTGTGCTTTGAAAACTTGGAAAGGTAATATGTCTTTTAAAGACAATCTTTTGAGTCATCCTCGTTTAGCCAAATTAAAAATATCTAGTAAAGTTAATAATATCTTCAATAATAAAAATCTTTTTAAAAATGTTGATAAAATATTTAAAAGGGTTAATTAATGGCAGTAAAATTGAAAAAATTATATGAGGGAAAAGCAAAAATTATTTATGCCAAAACTAGTAAGGAAGTCATAGCTACCTATAAAAATGATGCTACAGCTTTTAATAATTTAAAAAAGGGCTCTATAAAGAATAAGGGTGCAATTAATAATGCTATATCGAGTTATTTATTTCAAATATTGAATCATTGTGATATTCCAACACACTTTATAAAGAAAATTGATAAAAAATCTCAGCTTTTAAAAAAAGTAGATATTATTCCAATTGAAGTTTTAGTAAGAAATTTCTTTGCTGGTTCTTTATCTAAAAAGTTTGGTGTAAAAGAAGGAACACAATTATCTGATACGTTAATTGAGTATTGTTTAAAATCGGATGAACTTGGCGATCCACATATAAGTTCTGAACATATTCTTAATTTAGGTTTATGTGATTTTGATGAATTAGAGTTAATAGATGAATATTCTTTGAGAGTTAATGATATATTAAGGTCTACGTTCTATTCTATAGGAATAAATCTAGTTGACTTTAAATTAGAATTTGGAATTTGTAAAAAAACTGATGAGCTTGTTTTAGCAGATGAAATATCACCAGATACATGTCGTTTGTGGGATTTAAAAACAAATAAAAAACTTGATAAAGATCGATTTCGTAGAGATTTAGGAAATGTCGAAGAAGCATATGTAGAGGTGCTTAATAGGTTAAACTTGACGATTTAATGCGAATAAAAATTTTAGTAAGACTTAAAGGCCAAATTTTAGAACCACAGGGAAAAGTAATTGAACAGTCACTCAATAGTTTAGGATTTACAGAATTTTCAAATATCCGACAGGGAAAACTCATTGAATTAGATTTACCCGATAATATAAGTAAAGAGGAAAAAGTACAAAAAATCGACTCTGCTTGCAAAAAACTTTTAGTGAACGATATTATTGAAGAGTACGAAGTGCTTGGATGAGTTTTAAATCTGCTGTTATAACATTTCCTGGATCTAATTGTGACAGAGACGCATTATACTACTTAAAAGATTTAACTAAAGGTGTTGTTCATAATATATGGCATGAGGAGACATCATTGCCAAAAGTTGATTTAGTAATTTTACCTGGGGGTTTTAGCTTTGGTGATTATTTAAGATCAGGAGCAATGGCTTCAAAAAGTAAAATTATCGATGAGGTTGTAAAACATGCAAATGATAATAGATATTTATTAGGTATTTGTAATGGCTTTCAAATTTTAACTGAAATTGGACTCCTTGAAGGAGCATTAATTCGAAATAAAAAACTTAAATTTTTAGGAAAAAATTGTTTTATTAAAAAAAAATTTAAAAATAATTTTAATTTATCAATCAAAGATAATCAGGTTCTTCAAATACCCGTAGCTCATAACGAAGGAAATTTTTATTGTGATACTGAAACTTTAAATTTATTAAAAAATAATGAACAAATTGCTTTTGAATACTGCAAAGGTGAATTTTCAAATACCGAAGAAAATATTAATGGTTCAATAGAAGCTATTGCAGGTATTACAAATAAAAAAAAGAATGTTCTTGGAATGATGCCTCATCCCGAGAGAGCGTATTCTGATTTTCATCAATCACAAGATGGAAGGCTTATCATAGAGTCATTAATTTCATGAATGAAGAGTTAATACTTCAACACGGTTTAACTTTAGATGAATTTCAGGTCATTAGGAAATATCTAAACAGAGACTTAAGCATTGAGGAATTGGGTATTTTTTCTGCTATGTGGAATGAACACTGTTGTTATAAAACTTCAAAAAAATGGCTTAAGAAACTCCCTACAGATAATGAAATTGTAATTCAGGGACCAGGAGAAAACGCTGGTGTAATTGATTTGCAAGATAACGATGGTATTGCGTTTAAAATAGAAAGCCATAATCATCCAAGTTACATAGAACCCTTTAACGGTTCAGCAACTGGTGTTGGAGGTATACTACGAGATATATTTACAATGGGAGCAAGACCGATAGCTACTCTTGACTCAATTAGATTTGGTTTAATAGAAACTGAAAAGACAAAATACTTGTTAAATGGTGTAGTTCACGGAATTGGACACTATGGTAATTGTATTGGAATTCCTAATATTGGTGGTGAGTGTGAGTTTGAGTCAACATATGATTTTAATAATTTGGTTAATGCTATGGCAGTGGGACATGTTCAAAAAGATAAAATTTTTTACTCTAAACCAAAATCTATTGGTGGCCTTATTGTTTACATTGGATCTAAAACTGGAAAAGATGGAATTCATGGAGCAAGTATGGCCTCTGATGTTTTTTCAGAGGAAGATGAAGATGAAAAAAGGCCCTCAGTACAAGTTGGTGATCCCTTCATGGAAAAACTTTTAATGGAAGGATGCTTAGAATTAATGTCCTCAGGATTAATAGAGTCAATGCAAGATATGGGAGCTGCGGGTATAACCTCCTCCAGTGTTGAAATGGCTTCAAAAGGCAATGTGGGTGTTTTTATCAATCTTGATAAAGTTCCATTGAGACAGCCACTGAGCGCCTATGAGATACTTTTATCTGAAAGCCAAGAAAGAATGCTAGCTGTTATCGATAAAAAAAATAATCATAAAGTCAGAGAAATTCTTCAAAAATGGCAAATTGATTATGAAGTCATAGGAGAAATTACCGATACAAAAAGAGTTGTGTTTGAGTCAAATAATAAAAAAGTTGTAGATCTTCCTGTAGAAATAATTGTTGATGATGCTCCCGAATACGATAGAGAGTTTTACATCCCAAGAAAAAGAAAAAACAAAGATTTTGATTTTTCTAAAATTAAATTGGAAGATATGATAATTAACCTTCTTACAAATCTTAATTATTTAGATAAAAGTTGGGTTTTCGATCAATATGACTCTACTGTGATGGGAGATACTATCAGAGAACCAGGTCAGTCATCAGGTATAGTAAAAATTCACGGAACACAAAAAGTTATTGGTGCATCTACCGACTGCAATCCATTATATATAAAAATCAACCCGTATGAAGGTATGAAATATACGGTTGCTGAGTCCTATAGAAATCTAATTGCATGCAATATAAATCCTTTAGCAATTACAAATAACCTTAACTTTGCAAGTCCTTTAGATCCAAACATTATGGGAGAGTTGGTTTTATCTATTCATGGATTAAAAACTGCAGCTATCAAATTCAATACACCTATTGTTTCAGGTAATGTATCTTTATATAACCAGACAAATGAAATACCAATTAAGCCTACACCTGTAATAGGAATGGTAGGTTCCAATATGGATTTAAATAAAATAAATACAAATAAGTTTTGTGAAATTGGTAATAAGATCCTTATTTTAGGAAAACAATTAACAAAAAATTGTAGTCCTTACTTATTACAAGATCAAAAAATTGCTTTTTACATATGTGAATTTAATGACTTAGAGGTATTAGATCTAGATTTTGAGAAAAAAATTGCAAATTGTGTTTTGGAATTATCAGATTTGAAATGCATTATGTCTTGCAATGATATTTCCAGAGGGGGCATCTTTTCGGCATTATTAAAAATGCAACATAAGGATATGGGTTTTAGGGTCAAGGTCCCTGATCCTATTGATTTATTCTGCGAATATAGCGCTGGATATGTGATTGAAATCAGAAGTAAAGATTTTGAAGAAGTAACTTCATTTTTGACAAAAAAAGGTGCTGAATACCTCGAAATTGGGGAGATAATTAAAGAAGGTATTGAGATAAACTCTAAAAAATTTGACTATTTTGATATTATGAATAAATATCGTAATAATTTTGAGAAGATAATTAGTTAGATGCCCATTGAACAAAAAAAATTAGAAGGACTCCTTGAGAACAAATTTCCAAATTCTAAAATTGTAATTGAGGATCTTGCCGGTGATAACGATCATTATTCAATTGAAATTGAAAGTGATATGTTTAATGGATTGTCACGTATACAACAACACCAGTTAGTTTACAAATTACTTGATGGATTAATGGATAAAGAGCTTCATGCTATGCAATTAAAAACGAAAGGAACGAAATAATGGAATTAGAGAGTAGTACAAAAGAACAAATTGAAAAAATGATTGGGGATAATGAAGTTTTCCTATTTATGAAAGGTAACCCTGACTTTCCTATGTGTGGTTTCTCGTCAGTCGCAAGCGCAATTTTAAAAAAAACTGGGGTTGAGTTTGGCCATTGCAATGTACTTGAAGATAACAACATTAGAGAAGGTATAAAAACATATTCAAATTGGCCTACGATACCTCAACTTTACATAAAAAAAGAATTTGTAGGTGGTTGTGATATTATGAAAGAAATGGCTGAGTCTGGTGAACTTCTAGAATTACTAAACACAAAAGGCATCAAAACAGAAGTAAATTAAAAAAGGGGCATTTATTTTGCCCCTCTCATTAGTTATTTGAAATATAAATATTTAATTCTTTATAATAAGAATTATTTTCTCCAACTAGTTTTTTAAGTAATGCTAAATTATTTAGGGCATTTTCTTTTTGACCAAGATCTACATACATCTCACCTTGGTATTCGATAGCACCTAAGTGTTCTGGGTCTAATTCAAGAGCTTTTTTGTAATATTTTGCTGCATTATCAAAGTCTTCACTTTTTCTGTAAGCAAAACCTAGCTCATTGTAAACATCAGCTTTAGTAAAATCTTTAGAACTAGCAGTTGTAAGAGTCTTCAACTTTCTTATTGCCTTATCATAATCTTTGCTTCTTATTAGCTTAATTGCTGACTTATAATCTTTTCCGTAATTAGTTTTAGCACTATCATCGGAGCTAGATCCAGCAGCGAAAAGGCTTGTAATAAAAAGAGAAAATATGACTGTTAGTATTTTTATTTTCATAAATATCTTTTCGAAATTTATGCGATGTTAGATTAATTTAATAGATTATTAACTATTGATTATCTAGAGTAGAATTCAACGACTAAATTAGGTTCCATTTGAACAGGGTAAGGAACATCTGTCAATTGAGGTCCTCTAACAAATTTACCAAGACATTTTGATATTTCTAATTGTAAATACTCAGGAACATCTCTTTCATTAGAGCTTAATGTTTGAATTATCATTGGAATATTCTGGCTAGTTTGTTGAAGGGATATTTCATCACCATCATTAACCTGATAAGATTTTTTATTTACTACTTTACCGTTTACCAAAACATGCCCATGATTTACTAGTTGTCTTGCGGAAAATACAGTTGGAGCAAACTTTAGTCTAAACACAACAGCATCTAATCTTCGTTCTAAAAGTTCAATTAGAATTTGACTAGTATCGCCTTTTTTTCTAGAAGCTGCTTGATAAATTTTTAAAAATTGTTTCTCAGTAATATCGCCATAATATTTTTTGAGCTTTTGTTTAGCTGCTAATTGAACTCCAAAATCAGAAGGTTTTCTTCTTCTTGCTTGACCATGTTGGCCAGGACCATAGGGTCTTCTATTAAAAGGACTTTTAGGTCTACCCCATAAATTTAGGCCTAGTCTTCTATCAATTTTATGTTTTGACGATAGTCTTTTTGTCATGAATTGGTGATTTATATAGATTTAGCCTTTTAAGTCAATTTATTTTGTAATAAATTTTAAAATTCCATAGGCTGTTTTTATTTGTTTTTGGTCTATTTTTGATGTTTTTAAAAAATTTCTTAAAGATATTTCTAAATTATCTCTTTTGGATGAAATTGATGTAAATTTTCTTTTTTCTAGTATTTTCATCAGAAATGATAAAAATTTTTCAATATCTTTTGAGCTTGCATGAGAATTTTTAAAAGTTGGATTAATATTAGATAGAGATATTTGACTCAATTCATAAGCAATTAAAGCTACAGTATGAGATAAATTGAGCGAACTCTTGTTGTATGTAGGTAGAGACAATAGAAAATTAGCATGCGATATCTCCTTATTGGACAATCCATTATTTTCTTGACCAAACAAAATTGATATTTTTTTCGATTTTAGTTTAGATATTTCATTTACTTTTATTGGAGGTATGTGAAAGTCTCTTTTCCTAACTGTCGTTGCAATTAAGATATCACTACCTTTCATAGCTTCTGGTATTGATTGATATACCTTAACTTTTTTAACTAAGGATGAAAAATGCTTTGCAGATTTTATTCCCTTATCATTAGGCCAAATTTTTCTTGGACTTACTAAGGATAAGTTCTCAAAACCAAAACATCCTATTGATCTTAGAGACATACCAACATTTTCAGATAACTGGGGTTTGTTTAATATAAATTGGATTGTTTTTTTCAAGAGGACTTAATTAATTTATAAATTAAACTCTCTCTAAGGGCGTTATAAGACGCATCAATTATATTAGTAGAGACACCTACTGTTGTCCAAATGGATCCTTTTTGATCCTTTGTCTCGATTAGAACACGAACTATTGCATCTGTTCCTTTCTCTGAGGATAAAATTCTTACCTTAAAATCAGTTAATTCTAAATCCTCTAAAGCAGGGTAAAAGCCCATTAATGATTTTCTTAAAGCTTTGTCCAAAGCATTTACTGGACCATTTCCTACTTCTACATTCATGTATTCTTTTTTTTCAACTTCTATCCTTACAGTTGCTTCAGACTCAGTTACTAATTCTCCTTTAGCATTCCATCTTCTATCATCAATAACTTTAAATCTTTTTAATTCAAAGTACTCTGGGATACCGAAAAGAGTTTGTCTAGCTAGTATCTCAAAACTCGCAATTGCCTGATCGTAAGCGTAACCCTTGAATTCTCTCTCTTTTACTTTTTGGAGTAAAAAATCTAATTTATCTGAGTGATCATCTGGGTTAATACCAACAGTATTTAAAAGAGATATGATATTAGATCGGCCAGATTGATCAGAAATTACAACTTTTCTAGTATTACCTACTATTTCTGGGTCTATATGCTCATATGTTTTAGGGTCTTTGTTAATTGCTGAAACATGCAAACCTCCTTTATGTGAAAAGGCATTTTCACCAACATAGGCTTGTTGAGTATTTGGCATACGATTTAAAATTTCATCTAAAAGCAATGAGGTTTTCTTTAAGGCTGATAATTTTTCTTTAGGAATACTAGTTTCAAATTTTGTTTTCAAAATTATTGAGGGAATAAGGGATACTAAATTAGCATTTCCACACCTTTCTCCTAATCCATTAATTGTGCCTTGAATTTGTCTCACTCCTGCTCGCACAGCAGCCAGTGAATTAGCAACTGCATTTTCTGTATCATTATGCGCATGGATGCCCAGTTTTTCACCTGGTATATATTTTGTTACTTCTTGAACAATTGTCTCTACTTCATTTGGCAGAGTTCCACCATTAGTATCACACAATACTATCCATCTAGCTCCATTATTTAAAGCCTCAGTTAAGCAATCTAATGCAAATTTAGGATCCGATTTATATCCATCAAAAAAATGCTCAGCATCATACATTGCCTCTAAACCTTTTTCATTGATATGAGCGATACTTTCACCAATCATTTTTAGGTTATCAGATTTTGAAATGCCTAAAGCCTTTTCGACCTGATATGAAGATGATTTCCCAACAATGCAAATATGTTTTACATTTGTATTAATTAAAGTATTTAAACCTGGATCGTTTGAAACACTTGTATTAGGTCTTCTGGTCATTCCAAAAGCAACCAAACTAGAATTTTTAAAATTTGTTGTAGAATTAAAAAAACTATCATCAGTTGGATTTGACCCTGGCCAACCACCCTCAATATAATCTAAACCTAATTCATCGAGAGCATTAGAGAATTTGATTTTATCATCTACACTAAAATCAACACCGGTAGTTTGTTGACCATCTCTTAATGTAGTGTCAAAAAAATAAATTTTATTTTCTAGTTTTTCTTCCATATTGTGCCATTTTTGGAGTCTTCTAAAACAATCCCTTGTTTAAATAACTCATCTCTAATTTTATCTGCTAGTTCAAAGTCTTTATTTTTTTTAGCCTCTTGTCGGCGAGATATCATATTTTCAATAAATTCTTTATCAAGGTTTAAATCTGTTTTTTTAAAACTAGGATTTAATCCTAATAAGCTTAAACCATTATTAAAATGAGCTAATAAATCATCATTATTCTTGTCTTTTTTAATACTAGCTATTATTTGCTGTAATCTCATCAGTGCTTTTGGAGTATTTAGGTCATCTAAAAGTGCATTAACAAATTCTGAGTCTAATTCTTTGCTATTAACCTCTTTAATATGTTCTCTCCACTTGTTAATGATGTTTTCACTATAACTAATAAGATCGTTTGAAAAATCAAGTGGTTGACGATAATGAGTAGTCAGTAGTGAATATTTGAGAACAGCAGGATCGTGTTTAGATAATAAATCATTAACAATTGAGGTATTTCCTAAAGATTTTGACATTTTTTCACCCTTAAAATTTATAAATCCATTATGGAGCCAAAAGTTTGACATTTTTTTATCATGACAACATGTTGACTGAGCAATTTCATTCTCGTGATGTGGAAAAATAAGATCAATACCGCCCGCATGGATATCAATGGTTTCTCCAAGTAATTCTGAAATCATTGCTGAACACTCTATGTGCCATCCAGGTCTACCATTACCCCATGGGCTATCCCAATGAGGTTCATTTGTTTTTGACGGTTTCCAAAGGACAAAATCTTCAGGATTTTTTTTGTAATCGGCAACTTCTACTCTTGCACCAGCTATTATGTCTTTTAATGAGAACTTAGAGAGAGAACCATAACCCTTAAATTTCTTTGCTTCAAATAAAACATGTCCTTCAGATACATAGGCATATTTTTTTTCAATAAGAGATGTAATCATCTCAATCATTTTTGAAATATAATCTGTAGCTTTTGGTTCATGTGTTGGAGATAATATTGATAAAGAACTTAGATTTTGTTGATATATTTTTTGAGTAGAATTAACCAACTCATCTGTTGATATTTTAAGTTCTTTGGCTTTATCTATAATTTTATCGTCAATGTCTGTTATATTTCTGACGTAACGTACACTATCCTCTCCAAAAATTAATCTTAAGACTCTAAATAAGATATCAAAAACTATAATTGGTCTGAAGTTTCCTATATGTGGATTACTGTAAAGGGTGGGCCCACAAGCATACATCTTAACTGCAGATGAGTTAATAGGTATAAGTTTTTCTTTTTTTTTGGTTAAAGTGTTAAAAAGATTAATATTCATTTAAAATTTTTTTTAAACCTTCGTGGCCAAAATAATTATATAGGTCTTTAACAGATGGGCCATTTTGATTACCTGTAAGTATATAACGTGTATTAGTAAATATTTCTTTTTTTGATAGTGATTTATCAATACTCATTAAGTAATTGACATATTCATCAAAACTAAAATTTGAAATACCATTCAAATTTTTAATCAAAAGTTTGATAAAGTCACCTGAGGGTTGAATTTTAATTTCTCTTCTATTAATAATATTCCATAAATTTCTTATATCTTCATACTTTTCAACATTTTCTTTAATAAGTTCCCACTCAGTTTCAGTTAAAGCTAACTCTTCTAGCTCAGGGAATTCATTATTTAAACCTTTTAAATTCATTGACCTTAATGAGTTTTTTTGAAAAAAGTCAATTTTATGAATATCAATTTTTGGTAAGTTTTTAGAAATATCCTCTAAATTAAAATCTCTAAAATTATTCTTTAAAATGGTTTCAAAATCATAATCTGAGTTTAAACCAAGTGAATACAAATAAGATAGAATACTGTTAACTGTATATCCACTGTTTCTGAATTGCTTAAGTGAAATTGAGTCCAAATTTCTCTTACTTAGTTTTGTTCCATCCTCATTCAGCATTAATGGATTGTGACCTAATGAAGGTAAATCAGAATTTAAACATTTAAATAATTCTAAATGAATTGCTGAATTAGTTAAGTGGTCTTCGCCTCTTATAATATGAGATATTTTCATATCTATATCATCGACGACACTTGGAAAATGGTAGAGGTAGCTACCATCAGCCCTCCTTAAAACAGGATCTGATTGAGAAGCTAGATCTACTTCGGTCTCTCCTTTAACTAAATCATTCCATTTAATTTTAGTCTGTGAAAGTTTAAATCTCCAATAAGGCTGATTACCATAAATTATTTTTTTTTCAATTTCTTCTTTAGATAAATTTAATGAGGATCTATCGTAGATTGGAGGTTTTCCTGCTTTTAACTGCAACTTTTTTTTTATATCTAAATCCTCACTTGACTCAAAACATGGGTAAACAAATTTTAAAGAAATTAATTGATCGAAAAGTTCATTATATCTCTCAATTCTTTTGCTTTGATAAAAAGTTTCATCATATTTTATTTTTAACCAATCAAGATCAGATGCTATGGACTTTACATATTCATCTTTGCTTCTCTCTTGGTCAGTGTCGTCATATCTTAGAATAAATTTACCATTATTTTTTTTCGAATATGCCCAATTTAAAAAGCAAGATCTCATATTTCCTAAGTGCAGGTGACCAGTTGGGCTCGGGGCAAAACGTGTAATTATCATTTAACTTTTTTTAAGAGGTATTCTCTTGAAACTTTTACTCTAGAGGAATTACCATATTTTATAATATCAGCAGTTGCATATGTTTCTGACCACTTTTCTGGTAGATAACTTCCAGTTCCTATGACATCTATTGGAGCTTTGGCTAAAGACATTGCCTCGCATTTCTCATTTGTAAATCCGCTAGATGCAATAATTTTTACTTTTTTAAAACCAAAATTATCAAGTTGTGCTCTCAAATACCACAAAGATGCAGCAGAGACTCCAGGCCCAACTAAATGTTTTAACTCTTTGTCAGATCTGTATTCTTTGATTGAACCGGGTGCGTGTTTTTCTAAGACCTCATATGATTTTGAGGTATCAAGATTCTCAATAAATCTTCCATTTGGGGTATCAAGTCTTATCATTACTTTTCCGGCTTTAGACAACTTATCGAAGTGGCTACAAACTTGAATAGAGTCAGTAATTTCCTTACCGAAGTAATCAGGCAATACAACTAAATCATCTTTTGGAAATGTTTCATGAAACATTTTTACTGCCTCAAGAGTAGATCCTGCATATCCTATTAATGCATGTGGCATCGTTCCTAATGCTTTATTAGATTGAAAATAATGTGATGTTGCATCTATCGATGTTCCAATAAAGCCTTTAGCTTTCTTTCTTTTTGCTGATTTTGATCCTACTGATGCCGCATATGACATTAATTCAGACATCTCTGTACCTGCACAATGTCTTGCATCCATAGCTATAAAGGACGTTTTAGGCAAGTCTAAACACATTTGATATGCATTAGCTGCTGCTATACAAGCTGGACCAATTTTTTGTAAGAGTAAAGTTTCCAAATCGACTATATGTTTAAAAGAACCCCTAATATAAAGAATTGGTTCTCCAGCACCGAAATGGTCACCCTCTTTGAATGGACTTGAAGTTGATACTTTAATTCCTCTGTCTTTTGAAATTTGTTTAATCCAATTTATTGCTAGTTTTAATGCTATAACACCTGGTCTACGAATAAAAACAGCATAAGTAACTTTAATATCTCCATACTTATGGATAATTTTTTTTGTTTTTAAAAAATAATTATCAGTAAAATTATTAATTAAAATTGAATTTGTTTTTTTATTCATTATGAATAAGAAAACTAATTCATTTCGCCATTGGATAATAAATCAGCAAGTAGAAAAGATAGCTCTAATGATTGATTAACATTTAGTCTTGGGTCACAAAACGTATGGTATCTATCACCTAAATTTTCATCTTTAATATCATCAGGCCCACCGACACATTCAGTTACATCTAAACCTGTTAATTCAAGGTGAACACCTCCTGCGACTGAACCCTCTGATTTATGAATTTCAAAAAAAGACTGAATTTCTTTAAAAATATTCTCAGTAGCTCTAGTTTTATAGCCAGATTTACTTGTAGATGTATTTCCATGCATAGGATCACATATCCATGTAAGATTAATACCGAGTTTATTAATTTCTTTCAACAAATCAGGGTATTTTGAATTAATTTTATCCGCTCCCATTCTAATAATAAGTGTAAGTCTCCCACCTTCATTTTCGGGATTCAGTATCTCAATATTTTTTTTTAAATCATCAATGGTTGTAGATGGACCTACTTTAAGACCTAAAGGGTTTTTTATACCACTTAAATAGTGTATGTGAGCACCATTAGGATCTCTAGTTCTATCACCAACCCACAAAAAATGAGAATTTACATTGTACCACTCACCTGTAGTGCTATCTATTCTTGTAAAAGCTTGTTCATAAGGTAAAAGTAGTGCTTCATGGCTTGTGTAAAAATCTGTCTCTCTTAGTTCTCTTGTATTTTTTTCATTTACACCACAGGCATTCATAAATTTTATACTTTCTGCAATTTTTTCAGATAATTCTTTAAATTTTTTTGTTGTATCAAAGTTATCTGCAAAATCTAAATTCCATTTATTTAATTGTGTTAAACTAGCAAAACCTCCTTGAGCAAAAGCTCTTAATAAATTTAAAGTTGAAGCTGAATGGTTATAAGCTCTGATCATTCTTTTAGGGTCTGGTTCTCTAGAAGACTCGTTAAACTCAAATGAATTGATGATATCTCCCCTATAACTAGGTAGCTTTTGACCGTTTTTTTCTTCAAAGTCTGAGCTTCTTGGTTTAGCAAATTGTCCACCCATTCTCCCTAGTTTAACGACCGGTTTATTAGTGGCAAAAGTCAAAACAACAGACATTTGCAATAGTAATTTAAAATTATCTCGAATTGTATTAGGGTTTAATTCCTGAAAGCTCTCAGCACAGTCACCGCCTTGTAAATAAAAGGACTCTCCTTTTTGAACTTGATAAATTTGTGATTTTAGAGACCTAGTCTCACCAGCAAATATTAGAGGAGGCATAGAGGATAGTTCCTCTATTACAGAGTCTAAATTACCTTGATCAGCGTAAACAGGCATTTGCTTTGCTTCAAAGTTTTTCCAACTATCTTTAGTCCATTTCATGAGGCAAGGATTATATTGTTAAATGTATTAAATAAAAGAAATTATTGGGTTTTAGATTTAAAAGGCCAAATTTTGGGTAGCTTTAATTTAGGTAATGATGGCTCATAACCTGTAGCATAAAAATTATCTATGCTGGATTGTTTATTATCTGAATACTTTGAGTCAATATCTTCATGATTGATAATTCCGATATTATCAACGATATCTACTGTAGTGATTAGGCCATGATTGTCTGTTATGTAATAGCATTTATCTAAATTTAAATAATCATATGAGCTTTTACCGATTTTATAAGAATTTTTATCAGAACCATCAGATAGAAAAATAAAATTTTTTATGTTTTTTATTTTATATTTGTTTGAAAGTATGTATGTATCGTCATCCTTGAGTATCTCATGAATATACTTTTTATTACTTAATTTTAAATTAGGGAAAAAAGTTCCTTTTGATAAGTAACTAGGATATTGATTGTCATCAATAATATTAGAGAAGAAATTATTTTGTTTGTTAAAATTATTATTAATTTCTAATACTTGATTAGAAAATATGTAAGATTTATTAAACCTGAGTAAAAATTTAAATATGAATAAAGATATAAACTTAGGGAAAAAATTATAAAAATTAAAAAAAAGAATATTAATATAGTAATTGTTATTATTGCTGGAATTATACGTATTCTTAGTGTCTAAAGTATTTAAGCTTAAAAGATTGACTATTTCAAAACATATTCCCAAATAAGATTTATTTTTGATTGTAATCTCTTTGGTATTATTATTTTTAGAGTAATTAATAGATAAACTAGTTGGGACTTTGATTTTAATAAGATCACTCTCTTGAATTTTTTTATTAGCAATTTTCTTAATATATTTTTTTAAAAGGGATATATTCTCAGAAAAAAAGTGTATTGTGCTGCTATTTGGAAAAACAATATTTATTTTTTTAAATTTTAAATTAGTAAAAATTGATGAACAGTATTTGTGTTGAAGCTCATTAATTTCAAACCTATAAAAAATTTTATAATCTGTTGTTTCGATTTTAATATCTGGATTATTATCTTTAACAGTGTAGCCATTATCATTAATTAAATAAGATATTTGTTCTCCTGTAATAGGTTCTCTTGTAAATAACTTAGATTTATTGATTATTCCATATGTGTCTAAAGGCACTGAATTAAATGTTTTTGATTTCAATTTATCCTCAGGAAAAAAAATAGTTTGTTTAAAATTAGCTTTTTCGATATTTGAAGAAAGCTGTGGTTTGATACCAAACCGAGCATCAATCACACTAGCTAAAATCTCATTATCAACTTCGATATTCATATTAATTAGTATTCAATTTATTCAACGGTAACTGATTTAGCGAGATTCCTTGGTTGATCAATATCAGTACCTTCATTAAGAGCAAAATAATATGAAATGAGTTGAAGAGGAATAGTATAAATGAAAGGTGTGTCAATAAAGTTTTCTTTGGGTAGGCTTACATTATGTGTGTTTAATGATTTTCTGTGAATTTTAACACTCGATAAAATTATAACCTTACCATTTCTAGCAGCGATTTCCTCAGCATTAGAAATAGATTTCTCATATAGTTCGTTGTTTGGCGATAAGCAAATTGTTAGTGATTTTTTATCGATCAATGCAATTGGGCCATGTTTCATCTCTCCTCCAGGAAAGCCTTCACTATGCATGTAAGATATCTCTTTTAGTTTCAAGGATCCCTCTAATGCTATTGGGTATACAATATTCCTTCCAATAAAATAACATGTATCAGATTGACTTAATTTTTTTGCAATTTTTTTCGCCTCTGTTGTAAAATCGTTTATTAATTTTTTTAGCTTTATTGGTAATAACTTTAGAATTGCTAAATTCTTATTATAATCTTTTTTCGATATGGAATTTGTCATTTTACCAATTTCAATAGAAAGATTGGCTAAGCTCAATATTTGACAAGTAAAAGCTTTAGTTGAGGCTACACCAACTTCTTTATCAGCATAAGTAGGTATGGTTACATCAGCCTCTCTTACCATACTACTCTGCAAAGAATTAGTAATGACTATAGAGGAATGTTTGTTTTTTTTGATATATTTTAGAGCCATCAAGGTATCCATGGTTTCACCAGATTGTGAAATAAAAATAAATAAAATTTTTTCGTCTTTATTTATTTTTTTATATCTAAGTTCGGAAGCTAATTCTGATGAAGTATCTATATTTGTATATTTATTAAAGTAATACTCACCAACTAAACAGGCATGGTATGCAGTACCACATCCAACAAATATTATTTTTTTGTTTAAAATTAAATTTTTAAATTTGCTTTCAAAATCATTAAAAAATTCTTGTACATAATTTTTTTGAGTATTTTTTATAACTTCAGGCTGCTCATAAATCTCTTTCAACATATAATGTTGATATTTTCCTTTATCATATGGGTTTTGTTTAATTTCATTTTTTTCGAAGAGTATTTTCGTTTTATTTAAACTAGATATTTTAGATTGCTGAATTTTAATAATATCACCATCTTTAAGATGATAAATCTTATCACTATAATCAGATAAAATAGATGAATCTGAGCATATATAAGAAGAGTTTTTACTATGAGATAGAGCAATTGGGCTGCCATTTTTTAATAAGTAAAAACAATTATTTTTTTTTATAAATATAACAAAGGCGTAATTTCCTTTAATTACACTTTGAAAAACTCTTATAGCCTCATCTGAATTTTTATATTTATTAATTAAATAGGTTAGAAAATAAAAACTGATTTCAGTATCTGATTGAATATTTTTAGGAATTTCTACAAATCGACTTTGAATTTTTCTATAGTTCTCAATTATTCCATTACAAACTAAAGTAAGATCATCATTTGCAAATGGATGAGCATTATTTTTACTAACAACTCCATGCGTTGCCCATCTTGTATGACCTATCACTCCATAAAAATTTTTATCTGATACATTTTGAGCTTTATTTTTTAATTCTGAAATTTTTCCGACACTTTTAATAGTTTTTATTCGTTCTTTTGAAAACAAGGAAATACCAGCAGAGTCATAACCTCTATATTCCAGCTTTTTTAAAATATCTATAGAGTTATTTTTTAAAGAAGATGAATTTAAGATACCAACTATACCGCACATTATTTTTTATTATTAACTTTATTTTTCTGTTTAGATCTGGCTATTGAAAAATGATTATTTGGTATTGATTTGGTAATTACAGATCCTGCAGCAATGTATGCTTTATCTCCTATTTTCACAGGCGCAATAATTGAAGAATTTGAGCCAATAAAAGTATTATTACCTATTTTGCATTTAAGCTTATTTTTTCCATCATAATTACAAGTAATAGTTCCAGCCCCAATATTACTATTTGTTCCTATAGATGAGTCTCCAATATAACTTAAATGATTTACTTTTACTCCCTTTGATAATTTTGATTTTTTAATCTCAACAAAATTCCCAATTTTTACCTCATCTGCGATAATAACCTCTGGTCTTATTCTTGCATATGGGCCGATGGAGCAGTTACTACCTATTGTGGAATTTTCAATATAAGAAAAGGACTTAATAATAGAATTATTTTTGATGCTTACATTTTTTTTAATAACAACATGTGGCTCAATTACTACACCTGAAGCAATACTAACATTGCTCTCTATATAGACCGTATCAGGATGAATAATTCTAACTCCACTATCTATTAATTTTTTCTTTATAAAATCTTGAGATAACGTTTCTAATTTATTTAGTTCATTTAAGGTGTTAGCACCTGATATCACTGTGGCCTTATTTAAAAAAGTAGTCATTTTAAGTTTTTTATTTAAACAAACATTTACTAAATCAGTAATATAGAATTCATTCTTATTTTTATTTTTTTTTATTAATTTCAAATTTAATGCAGCTTTTTTTGAAATTAAAAATATGCCAGTATTTATCTCATTGACTAATTTCTCATCATTTGAACATTCATTTTCTTCAATAATACTAATTAATGAATTATTTTTTTTAATTATTCTTCCATATCCTTTTGGATTTTTTACATTTTGTGTAAGAACTGACAAGTCATCACCATTCTTTACACCTTTTGAAATAAAATCAGAGAGTATTTTATAATCGAAAATAGGTGTATCTGCTAAGGTCAATAAAAAATAATCAAATTTATTGTTGTATTTATAAAATTGTTTAAAAGCTCCACCAGTACCGTCTATTGGATTTTGAATAAATACTTTTTCATGAATGAAATATTTTTTATTAGCTTTACTTGAAATAATATAAGTTTTTTTAACTTGTTTAATTTTATTTAGTGCATCTAAATTGTACTGTATTAGCTCTTTACCAGATATTTCATGAAGAAATTTTGGTTTAAGTGATTTAAATCTTTTGCTCTTTCCAGCAGAAAGAATAATGGCGCATATATTCATAAAGTTGTAAAATAATATTATTTAATCTTAACTAAATACTAAAAATATATCTAATTATGTAAATTATGCCTATTATCGTTAAATCAAATTTATCAAAGCAACTTATACATTTCTTGAAGTCTAAACTATTAAAAGGAGAATTAATGGTTTTGCCAACAGAAACTGTTTATGGGTTAGCTGGTTTAGGAACCAATATAAAAGCAGCAAAAAAAATTTTCTTATTAAAAAAAAGACCGTTGAAAAAAAAACTTATATTTCATTGTTCAAGTTTAAAAATGGTAGATAAATTTTTTAATTTAGATGATGAAAATTTAATTTTGGCTAAAGAATTTTGGCCTGGACCTCTTACTCTTGTTTTACAAAGGAAGTCTCTCGAAATACCAAAATCTCTTACATTAAATAATGAGTGCGCTGTAAGAATTCCAAATAATAAATTTACATTAAATTTAATTGATAAAGTTGGTAAGCCCCTTGTAATGCCATCAGCAAACAAATTTAAACAATTAAGCCCAATCAACAGTGAAATGGTTTTTCAGCAATTTATTGAGACAAATTTATTAATTGTTGATGATGGAAAATGTAAAGTTGGTATCGAGTCAACTTTAATTAAAATATCTGATAACAAATTGAATATAATAAGACCAGGGATGATATCATTAGAAAATTTGAAAAAAAAATTACCATATATTATTAGTAAATATAACAAAAATTTAAGTTTTCCTGGAACTTCAAAAAAACATTATTCTCCCAAGAAGAAAATATATTTAAATGTCAAAAATGCTAAAAAAAAATCTGCATATATTAACTTTGGAGCAAATAAGAAAGATCAATTCAAAAATTTAAGCAAAAATAGAAGTTTAATTGAAGCTGCCAAAAATCTTTATCATTTTATTTTTTTGGCAGATAACGATAAGCAATATAAAAATATTAGTATCGCACCTATTCCTTATAAGAAAATAGGAATCGCTATAAATGATAGATTACGAAGAGCATCTAAATGAAGTTTCCAATAAAAACTATAAGAAGAAGTGGCCAAATAATTGCTTTCCCTAAAAATTCTTTGGAGGTATCTAAAATGGTCAAATTTTCTAACAAATATAAATTTCATATTTTACCTATTGGTGGAGAGACCAATAGAGTGGATGGCACAAAACCTCAATTTGAAAAAACTATCTTAATAGATTTTAAAAAAATGAGTCTTATTGAAGAAGTTGATACTGATAATTTAATAATAACAGCTCAAAGCGGAACATTGTTAAAAACCATACAAAAAGCAGCAAATAATAAAAAACTTTTATTTCCAGTTAATATTGCGCCAAGTGATAAATGTACAATTGGAGGTAATATATCTACTAATGTTGGGGGTTTGCAAACCTTGAGATATGGTAACATTGAGGATCATATAAATGGCCTTGAAGTAGTGCTTAGTGATGGAACTATTTTAAATTTTTTAAATAAACTAAAAAAAGATAATTTTGGACCAAAACTGTGGAAGTTATTTTGTGGTTCTGAGGGTATTTTTGGAATAATCACAAGAGCGAGCTTAAAGTTAATCCCAAAAAAAAATTACAATTCTACTTATTTAATACAAACAAATAGTTTAAATAAGTCGATTCGACTACTAAAATTTCTTAGAAACAAGTACTTCGATAATTTAACAAGTTTTGAAATAATATTTCCAATACCTAGCTCTTATTTATTTAATGAAAGAATAAATCACTTCAATTTAATCATAGAAATTCAATCTAATATTATTGGTAATTACAAAAAAGAATTAAAAAAATATTTTAATTTAAATGATTTTAAAATTGATAAAATGGAACATGATAAATCAAAATCATGGATATGGAGCAAAAGAGAAGAATTAGTATATAATCAGGTGAAATATAATTTTACTGAAAAATTTGATATTTCTTTACCCATTGATAAGTGGTCTGTCTTTATTAAGAGGGTAAATGCATTTGTAAAGCATAATAAAATATTTACTCCTTATTTTTTTGGGCATTTGGGAGATGGTAATTTGCATTGCAATTTTAAAGTACATCCATATTCAAAAAAGAATTGTATTTACCTCTCTAAATTTATTTATGATTTGACTATTAAAAGCGAAGGTAGTGTGGCAGCAGAACACGGTCTTGGTTTAAAAAAAAATTATCTTCTAAAAAAATATAAACCTAGTGAAAATTACCTTTTTATAAAAAAATTAAAAAAACACCTAGATCCTGGTTCTAGATTAGGAAAAAACAAGTTATTTCAAGCTTAATTGATCTTTTAATTTAAAATAACTCATTGCTAAAACTAATAATGGCTTATCAATTACGCCAAATCCAGGAAAGTTTTTATGTCTAAACTTTTCAAATAAGCTCAAATTATTGTTCTGATTTGTTATTGTTTCAGCCAGCATTTTTCCAACCATAGTTGTTATGGCTAAACCATGTCCTGAATATCCTTGTGCAAAAAAAATATTATTATCAATACTACCGATATGTGGGAATCTGTTTACAGTTATGGCAACGTGCCCACTCCAAGTACACCAAGCTTTGAACTTTTCTAAACCAGGAAGTATCTTTTTTATACTTTTTTTTAAAGATAATTCCAAGTTTATCGGATCTATATTTGAGTAACTTACACCTCCACCAAAAATTAAATTATTATTAGAATCCAGTCTAAAATAATTTAGTACAAATAACATATCTCCAACTGTGATAGGTTTTCGAAAATACTTACTCAATTCTGTATTTGGAATTTCAGTAAATGCTGATACATAAGTTTTAACAGGCATTATTTTTTTTCTTAAACTTTTATTCAAATTATTAATATATGCATTACAACAGATAATTAATTTATCAGATTTAACAGTTAAATTTTTTTCAGTTGTTATTGTTACTTTTTTTTGAGATTCATATGATATCACTCCTGTATCTTCAAATATTTTACAATTTTGATTTTTTAATAATTCTCTTGCTAATCCTAAACAATAATTAAGTGGATGAATTTGACCGCACTCTGAGTCATACATTGCAGATTTGTAATAAGGGCTATCAAAATACTGGTCCATTCTATTTTTTGGTAGATAAGTCACTGATTCATAATCAAATTTTGTTTGAAGCCTGTCTACGTATTTTTTTAACTCCTCATCGTGGGATTTACTTACTGCAGCTAAAACATAACCCTCGATTAAATCACATTGTATATTTAAGTCTTTGATATTTTTTTTTACTTCTCTGACAGCGTCTAATGTGAATTGCCATAATATCTTAATTTCTTCTTGAGTGTGTTTTTGACTAGAATAATTCTCTGAGGAAAAACCATGTAATAATTGCCCACCATTTCTTCCAGATGCGCCCCAACCAACTTTATTTTTCTCCAAAATGACTATATTTAAATCTGGATTTAATTTTGATAAATATAATGCTGATGAAATTCCTGATAAACCTGCACCAATTATACAAACATCAGATTGTAAGCTCTCATTTAATTTGTTAGTATTAAGTTTGAATGCTTTTGTTCTTACGTAATAATTATCTGAGTAATCCATCAGATACATAAATATCAAATTTTAAAGGTTAGTTATAGCTATGAATGATTATGTCGATTGGTTAAAGAAAAATAAAATAACAGAGGTAGAGTGTATGATCCCTGATAATTCAGGTATACCAAGGGGGAAAATACTACCAACAAAAAAATTTTTAAGCTCTATTGAGTCAGGTGGATTAAGATTACCTTTAGCCCTATTCAAATTAGCAGTATCTAGAGATGTGACTTATTCAATTGATGATCAGATTTTAAACCCTACAGATGGTGATTTTATTTTAAAGCCTGATTTTAATACTCTGAGAACTGTCCCTTGGTATGAAGAACCAACAGCGCAGGTAATTTGTGATGCTGTTGATAACAATGATAATGTTATAGAGGTTCACTCTAGAGGTATTTTAAAAAAAGTAATTGGTCTCTATGAAAAAATAGGGCTTGAACCAATTGTCGCTCCAGAAATTGAATTTTATTTAGTTAAGAAAAATAATGATCCAGATAATCCTTTAGAGACACCGAGTGGGCAATCTGGAAGAATTGAAAAAGGAAATCAGTCTTACGGTATTGACGCTGTTAATGAATTTGATCATATTTTTGAGGATCTATATGACTACTGTGAAACTCAAGAATTAGAGGTTGAGAACATTAATCATGAGGATGGACCAGCACAAATGGAAATTAACTTCAAGCATGGTAACCCCCTTGACTTGGCTGATCAGGTTTTTTTATTTAAAAGAACTCTTAGACATACTGCATTGAAGCATAATTTGTATGCAACTTTTATGGCTAAACCGATGGAAGATACTCCAGGAAACTCAATGCATATACATCAATCAATTTTAAAAAAAGGTAAACCAATATTTGTGGACAAAAATCTTAAAACTACAAAACATTTTGATAACTATTTGGGTGGATTACAAAAATATTCAAAAGCTTTTTTACCACTTTTTGCACCAAATGTTAATTCCTTCAAAAGGCTTAGAGGTTTTTGGGAGGAAGGTACACCTTTTAACCTAAACTGGGGTTTTGAAAACCGTACCTGTGGTTTTAGAGTCCCAAATTTTAACTCTGCTAACCAAGCGAGAATTGAAAATAGACTTTGTGGATCAGACGTAAATCCATACTTAGCTATAGCTGCAACTTTATCTGCGGGATATCTAGGTTTGAAGAAAAAATTAAAAGCAACCCCAGAGACCAAAAAAGCTGCTTATAACGTAAATGTTTCTTTGACAGAAAGCATTTATCAATCAATAGATACTTTTTCTAGATCTAAGGAGGCAAAAGAGATATTTGGTGAAACATTTATAGAATTATTTTGTTCAATCAAAGACTTAGAGGTAAATGCTTATAATAAAATTATTACAGCATGGGAAAGAGAATATTTACTTCTTAATGTTTGATCTATTAATTAAGTAAATACTAATTGCTGCTAATATAACAATTAGCATTATTATTGCGGAAAGAGCATTAACTTCTGGACTCAATCCCAATCTAACTTTAGAAAAAACCACTATTGGCAAAGTGTTAGCTCCCGGACCGGTAGTAAAACTAGCAACCACAAGATCGTCCAAAGAGAGTGTAAATGCAAGTAACCATCCTGATAATATTGCAGGTAATATTACAGGTGCAGTTATTTTCCAAAAAATCATATTTGGAATTGTCCCAAGATCCTGAGCAGCCTCTTCTATATTTTTATCGTAACTACTCAACCTTGATTGGATAATGACTGCAACAAAAGCTACAGAGAAAGTTATATGCGATATTAAGACTGTTAGTTGTCCTTTTGAGGAAGGAAAGCCAATAATATGGTTAGATGATATAAAGAATAACAACAAAGAAAGTCCTAAAATTATCTCAGGCATAACCAAAGGAGAGGAGCTCAAGAAAATAAAGAAAGGCCTAGCTGGAATTTTTGATATTCTTGTTAATGAAAAACCAATCATTACACCCATGATTGTTGCTAATGTTGCTGAAAGAGAAGCAATTTTTAGACTAGTATAAAAAGCCTCTAAAATTTGTTCATTTTGAAATAATTCCTTATACCATCTAAAAGAGAAACCCTTCCAAACCATAACTCTTTTATTATCATTAAAAGAATAAGCTATAAGAGTTAAAATAGGAAAATATAAAAACGAAAATCCAATTGTTAAGGTAAAAATTTTTAAAAATAATTTATTCATTCCTAAAATTATATTTTGCATACATCAATTGAAAAATAATTATGGGAAATACAAGAATTACAATACCAGACATCGCAAGCGCGCTAGCAATAGGCCAATCTCTATTTACAAAAAATTCATCCCAAATTATTTTCCCAAAATAAAGCTTATCACTGCCACCTAACATTTCTGGAATTATATATTCTCCAACAACTGGTATAAAAACCAACATACTCCCGGCTACTATTCCTGGTAAAGATAGAGGTAAGATAATTTTTACAAACGTGTTTAAAGGCTTTGCACCTAAATCATTAGATGCGTCAATCATATTTAAATCAAATTTAACCAAATATCCATAAAGTGGTAAAATCATAAATGGAAGGTAAGTATAAACAACACCTAAAATTACAGCATAATGATTGTGTAACATAGATATTGGTTCAGAAATTAGCCCTATATGTATGAGAATTGAATTAATAATACCAGAACCTTGCAGTAAGACTTTCCATGCATATACCCTTAGAAGAAAAGAACTCCAAAAAGGTATGATAAGCATAATCAAAAGTATGTTTCTTATACTTGGTTTAGATTTTGCAACATAAAAAGCTATGGGATAACCAATCAATAAACATAAAACAGTGGATGTAAAAGCTAATGATAGTGAATTGAGGTATGATCTGATATAGAAAGGGTCTGAAAAGATAAATAAATAATTTCCAAGAGTTGAATTAATCTTCAATCCATTTTCAGATAATGAGAAAAGATCACGATAGGGTGGCATACCCCATTCAGACACAGATATAGATATTTTGAAAATTAAAGCTAATGGAACAAAAAAGAACAAAACTAGCCATAAATATGGAGTGAATACAAACCAGACGTTTTGTTTTTTTAAATTTTTAATCATTAAAAAAATATATTGATGTTTCGTTAAAACTTATCTGAACTTTATCATCCCATCTTATTTGAAGGTTATCTGAAACTAAACTATTTTGCATAAAAGAATAAAATTCAAATCCATTAACATCAATTAAATACTTAGTATAGCTCCCTAAATAAGCTACTTCTTTAACTACACCAATATTTAAATTATCAGATTGATTTTCTAGTTTTTTAACAGAAATTTTTTCAGGCCTAATTAAACATTTAACATAGTTTTCTTTATTGTTAATATTTTTAACTTCATAATTTAATTCTTTAATAATGATTTGATTGTTTTTATTATGAACATTAAAGATATTAGCTGTGCCTATAAAATTAGCTATATATTTGTCCTTCGGTTTTTCATATATCTCAACAGGATTACCGACTTGGAGAATTTCTCCATTTTTCATAATTGCCATTCTGTCAGATAATGACATTGCTTCCTCTTGATCATGAGTAACAATAATAAAAGTGATACCTAGCTTATATTGTAGATTAACTAACTCGAACTGTGTCTGTACTCTTAGCTGTTTATCTAATGCAGCAAGTGGTTCATCCAATAAAAGTAATTTTGGTTTTTTGACTAAACATCTTGCTAACGCTACACGTTGTTGTTGACCACCGGATATCTCATTGATTTTTCTTTTCTCTAAACCATTCAGCTCTAGTAAATTTAAAATTTCACCAACACGATGATTGATTTCTTCTTTAGAAATTTTTTCCTCTTTTAATCCAAACTGGATATTATTAGTGACATTTAAATGTGGAAATAAAGCGTAATTTTGGAACATAATATTTAAAGGTCTTACATATGGTGGAAGTTTCGTGATATCCTTTCCCTCAAGTAGAATTCTTCCTTCATCAGGCTTCTCGAAACCTGCTATAATTCTCAATAGTGTTGACTTACCGCATCCTGAAGATCCTAGGAGACTGAATATTTCAGATTTTGCTATTTTTAGATTAACTTTGTCTAAAGCAACAACATTATCAAACCTTTTTGATACATCTATGATTTGTAAAAAAGGTTCAGACATAAAAAGATTGTGAAAAGCGCAACTAAAGTAAAAGTTGCGCTTTTATTAAATTATTGAGAGGCTTTAAAACTATTAAATACTCTCGAAGATATCCTAGACTTTTGAGGTGAGTCAGCTGTATCTGCAAAAAGTTTAGTTAATGTTTCTTCTGTTGGATAAATAGCTGGGTCTGAAAGAATATCAGGATCTATCAAACCTTCAGTTGTGTTAGCTACTAGATTAGGATTTGAGTACCACACATAGTTAGTAATCTCTGCAACAACTTCTGGTCTCAAAATATAATCTATGAATTTATGAGCATTTTCTACGTTTTTTGCATCTGCTGGAATTCCCATCATATCAAACCAAATTACCGTTCCTTCATTTGGGATTGAATACCAGACCTCTTCAATTTCCTCGTATGCTGCTATAAATACATCACCTGACCAACCTATTGCTAAGCAAATCTCACCATTTGCTAAATCATCAATGTACTGAGAAGAGTCAAAATACTTTATGTAAGGTCTAATATTATTCAATAATTCTAGTGCCTCTTGATTAGCTTTAGTGTTTTCTGTATTTGGATCATGGCCAAGATAATTTAATGCAATCTCAACAATTTCACTTGGTGCATCTAAGAAAGCAACACCACAATCCTCGTATTTAGAAATTTGATCTACATCAAATATTATGTCCCATGACTCAACATCTCCACCTCTTTCCTCGACGGCAGCAACATTGTAACCTATTCCAGTTGTGCCATACATGTAATTAACAGAGTATTCCCCACCTGGATCATGAGCATCAGTTTTTTCTAAAACACTTGGATCTAAATTTTTGAGGTTTGGAATCATACTTTTATCAAGTTTTTGAAAAACTCCAGCTTTAATTTGGTTTTCCATAAAGGAGCCTGATGGAACAACTAAGTCATAACCACTTCCTCCAGCTAAAAGCTTAGCCTCTAGAACTTCGTTTGAGTCAAATACATCGTATGTTACATCAATACCAGTTTCTTCCTCAAAATTTGCAATTGTATCTTCAGCTATGTAATCGGACCAATTGTATATAAATAACTCTTCTTTAGCGCTCAAACTTATAGGAAGTAGTAGCACTATAAGAGCTGTTAAAAATTTATTCATATTACCTCTCCTCTTATATGTAGAATTTGAATAATATGATAATTTTTTTTAAAAATCACAAATTTTTTTATATAGATCTGGTCTACGATCTCTAAAATTTCCCCAAGATTGGCGGTATTTTGTTATTTCTGAAAAGTCGAAATTCTTAGATACAAAGCCCTCATCTTTTTTGTCCATTTCAATTTCAATATTACCCAAATGATTAGCGATAAAGGAACTTCCATAAAATGTAACAGATATTGAACCTTCATTTTCTGTGCCAATTCTATTAGAAGCAATAACTGGAATTTGATTTGCAGCTGCATGACCTTTCATTACGTTTTGCCAGTGATCTTTTGAGTCTAATAAAGGGTCTTGAGGCTCAGAACCAATTGCTGTGGGATACAATAAAATATCTGCACCAGAAAGTGTCATAGATCTCGCACATTCAGGAAACCATTGATCCCAGCATATACCACAACCAAGATTTCCGAATTTTGTGTTAAATACTTTGAAGCCAGTATCTCCAGGTTTAAAGTAATACTTTTCGTTATAACCAGGGCCCTCAGGAATATGAGACTTTCTATATAAATCACTTAATTTACCATCAGCATTAATCACAACTAGAGAATTAAAAAAATTATTTTCTTTTTTTTCAAAAAAACTAATTGGCATTACCATATTATTTTTCTTACAAAAATTAGAAAAAATTTCAAATAGTTTGTCATTAGGAAATTCAATTGCGTAATTAAAAAACTTTTTATCCTGAGTTGAGCAAAAGTACTCAGTTTGAAATAACTCCTGTAGGAGAAAAATATTTACATTTTCCTTAGATGCTTGTTGAGCAATATATATAGCCTTATTTATATTTAAATCTTTTTTTTCTTTTATTGATTTAAACTGTGAAGCAGCAACCTTAACTGACATTTTTTGGCACATTCATAGTAACACAATGGATATTACCTCCACCATAATTTATATGTGAAGTTTCAATCATCTCAATTTTTTTATCTTTAAAAATATCTTTAAAAATATCATAAACCATTTCATCTTCTTTAACATTAAATTTTGGAACAAAAATTTTACGCTTTGAAAAATAAAAATTTACATACGAGGCAATAAGCTTTTTATCATTGACAACTATTTTTGAAGGTAGTGGTATATCAATTAATTCAATTTTACTGTCAATACTTGAAAGGGTACTTAGAATAATTGATTTAATCTTAGTTAAATTATTTGAATTCAAATCATCTAAATCATAACTTTTTGCAATTAAATATTTTCTATTTCCTATGGGACATAAAACATTGTCTATGTGCCCATCAGTATCGTCATCTTTTAAACCTTCGGGGATCCAAATTATTGAATTTAAGTCAAATAAACTAATCAATGTTTGCTCTATTTTTGCTTTTCCAGGATTATTTCTATTTGGGTTAAGTAGTACACTTTCAGTGGTAAATAAGTTTCCGTATTCATCGTAAGTAATAGCACCACCTTCTAACGTAAGATCATTTAAATATGAAGTAATAGAAAATTGATTTGAGATATATTCACCTACTTTATTATCATTAAAATAATTTGGATATTTTCCATAACCATTAAAATTAAAGTTAATACATTTCAGTTCATTACCTTCTTTTATAAAGATTGGGGCGATATCTCTCATCCAGGAGTCATCTAGTTCTAATTGAATAATATTTATTTTTTGATTATTGATATATTTTTTACAGTCATTGTAATCCTCTTTATTACAATACATATAAACTGTTTCTTCATCTGAAATACAATTAGCTAAATGCGCCATTTCTAATCTGGCATCTTTAATTATATTGTCGTACAAATTTTTATTACATGGCCAAGCCATTAGACATTTGTCATGCGCTTCCCATTCTGGAATTAACTTCATAAGATTATAGTATATATTTTTTTTTAATTATGAATATTTGTATGCTCTTAGATAAGGCCAAAAAAGAAACAAGAATGCCCCTAATACCAGATGACATTAATGAATTAAAAAATACATCAGCCAAATTCAACTTTTATATTGAAAAATTTACTGACAGAATAATTGACGAGAAAGAATATATTTCGGTTGGGTGTAAATATTATACAAATCAAAAAATAGATTTATTTTTATCAATGCAAGGTTTGAAATTAAGTCAAATTAAGTCAAACCAAAATTACTTAGTCTTATTCGATGTTGTAGAATACGTTGAGCCAAATAAAGCTATGTTAAATAAAATTTTAAAAAATAATTGTTCTCTATTAGTTTATGATTTATTGAGCGGTAAACACTCAATCAAAATTTTAAAATCTACTAATAAAGAGCATTTGCTAAAATCAACTATTCATATAAGTAAAAAATTAAAAGAAAAATTACCAGTATTTTGTAATTCCTTAAAAAGAGATAGTATTGAAAAATATTATTTATCAAAAAAAGGATATATTAATTTTCGTTATTTAAATTTGCTTGAAAAATTAGTTTAATATTAAATAAATTCCCGTAGATACTAATAATAATGCAAAGAAATACTCAAAACCTTTTTTTAATTTGGGGTTAGATACTAAATTTTTAATCAAACTTCCAAAAAGTGCCCATAAACTTATACATGGAAAGCTTACCAATGATGACATTAACCCTGTGAAAACAACAGCTATCCAAAGCTTTTCTTCTAGAGGCATAAAACCAGATGCGACTGTAATAGCAATCGTCCATGCCTTAGGGTTTATCCATTGAAAAAGAGCAGCTTCGAATATATTTAAAGGTCTACCTGTATCTTTCTTGTAATCTTTTAGAGACCCAATCATTTGATAAGCTAAATAAATGAGATAAAAAAAACAAAGCCATTTTAGTATCAATTGAAATTCTGGTTTATTAATTAAAATTAAACCTAAACCTGTACATATTAATGAAACTTGAAGCGCATGACCTAATGAAATACCAGTAATATGTGGTAAAGATCTTTTAAAACCAAATTTTAAGCCTGAGATCGTTAACATAGCATTGTTGGGCCCAGGTGTAATAAACATCACGGTGTAATATGATACTATTGCTATAATTAAAGCTATATCTATCAATTAATTAATCTTTAATAATAAACTTATTATCTTTTAAGATAACGTGTATTGGAACACCAGTTGAGAGTTCAACAGAATTTATGTTATTTGGTTCATAAATATTCATTACAATTAAAAGCGCTCTTAGAGAATTTCCGTGTGCTGCGATTAAAATATTATCATTTTCATCACTTTGAATAGCAGGTTTAATAACTTCTTTGAAATAATTTGTAACTCTTCTAACCACATCCTCAAGACTTTCACCGTTAGGGGGTTGATCAGAATATCCTCTTCTCCATTTATGAACTTGCTCTTCTCCAAATTTTTCAGCAGTTTCTTTTTTGTTTAAACCCGTGAGGTCGCCATAATCTCTTTCATTTAAGTTAGTGTTTGAGATAATTTTTCCTTCATTATTTAAAAAATTCCACTGATCAAGGTTTTGAAGAATTATTTTAGCAGTTTCTTGAGCTCTTTTTAATTCGCTTGTGAATACAATATTGAATTTAATATCTAAATTTTTGAAGTATTGGCCAGCTTTATTCGCTTCCTCAATACCTTGTTCAGATAATTCAATATTTTTAAAGCCAGTAAAAAGATTTAATTTATTCCACTCGCTTTGACCATGACGAATTAATAAAATATTTTTCATTGAATTTGATATATATTATTAATTACTCATGGTCAAATTTCGCATTGAAAAAGATAGCTTAGGTGAAATTAAAGTTGAAAGCACGAAACTTTGGGGAGCGCAGACTCAAAGATCAATAGAAAACTTTCAAATAGGTATTGGCAAATTTCATTTTCAAAATATTTTTATAGAGGCTCTTGCCTTACAAAAAAAATCATGTGCTTTTGCAAATGCAGAATTAAAATTATTACCAAGAACTCATACAAAAATTATCGGTAAAGTTTGTGACTTAATTATATCTGGAAAATTAAATGATCACTTTCCTCTTGTTGTATGGCAAACAGGATCAGGGACTCAAATCAATATGAATCTAAATGAAGTCATTGCAAATAAAAGTAACCAGTTGTTAGGAAGAAGACTCCCAACAAATACCCCTCTTCATCCTAATGATCACATTAATAAGTCTCAATCATCAAATGATAGTATTCCTACTGCTATGCATATAGCTACTGTACTATCGATAAAAAAAAAATTACTTCCTGAGATAGCTTTTTTTAAAAAATCTTTAAAAAAGAAAATTTCTGAGTTTACAGGAATAATTAAAATTGGAAGGACTCACACTCAGGATGCAACACCAATAAAAATTTCAAATGAATTTTTAGCGTTTTATGATCAAATCTTATATGCAGAAAATGTTATTAAAAAAAGTTTAAATAAGCTTTATGAATTGGCTCAAGGAGGAACTGCAGTTGGATCTGGAGTAAATGCGCCAAAAAGTTTTTCTAAAATATTTATTAAATACTTAAAAAAGGAAACAAGACTTCCGTTTAAATCTGCCCCTAATAAGTATGAGTCACTTGCTTCCCATGACGTATTTATTGAAGTCATTTCAGGTGTCGAAATTTTAACAAGCACTTTATTTAAAATGGCAAATGATATTAGGGTATTAGCTTCTGGGCCAAGAAGTGGAATTTCTGAGTTAATTCTTCCAGCCAATGAACCTGGCTCATCAATCATGCCAGGAAAAATAAATCCTACACAGTGTGAAGCACTATCGATGGTGTGTACACATGTTATTGGTCTGAGAAACTCTATAGCCTTCGCTTGTTCTCAAGGCCATTTCCAATTAAATGTTTATAATCCATTAATTATACATAACACTCTTGATGCAATAAGTTTAATTAGTGAGGCAATGGCTTCATTTAATAAAAACTGCTTGAAAGGATTAAAAGTTAACAAAAAAAGAGTAACTGAACTTTTAAATCGCTCTTTAATGCTTGTTACACCATTAACTAAAATTATTGGTTACGATCTAGCCTCCAAAGTGGCACTAAATGCTTATAATAAAAACATTTCATTAAAAGAGTCCTGTATGGAACTAACTGATTTATCTGAGGAAGAATTTAATAAATATACTGACCCTAAGAAAATGGTTTAGTTTATCTTAAATATCCTATAGTTCTCTTTTGATTTGAATAATTCTTTAAGTAGATTATTTGTAATGAAGTGACCTGTTTTAAAACCCTTGTAAGTTCCAATAATAGGGTAACCTGATAAATAAAGATCACCAACCACATCCAAAACTTTATGTCGCATTAATTCGTTATCATATCTTAATCCATCTTTATTAAGAGGTTTTTTGTCTTTGATAACAATGGCATTATCAAGTGAGCCTCCTTTAATTAGATTTTGTGACTTGAGGTATTCAATTTCTTGAAAAAAACCAAAAGTTCTTGCTTTTGATATGGACTCGATATAGTTACCATTCAAGTTTTTAATTTTAATATCTTGATCTTCATACTTTCCTTCGAAGCTAGACTCTAAGTTAATATTTAACCCCTCATCTTTTTGTGTATTAGGTGCTAACTCAGCATATCCATAATCACATGAAAATTTTACAGGTTTAACAATTTCTAAAATCTTTTGTTCTGAATCTTGCTCTTTTATTCCTTTTTTTAAGATACTTTCAACAAATACATTAGAGCTACCATCAAGAATAGGAACTTCAACGTTGTCAATTAAAATTTCACAATTATTGATATGTAGACCTGCAAGAGCACTCAATAAATGCTCAACTGTTTTAACTTCAACCCCATTTGAAGCAATGTTAGTTGAAAATTTTGTGGATATTACATTATCCCATTTAGCAGGAATAATTGTTGATTTATCAGTTCTATTAAAAATGATGCCAGACTTTAGAGGTGCAGGATTAAGAATAACATTAGTTTTAACACCAGTGTGTAACCCAATACCCTCTATATTCAAAGACTCATTGAGAGTAAAGCTTTTCATTTAGAACATTTTATGAAAATACCCAAAAAGTATTACTTTATATTTGTAAAACTTTGTATTTACAGAACTTATTGATTAGAGCCTTTACGAAGATATGAAGGAGTATCTATATCCTCAATTGTCTCATTTTCATCACTAAATTCTGAAATATCAGAAACCTCTGATATTTCATCACTGTCTTTGATTTGTTTCGCTTTTTCGGTATCTTCCTCTACAACGTCACTAAATAAAAAAAGATTTGGATCTGTCTTCATTTTTTTCGTTTTTTGCTTTTTCTCTGGAATTTCGACACTTTCTTCTGTTATTTTTTTATCAGAGGTCATCAGATTAGAAAGCATACTAAAAAAACCTTTTTTCTTTTTTTCTTCAAAATTTTCAGAATAAACAGAGTTATCAGTATTTTTTTCAATTAAATCCTCTTGACTCTCTTTAGTATTATCTAATTCGCTAGTTAGATTTAATTCCTCTTTTTCAGAGTCAACTTGATTTTTTTCAACTACGCTAGATATATCGTCTAAATGTTTAGTATCTGAACCTTCATAAGAAAAACTGCCATCAATTTTATTTTGTATAGAACTAAACCCTGAATTATTTTCAGATTCTGGATAGTACAGAATTTTTTTTCCTGAAGCCTCTATTCCAGTTGCAAAAATACTAATTTTTAATTTACCTTGCAGTGTCTCATCTATCAATGATCCAAAAATTATATTTGCCTCTGGATTAACGCTTTGCCTTATAATATTAGCTGCGTGATCAACTTCTAATAGAGTCATATCAGTTCCTCCAGAAATATTGACAATAACTCCTTTGGCTGTATTCATATCTATATTTTCAATTAGTGGGTTAGTTAATGCCAAATTTGATGCTTCAACAGCTTTATTGTCACCTTCTGCTACAGCTGTGCCCATCATTGCAAATCCCATTTCTTTTATAACCGTCCTCACATCTGCGAAGTCTAAATTAATCAGACCTGGTTGTGTAATTAAATCAGTCAATCCTTTTACTCCATCAAAAAGTACGTTATCTGCCTTTTTAAAAGCTTCAGCGAAAGATGTCTGTTCATTGGATACTTTAAATAAATTTTGGTTTGGTATAATCAGTAGCGTATCTACATTATGTTTAACCTCTTCAAGTCCTTGTAGAGCTAAGTTCATTCTCTTCGTACCTTCGAAGTTAAATGGTGTAGAAACTATTGCGACAGTAACAATTCCCAATTTTTTTGCTATACTTGCTATAACAGGTAGTGCTCCTGTTCCGGTTCCGCCACCTAAGCCAGCTGTCAAAAACAACATATTAGTATTACTTAATTCTTCTGATATTAAATCAATACTCTCTTCGGCTGCATCTTTTCCAATGATTGGGTCTGCCCCTGCTCCTAATCCTTTTGTTTTTTCTAAGCCTAATTGAATACGATTATAACAAAGAGAGTTTTCTAAAGCTTGTGCATCAGTGTTTGCCACAATAAAATCAACATTATTTAAATTTGATTGAATCATATTATTAACAGCATTGTTTCCAGCACCGCCAATACCCATGACTGTTAAAGATGGTTTTAAGTTTTTTTGATCAACAACTGGTTCTATATCTAGTGTCATTTTTTTCCCCGCAAATCAACCTATAGTAGGTCTACGAATCTTTTGTACCATATTTTGTTTGAAAAAGAATCAATTTTTTCAATAAAATCCTCTTTATCAGCACTTTTATTTGTTAAAAGCCAAAAACTTGAATAAATAGACATTACGCTTCCATCATTCAATACCTTAGGAATACCACAGGATTTTGGTGGTTCTAAAAATTGAATGTCATAACCAAATTTTGTTCTAAAGTAATTATATAAATTTTTTATCTTTGAACCACCTCCCGTGAAAACATATGAATAAAAATTTTTATCTTTAGGTAAAGATTTAAAAACAAGTTCAAATGTTTCGTCCAAACGGGCTAGAGTGATTTCTTTTAAATTATCATGTCCAACATTTTTTTTTTTATTATCACCAAATTCCTCCCAAATTGGAATTTCTACTGTAAAATTTCTAGTATCTGATAAATCAATAGTAGAAATTTTAAGTTTTTCAGCAAAATCAAAGCTAATGTTATGGATATGGACAAGATCTTTAGAAATTTTTTTACTTCCTTGTGGTATTTTTTTTTGGAAGTGTAATATTTTATTTTTTATTACAATAATATTAATATTTTTAAATCCATAATCTATTAGTACAACATTTGTTTTATTTTTTACTTTATTTTTTAAATAAAAATAATAAGCAGTTGTAGAGTCCAAATAATTTAAAATTTTTATTTGTAGTTTTTGAAATATATTATTTAAAAGATTAATTTGTTTAATTTCAATCATTGTAACCAGGGAAACTATGGATAACTTATTACAGTTTAATCCTAACGGGTTATCTGTGATTAGTTTATCATCTAATTTATAATGAGAAGTATAAATATTATAATGAAAATTTTTATTTTTATCTATTTTTATTTTTGAAATTTTTCTTAAATCATTTTTTTCAATAATTGAGCCATTCAGATTAAGATCCTTTTGTATTTTCTTAATTTGAACAGTTTGATTAGTAATTAAAATATAAGTATCTTTAATATTATAGTTTGCTTGTTTTTCAGCTTGTACTATAGAATTTTTAATACTATCGATAAAATCATCAAAGTTTTCTATTTCTTCTCCTGTATATCCTCTTGTTCTTGTCTTACCCGTACCAATAATCGAGGATTCTTTACCTAATTTAGAGAATATAACTGTCTTTATTGAAAAAGAACCAATCTCAATTATTGTTTTGTAACTATCCAACTATTTAAATCTTATCGTTTTGTTATGAAAATTTCTCAAATCCAAAAACTCCTCATAATTTGTATTTTTATCAATTAAATCAATATTGTTTTTTATAAAATATATTAATTTAGAATCAATCACTTTAGGCAGCATAACTATTCTATCGTTACTCAAAACCAAATTGTATCTTCTACCATCAATATATTCTATTTGACGAATATCAAATAGTGAAGATAAAGGTAGATAATATTCTTTTAGATAATTGTTTATATGAATACTATTTTGAGAAATATCAATAAGATTAATACTATCTAAATAATTTAATTTAAAATAATTAGTAGGAGCTATAGTGTTATCAGTAA
>CACMUL010000009.1 GCA_902616855.1 uncultured Alphaproteobacteria bacterium | reverse complement strand
TTCATCTTTAGTTAATCAAAAAATTAACTTATTTTTAAAAAATATTTAAACATTTCGATTTTTTTAATACAGGTATTTGTTATGATCTCGCCCTTAAATAAATGAACAATTTTAAAAAAATAGTTGTAATTGGTGCTGGTACGATGGGCTCAGGTATTGCTGCCCATTTGGCTAATTCTAACCGCCAGGTAGTTTTGCTTGATCTCAAAGGCAAAGACAAACCCAACCAAATTTCTGAAAATGCCATTGATATTATCAAAAAGTCAGATCCGCCTCTATTGGTGGAAAGATCTAGAATTGATCATATCAAACCAGGTAATCTTGAAGATGATTTTAATGAGATTAAAGATGCAGACTGGGTTATCGAAGCTGTTGTTGAGCGTATTGATATCAAACACAAACTTTACTCCCAAATCGATAAAGTTCGCAGCCCTAACTCTATTATTTCATCTAATACTTCGACAATTCCTCTTTCAATTCTGACACAAGAGATGTCTGATAGCATGAAAACAGACTTTTGTATTACTCACTTTTTTAATCCTGTCCGATTTATGAGATTATTAGAGATCGTTGAAACACCAACCATGAATAAAGACAAGATGGACGGACTTCGTGATTTCTGTAAAAATGAGCTAGGTAAAGGAATTGTGAATTGTAATGATACTCCTGGTTTTATTGGCAATCGAATTGGTGTGTACGCGATGCAAGTGGCAATGTATGAGGCTTTAGAACGAGGCCTTCCAGTAGAAATCGCAGATGCTTTATTTGGACGACCTTTAGGAATTCCTAAAACAGGTGTTTTTGGACTCTATGATCTCATAGGAATTGATTTGATGAAAGATGTGCTTGCAAGCTTTAAAAAAGAATTACAAGAAAATGATCCTTTTATGGATGTGGTGAAACCTCATCCTTTAGTCGAACAGTTACTTGAAAAAGGTTTTAATGGAAATAAGGGCCCTGGGGGTTTTTATCAAACAACAATTGTTGATGGCGATGAACACGTCAAAGCCCTGAACAAGTCAGATATGAGTTATTACGATTTTGATAAAGTAGATTTAGAAATCGCAAGAAGAGTTGAAAAAGAGGGCATCAAAGCACTCCTTGATGATGACAGTGAGTATGGTCGATATGCTTTTGCAGTTCTAGCAAAAATCATTAATTATAGCGCTTTTTGTGTTCCTGAAGTTTCTTCAAGGGTAACAGATATAGATGACGCTCTTCGCATGGGATTTAACTGGAATGAAGGGCCATTTGAATTATTAAATGAGTACGGTCTCAACAAATTTGTTCAACGACTTCAAGATGAAAAACAAGATGTTCCTGAGCTGTTGACAACAATGATTAAGCTAAAACAAGAGCCTTACGACTCAGCTTCCTCACGGGCCTATAATCATGAGGCAGGTATGAAGTTTATCTCTAGAGGAGAGGGTGTTCGCCGATTAGGTGATCACAAGAAATATGCTAACCCCTTATCTAAAAATTTTGCTGCCACTATATGGCAATTTAATGATGAGCCACGAGAACAGAAGATACTGTGTTGTGAATTTCACACCAAGGCTAATGCTTTGAACGCAGATGCCATGAAAATTTTAGAGGAGTCAGTAGACCGTCTTGAGCAAGATAATTATCAAGGCCTTGTAGTTTATAATGAGGCTATGAATTTTTCTGCAGGTGCTGATTTAAATACCATGATTGGTTTAGCTGACGTGAAAGATTGGAAAGGTATTGATAAATACCTATCTGATTTTCAATCCGCGTGTATGAAAATGAAATATGCTTCGAAACCAACAGTTAGTGCTGTTGCAGGTTTAGCTATTGGAGGTGGTTTTGAAGTAGCATGTCAAACTTCTAAGATGGTTGCACATATGAATAGCACTTTAGGTTTAGTAGAAACAGGTGTCGGCCTTGTTCCAGGTGGTGGTGGATGTAAAGAATTATTATGGAGATGGGTACAAGACAAAAAATATGTAAATGACCATGATCAAGCAGCTCTTCAAGTATTTGATATTATAGGATATGGCCTAATGGCCCATTCCCCATTGCAAGCTAAAAAGCATAAATTTTTTCTAGATGATGATATTTTTGTATTGAATAGAGATAATCTTCTTGTGGAGGCCTTTAATCAAGTATCATTATTAAAGAGTAAATATTCAGCTCCTGAAAAGCCAAAGTTCTCACTAAGCGGACCTGAGGTAAAAGAGAAAATGCACCAAGTTTTATTGGATTTAGAGCAAAAAAAGATCATTTTTGGCTATGATGTTGATATTGGTCTTCATTTAGCAACCGTACTTAGCGGGGGTGATACAACTAAATCAAAAGAATTGTCGGAAGCAGATCTTTATAATTTAGAGCGACAGTCTTTGATAAATTTAATACAATCCAATAAGACGAGGGATAGGATCCATGTAATGTTGTCTACGGGGAGAAGATTAAAAAACTAATGAATAATTTTGAACTGGGAATGCATAAAAATGATGCAAACTTTGTTCCTTTAACTCCCATCAGTTTCCTTGATCGAATAAAAGACGTATACCCTGACTATGAAGCCATAGTATATAAAGAGAGAAAATACTCTTGGAGACAAGTTTACGATCGATGTACCCGATTTGCCAGTGCCTTAACCAAAGTTGGAATTGGCAAAGGTGATGTTGTTTCTATTATGGCAGCAAACACACCTGAATTATTTGAAGCGCATTATTCTGTTCCTATGACTGGAGGGGTTGTTAATACAATCAATACTCGCTTAGACACTAGAACAGTCGCCTACATACTAGACCATAGTGATTGTAAAGTTTTTATAGTGGATCGACAATTTCACAATGTAGCAATTGACGCTATTGCTCAAGTTAAACGAGAGATCATCGTTATTGATATTGATGACAAGCAAGCAGGTTTAGGAGATATTCCAGCAATTGGAAAATTAGAGTATGAAAGTTTCCTGCAAACAGGTGATGAGGGGTTTGAATGGATAAGGCCTGATGATGAGTGGCAGGCTATTTCGCTGAACTATACATCTGGAACGACAGGAAACCCAAAAGGTGTTGTGTACCATCACAGAGGGTCCTATTTAATGTCAATGGGAAGTATCACTGCATGGAATATGCCTAACCGGCTTACCTATTTATATACAGTGCCAATGTTTCACTGCAATGGCTGGGGGTATCCATGGACTTTGGCGATGCTCCATGCTCGTGTAATATTTATACGAAATATAGTTGTCAAAGAAATTTTCGAATTAATCGATGAATATGAGGTGACTCATTTTGGAGGTGCTCCTATCGTATTGAATATGATAGCAAATGCCCCTGCAGATGATCAAAAAGCATTGAAAAATAAGGTTTATGTTATGACTGCTGGTGCACCGCCTCCTAGTTCAATTCTTCAAAAAATGGAGTCTTTAGGCTTTGAGGTTATGCATGTATACGGTCTTACTGAAACTTACGGTCATGTTGTTCATTGTGCTTGGAATAAGGACTGGGATAACTTAGCAGATGAAAAGCGATCTGAGCTAAAAGCCTATCAAGGAGTTCGTTATCCGCACACAGAAATGGTATCTGTCATGAACCCAGAAACACTCGAACCCGTCCCTTCCGATGGGAAAACCATGGGGGAGATTATGATCCGAGGAAATACTGTCATGATGGGTTACTACAAAAATGAAGAAGCCACTAAAGAGTCGATGAAAAGTGGATGGTTTCATTCAGGCGACTTAGCAGTAATGCACCCTAGTGGATATATTCAAGTTAAAGATCGATCAAAAGATATCATTATTAGTGGTGGTGAAAATATATCATCTGTAGAAATTGAAAATATTATTACAAAGCACCCTGCAGTATCTTTAGCAGCAGTTGTTGCTAGACCTGATGAAAAATGGGGTGAGACACCCTGTGCTTTTATAGAGTTAATTGAAGGTCAAACAGTAGAAGAAGATGAGTTAAAGAAATTTTGTAGAGAGCACTTAGCTGGTTTTAAAATGCCTAAAACTTTTGTATTTCAGGTCCTACCAAAAACATCAACTGGTAAAATTCAAAAGTACGAGTTAAGAGAAACAGTAAAAAATCTTTAATTTAATTTTTTATTTTTATCTTCAGTATTTATCACTTTAATAGCTTTTAGTTTTTTATAACACATGTAACAGACAAGATTATGATGACTTTTAATTAAATTTTGAACTTTCTTAGGCGCTGTTCGAATTTCAGACTCAATATACACACTGTCCATGACTGATAACTCTCCCTCGCAATATTTGCATTTCTCAGCCATGACTAATATTTTAAATTTTTCTTAATTTTGTTCCAATATTGAAAAAATCTTTTTGCTGGATGAAGATAATTCTCCTGCAATAAGAAGTAATCGGGTAACTGCTCTAAATCATATTTTTCAACTAATTTTTGAAATAAATTTTGGTAAATAGGTCTAAAAGTAGATTTTGTTATAATTTTGGATATGGTGTTTTGGTTATGAATTTCTTGCAATATCTCATATGTATTACCTCTATAGATTTCAGCCCCTGCCTCTTTGGCTAAAAAGTATCTATTTTCAATGATTTTGTCACTAAGCTCATAGCCTTCAGTTAAGGTATCATCAAAGATATAAACGGGTTTACCCTCAATACCGGCTGGCACTCTCATGAACTCGTCATATAAATAAATTAAGTTCATAAATTGGGAAAGAGCCTCGAACTAATTTCTTCGTAGCTACCATCTATTTCTCGATTCTTCTCAGGGATAATATCTATGCTTTTGTGACAGTATTTGTGAACATTTTCTAAATTAAATATATAGGGTTTTCCTGCAAAGGTGCTCGCGATCCATTGCCAAGAGAAGTTATTACTTGCAATATCTCCATCCAGTAAATGACTCAAAAAAAACTTCGCTCCAGCTTGCCACTTCACTCTTCTAAAGTGAATAATATAAGAAGCCAAATACATACGTGCATGGTTATGAAGGTACCCAGTGCTAGTGAGTTGCTCGATGAAAATATTAATAATCTGTGTTGGTGTTGTTGCTGACATAACATCCTCAGGCAAGTTATTTTGATATTCTTGAGCTTCAAATCCAGTTTTATATTCTTCTACATCTGTCCATAGTTGATCAGGATGATGGTAGGCATAGCTTCTCCAAAAATCTCTCCATGCTAATTCTTGAATAAACTTTTCACTCTCAACAAAATTATATTTGTCTCGAATATATCGATAGAGCTCTTTGTTGGTGATGATTCCATATTTTATATGGGCTGATAATCTTGAAATTTGTCCATTCAAAAAGTTTCTTGTTTTTGCATAGAGAGCAGGATTAAAAGAATTGAATTTTTCCAGTGCATCATGTCTTGATAACATGGAGCTATTCGAATTTTTCGATATTGGTATTAGATCTTGAACACTTGAGATTTTCACTTTTAATTATACATAAAATCTGTGCTAATAGATTGTTTGTAAATCGAAGGTGATTTTGGTTTCAGGGGGGAGCTGAGAGATTCTTGAAATATCCATTTCATTTAAAATTGCAATTTTTGGATACCCGCCAGTACAAGGAATGTCCCGCATTAATACAATGGGTTGCCCATCACTTGGCACTTGAATAGACCCAGGTAATATTCCTTCAGACAAAATATCATGAGACTTAGAACTAATGAGACTCTCACCTTTGAGCCTGATACCCATTCGATCACTTTGATTAGTTATTGTAAAAACACCGCTAATAAAAGATTGTAGAGTATTGTCTGAGAAATATTGAAGTTGAGGACCGGGATAAACTTTGAAATTGGTTACCTTTTCTAAATCAGGTTTTGGTATAGAGATAAGATCCCAAGAGCTTACATCTTTGCTAATGTGAAATATATCTTCGTTATTAAGAGTTCGATTAATAGAACCTATTCCTGCTTTTGTGTCAGTAGAGTAGCTATTAAGACAAGGCTCTAACCCAAGTCCATGCTCAAAAGCTATGTATCCATATACTGAGTCTATTGTATTGTGAATAATCAATTCATCGCCCTCAAATAAATTAATACTTTTATAGGGCTGGCACTCAAGCTGGCTGTTGTTATTTTTCTGAATACTCATATTACAATTACCGCCAATACAAATCTTAACTGATCCTTCTTTTACTTTTATTGATGGTCCCACATATGCAAATTCTAGAAATTGATTTTGATGATTGGGTATAATTTTTTGTAGTTCTGTAATAATTCTTTGGTCCATTGCTCCACTTGGTGAAACTCCTAAGTGCTGATATTGAAATCTTCCAAAGTCTTGAATCGTTGAATGAGTCCCTGCACGAGTGATTATGATTGAGTTCATGACGAGTATTCCTTGATCAATTCATTTAATGAAAAATTATATTTTCTAATTTTTTGAAACTCTGAAAGTGATACGGAGTAAAATTTTACTTCATCACCTGGAAGAAAAAGGGAAGGGTAAGAACTTTGTAAATCAAAAATATCAAATGGTATTTGTCCAATTATATTCCAACCTCCAGGTGAAACTTTTGGATATATACAGGTATGGTTTTTTGCTATGCCAATGGATCTAGCAGGAATTTTTACCCTTGGAGTAGCTAACCGCGGTGTAATTAATTGGGAGGGAACATCCCCTAAATATGGAAATCCCGGCATGAAGCCTATATAGTATGTATAGTAACGAACTGATGAATGAAGATTGATAACTTCTTCTTTTGTAATCTGGTGTAGTTTTTGGATGATCTTTATATCTAAAGCAAAATCTTCATTATAACATGCCGGTATTTCCCATGTTTTAGTGACTTTTTTGTTAGTTTGAGAGTTTGTATCTTTCATTTTCATACTAATTTTGTCTTTGTTTTGATCTCTAATTTTTGAATTTTCAAAAATTACAACTATTTTATTGAAGGAAGGAATAATGTTTAGTGATTGAAGATTAAGGTTTGAAATATTTAAAAATGTCTCATTTACCTCCTGTGATATAGATTTTGAGGTTTCATTCCCAAAATCTAAGACTAAACCCCGATCCCCATAAGAATTTATTCCTTTGAAATACACGCTAATATCATAATGTAACTTTGGTGCATTTGAATAAAATTAATTTAAATTCTGATATCGCAGAAAAAGATCTCAGTTTTTTCGAGACTGTTGATGCGCAGTTAATAAATAAAATTAGCTCTGCTAATCTTTCCTGTTTATATCATGGGGGGTCAGAAGACGTTGTTTTTAAAGCACTAAATTACTGTAAAACAAAACGTGTTTCAGTTGGTGCGCATATTTCTTTTTTAGATAGAGATAATTTTGGGCGCACAAAAATTAATTGGAACAAAAAATTAATCCAAGAAATTGTCAAAGACCAGTTAATGTTTATGCATAATCTTGCCTCTAATATTAATTTTCCATTAACACATGTTAAGCTACATGGAGCTTTGAGTAATATGGCATGCGTTGACCAAGACCTTTCTAGTGAAATAGTAGATGTTTTAAAAAAAAATTACCCATCAATGATATTACTTGCACCTGCTTTAAGTGAACTTGCTAAAATCGGTATGAATTGCAACATACCCACCGCCCTTGAGATTTTTGCAGATCGCACTTATGAAGATGATGCTACTTTAACACCTCGTTCCATTAATGACTCTTTGATAACAGATCCTAGAAGCGCCAAGGAGCATGTAAAAGCCATGCTTATACAAGAAGGGATTATTTCACGTTATGGGAATACTCTCAAAACAAACATTCATTCAGTGTGTGTTCACAGTGATACGCCAAATAGTGTTGAAATTTCTGAACAAATTTGCATACTCCTTCATGAAATGAAGATAAAAAAAGCAGTTCTTCCAGAATTTTTCTAAGACTAAAATGAATAATTATTTTTTTTACGGCACTCTTCGCTCTATTGCAATATTAGAGAAGGTTATAGGAGGAAAAACTGATCACTTAAAAATAACTAAAGCTTTTGCACCAAAAAGTGAATTGCGTTTAGTCATTAATGAAAACTTCCCTGTAATAATCTTTGGTGAAAATTATTCTGGCGTTGAAGGTATAGTGGTTAAAGGATTAACCGAAGAAGATATCGCACGTATACGTTTTTTTGAAGATGTAGAGTTTTCTCCTAAAACAATGATTATAGACATAGGGGGAATTCATGAAGAGGTCAATTATTTTTCACAAAAAGGAGTTGAGCCCTCTTTAGACCCTTGGTTCTATGATGAGTGGAAAGAAAAAGAGGAAGCTTTATCTTTAGTGACAACCGATCTTTGGATGCAACTTTACGGAAAATATACAGCTGAAGAGGCAGATCAATATTGGAATGACGTAAAAAAGCAGGCATATCATCAATACTTATCTCAACAATGAAAATTATTAATTTAATTTTCTTAATTTCTATATTTTTTACATTTAGTTCCTTATCTGATGAAACAACAAGTTGGGAATTATTAAAAGAGGGCGGTAAAGTAGTTTTTATTCGTCATGCGTACGCTCCTGGAGGCGGTGATCCCAATAATTTTGAATTATACGATTGTTCAACACAAAGAAATTTAAATGAACAAGGAATTAATCAATCTAAACAAATGGGCAAATTATTTTCTAAATATTCTATTCCAATAGACTCTGTTTATTCCAGCGAATGGTGTCGCTGCAAAGAAACTGCTCGTCTGGCTTTTGGAAATTTTGAGAGTTTAAGTGCCTTAAATTCAACATTTGCAGCTGATTATCAAAAAAACCATTCAAAACAAATGTCTGAATTACATCAATTCATAAAAAATTGGGACGACAGTCAAGGTAATTTAATTTTGGTAACCCATTATGTAATTGTAGGAGGCTTTCTTGACTATTATCCAAGATCAGGAGAAATGGTGATAACCGATAAATCTCTATCAATTCTTGGCTCTATTAAAATAAATTTTTAAAAGAATACTCTTTCAATAAACCAATATAAACCAATCATTGAAATTACAATCGAAATAGGAATTTGCAAAAATGCTCTATACCAACTTTGACGTGAAGGTATTATAAAGATAATTGATGCTAAGATAATAATTGCTATCTGTGCTATTTCTACACCAATGTTAAATGAGATTAAACTTAAAACAAGTTGGCTAGTATTTAACCCAATATCTCCCAGCACAAATGCAAAACCTAAACCATGAATTAATCCAAAAATAAAAATTATTAAATACCGAAGTAAAGTTGAACGTCTTTGAAAAATATTCTCAATTGCAACATAGCTTATAGATAATGCTATTAACGGCTCAACAATAGTAGCAGGAATAATAATTAAATTAAAACTAGCTAGAATAAGTGTGATTGAATGCGCAACTGTAAACATTGTGACTTGAAGTAATAAAGGTTTAAATTTGATGGCGTAAAAAAAGATACCTATTATAAATAAGATATGGTCAAGTCCCTTAGGAACAATATGCTCTATCCCTAAAACTAAATATTCAATTGTTGTGCTTAAAGCTGAAGACTGTGTCTGTTGGGATATGAATGATGATCTCTCAGCAGGCTGTAAATAAGTTGTAAATAAAACAGATTTTTTTGATAAATCCTCAAAATGTCTAATTACCACGGGACCCAATTCCTTTTCAAATTGAATGGTAAAAGACTCATCTTTTATTTCAAAACCTATGCTTAAAGCTGTTTCTCTGGGAAATTCATCGTTTATTTCTTGAAAAGTTTCTACATTTCTTAAAGAAAGCGGAATAGTTTCATCTCCAATATTGATTTTAATCTTATCTGTAAATTTATTTTCATTTTCTATGACCATTATCTCTACTTCTTCAGTGGAAAGGGCTCGTAACGCATCATATTTTTGAGACTGGGGTGAGTCGTTGGTATCCTGATATAAAGAGGCATCAATTTCAGACAGAACAGTTTCTGCATTTAATTTAAATTCGATTGATGCATTTCCTTCAATAATGGTAATATCCATCACCGCGGGTTTAATTTCGTGTGAATGCAGAGGAGAGCTTAATATTAAAATTAGAAAAAATAAGTACTTAATCATTCGGTCATGTTTACCAAAATTCACCTAAAAATTCTTTATATTTTTTTGCTCCTTATTGCTTATTCTATTAGAGCAAACGCTCATGAATTTTGGATCGAGCCTAAGCAATATCAACTTAATGATGACTTAATAAATGCTCACTTGAGGGTAGGACAAGAATTTCAAGGTATGGTTTTAATGTATAATCCACAAGATTTTAAAACATTTAAAATATTATCTGGATACAAAAATAAAAAAGAAAAAATAAAGGGCATACTAGGTGATGTGCCTGCAATAAATATAACGACTAATTTAGACAATTTATTAATTATTTATCATGAAACTAAAGATAAATATGTTGATTATAAAAAGTTTCAAAAATTCGAGGATTTTGTAAATGAAAAAGGTTACCAGCAACTAATCAATACTCATTTTGAGAAAGGATTTCCCGAAAGTAATTTTATTGAGAGTTATCGTCGTTATGCAAAATCTCTTATTACACTAAATGGCAGTGAGGGGAAGGATAAAAAAACAGGACTTCTATTTGAATTTGTTTTAGACCAAAATCCTTACAAAGCATTGAATCTAAAGCAAATGAGTGGAACTTTATATTACAAAAAAAAACCACTAAAAAAAAATCTTGTTACAATTTTTTCGAAATATAAAAATACAAACTTATCAATTGTAAATACCATAACGGATGATAAAGGAAAATTCACTTATGATATTGAGCAAGGAAGGGAATACCTTTTAGATTCAGTTGTGATTTATCCATTAAAAGCAGACCCAGATAAAAATGAGCCAATCTGGCATAGTGATTGGGCATCAACAACTTTCTTAATACCTGAAAATAATCTTTAATTATTATTAATTAGTATAAAATAGATAATTATGATTTTTGCTTTAAAAGTTTTATTTGCTGCTCTTGTGATTGCATTTGCAAGCTGGCTTTCCGGTAAAAAACCTGAGCTATCTGGATTTATTATCGCTCTTCCAATAGCCAGTATAATAGCCATAGCCTTCTCTTTCTTAGAGCATAAAAATACTGAAAATACTGTAATATTTGCAAAAAGCATTCTTATTGGGGTACCTGTCTCATACTTATTTTTTTTACCTTTTTTCTTTGCAAAAAATCTCAATATGAATTTTTGGTTAATTTATTTGATTGGATTGACTTTACTCGTAATAGGATATTTTGTTCATAAATATATTATGAGTTTAATTTGAATGTTTGAGTTATTTGCAGACTCAACTCCAAATGCAAGAAAAATTTCAATAATGTTAGAGGAGATTAATGAGAGTTATGATTTGACTTTAATTAATTTAAATAAGGGCGAACAATTCAACGAGGAGTTTAAAAAAATTTCTCCATTTTCAAAAATTCCTGTTTTAAGACATAATAAAAAGACCATATTTGAGTCTGGTGCTATCTTAATTTACTTGGCAAATTTATCAGGAGAATTTTATGGCTCAAATCAAAGTTTAACAACACAGTGGTTGATGGCTCAAATGGGTTATATAGGCCCTATGTTAGGTCAGCATCATCAATTTCATCATTATAATCGCGGTAAAAGTGATTTTGGTGAAGATAGATATTTTAAAATTGCAGAAACTATATACAAAAATTTAGATGATCACTTGTCTATAAATGAATATTTGGCAAATGAATATTCAATTGCAGATATCGCAACATTTCCCTGGATCGCTAGACATCCAATTCATGATATAGGTCTGAATAAATATATCAATCTATTGCGTTGGTATAATCAAATATCACTTAGACCTGCTGTCTTAAATGGATATGATCTATTTAAAGATGGCTCAAAACCACCACCCGCATAATCAAAATGAAAGTATACTTTAATGGTTCATGTAATATTTGTAATGCAGAGATAAGTCACTATAAAAAGAAAACCTGTAATATAAATTATGTTGATATTTCAAAAAATAAAGATGAGCATATAAATCATCTCTCCAAAAAAGATTTATTTAGAAGAATGCATGTATATCATGATGGAAAAATTTTTTCTGGATCAGAGTCCTTTTTAGTTTTATGGGATACAATTCCAAGATGGAGATACCTGTCTTTATTGTTGAAGCTACCATTATTTAGACAATTATGGAAAATTGCATACGAGGGATTAGCTTTACTACTTTATTTGAAAAACAAAAAAAAGATTGAGTAGAACCATTCTTGAAGAAATCCACAAGAATGGTTCTGGAGGATTAAGGTTAGTTATTAGTTCCTACTTTTCTGAGAAAATTTTAGATCAATCAATATATCTCTATAAATGGGGATATTTTTGTTATTTGGCACTATATAGGGAGAAAATCTAATTTTTTAAACGATTTAATTTTATCACTTCACCAATAAAATATAATGATCCTCCAAAATAAATTGTGGTCTGATTTGATGAGAGTTTATTAATCATTTTAAATGAATCTGTTAAGGAATTTGCAAAATAGAGTTTAAGGTATTTGGGCAGCAGATCCTCAGTAATAGAGTTTTCCTCGTTCATTTTGACAACAATTATTTTATTAAAATGATTTGATAAGTTAGAAAGCATCTGAATATATTTTTTATTATTTAAAAAAGAGCATATGAGTATTTTCCTATTTTTTGTTAATGATTTAATTAATGCTTTCATGCCATCGATATTGTGAAAGCCATCTAAGTAAATATTCTTAAATTTCTTTATTTTTTTATTTAAAAGTCCGCTCTTAATTTGCTGCAATCTCCCTGGCCACTCACAATTCATCAACGCTTTTTCTGTTTTTTCTATTACAAATTTTTCTTTCAATATATTCCTCGCTAAATGTATTGCTAATCCAGCATTAATTAATTGATGTGATCCTAATAAACTTAATTTTGATAAATTAACTCTTATATCATTCGATAAATAAAAATTAGATTTTATTTTCCAATGAATATTAAATAGATTTGCAATTAATTTTCTTTTTTTTAATTGTGACTTAATATATTTCATAACATTTTTTTTCTGTTGATTAATAAAAATCGTACTTTTTGGATTTAATATTCCTAATTTCTCAAAAGCAATTTGATCCAATGAATTTCCTAGATAATCTTGATGATCTAAAGAAATTGGAGTAATAGCTGCATACTTTGATTTTTTTAAAATATTTGTAGCATCAAACCTTCCTCCAAGCCCAACTTCTAATATTAGATAATCAGCTTTATGATCTTGAAATGCTTTAAACGCCACTGCAGTAGTAATTTCAAAAAATGTTATCAAATTTCCTTCATTTTTATCTTCGCAATACTTCAAATATTCTAATAATTTTTGATTGGAAATTTCTTTTGACCTTAATTGAATTCTTTCATTAAATCTTACTAGGTGAGGTGTGGAGTATACGTGTGTTGAATAATTATGATGATTGAGAATTGATTTTAAAATGGCAGCTGTTGAACCTTTACCATTAGTACCAGCTATATGAATGACTTTTGGCAGTAAATTTTCATCAAAATTTATTTTCTTTAAAAGTTTTTTAATTCTCCCTAAAGATAAATCTGAAAATTTTGGATGTAGATTTAGTAGCCTTTGAAAAATGGGATCTTTCAAGAATTTATTTTTTTACGAATGATAAAAGTTTTGAAAGTGTTTGGCTTAATTCTTTTCGATGGACAACCATGTCAACCATTCCGTGTTCAAGAAGATATTCTGCTGTTTGAAAATCCTCAGGTAATTGTTCTTTGATCGTCTCTTCGATAACTCTTTTTCCAGCAAAACCAATCATACTTCCTTTTTCAGCAATGATAATATCTCCAAGCATCGCAAACGAAGCACTCACACCTCCAGTGGTAGGGTGAGTTAGAACACTCACGTAAGGAATTTTATGTTGATCTAGCATATTTACAGCTGCAACTGTTTTAGGTAGTTGCATTAAACTTACAATACCTTCTTGCATCCTTGCACCTCCTGAAGAAGCAACAGATATAAATGGACAATTCAAATCAACAGCGTTTTGACAACCAATTTTAAATGCTTCACCAACAAATTGACCCATTGAACCACCCATAAAATTAAAATCTAAAATAAAAACTACAACTTTTGTGCTTCCAATTTCACCTTTAGCTAAAATGGCGGCATCTTTTTGATCAGTTTTCTTTTGTGCAGCTTTCATCCTGTCTGTGTATTTTTTAAGATCTTTAAATTTTAGAGGATCATTATTTTCAAAAGGTACCTCGATTAATTCATAATTTTCGTTATCAAATAAATTTTTTAATCTACTATTTACATCCATCCCCATATGAAAGTCACAATATGAACAAACATTTAGATTTTCTTTTAAATCACTTACATACAAGGTTCTTTCAGCACATCCACACTTAGTCCATAAATCAGATGGAGGCTCTTTTCTATTAACAAGGGAGCTTAATTTAGGTTTTACATAATCTGTGAGCCAGTTCATTTTTAAACCTTAACCTCTTTAATAAATTTTTTAAGGTTTTTAATGTACTTATCAAAATCCATTTTTAGATCAAAATATTTTTGAATAAGAGCTGAGCCAATTATAACACCATCCGCATTTGTTTTTTTGGATATATCAATGACATCTTTTTTAGACTTGATCCCAAATCCAACTAAAACAGGAACAGAAGACATTTTTTTTATAGATTTAACATTTTTATTTATTTCTTTGTAATCTAATTTATTTGAACCAGTGATTCCAGTTGCTGATATATAATAGATGAATCCTTTTGAATTTTTTAAAAGTTTTTTAGATCTTTTCTTATCTGTCATTGGAGAGATTAACTTAATCAAGTGGATGTTATTTTTAGACAACGACTTTTTGATTGCATCTTCTTCTTCAAAAGGCAAATCAACAATTATTATACCATCAACAATACTTTTAATATTTTTGATGAATTTATTTAATCCAAATTTACGAACAGTATTTAAATAACACATAATAACAAATGAAGTATTATTTTTAGATTTACTTAATTCTTTAATTAAATTAAGTGATTGTTGTGTCGATAATTTTGATCTAAGTGCAAGTTTATTTGCCTCTTGGATAATAGGGCCATCTGCCATCGGATCAGAAAAGGGAAGCCCAAACTCAATAATATCTGGTTGATGAGATAACATTTCATTAAAAACCTTTTTACTTTGATTTAGTGTAGGAAACCCACATGTCATAAATAAGGAGAGTATTTTTTTCTTAGGAAGAGAGTCTAGATTATTCATCAGCATCAAATCCTATTGCTTTAGCCGCAGTAAATAAATCTTTATCACCTCGTCCACACAAATTTAAAATTATAATTTTGTTTTTATGTTTGTTTTTAAATGCTTTAATTAAGTAGGCTAGGGCATGGGAGGGCTCTAGAGCAGGAATAATTCCCTCTAGTTTTGAACATGTTTGAAATGCTTCAAGAGCTTCTTTATCAGTTATACCAAAGTACTTAACTCTTTTAATATCTTTTAAGTAAGAGTGTTCAGGGCCTACACCAGGGTAATCAAGACCTGCAGAAATTGAATGAGCCTCTTTTATTTGTCCATCACTATCTTGCAAGACATAACTATAACTACCATGTAAAATACCGGGGGTTCCAGAGGTCATTGTAGCAGCTGTTTCTTCTGTTTTAGCGCCTCTTCCAGCCGCCTCAACTCCAATGATTTTTACCTTTTTGTCATTCAAAAATGGATAAAATAAACCCATTGCATTTGATCCACCTCCAACGCAAGCTATCAAATAATCTGGTAGTTTTTTCTCTACTTTTAATATTTGTTCTCTTGCTTCTTTTCCAATTACAGATTGAAAATCTCTTACCATTTTAGGATAGGGATGAGGACCTGCGGTAGAACCGATAATATAAAACGTATCTCTAACATTTTTAATCCAATCTCTTAAAGCTTCATTCATCGCATCTTTTAAAGATTTACTGCCAGACTCAACAGGAATAATCGTGGCTCCCAGAAGCTTCATTCTAAAAACATTAGGCTTTTGTCTTTCGATATCTTTAGATCCCATGTAAATATAACAAGGTAGACCAAAAAGAGCACAAACAGTTGCTGTTGCAACTCCATGCTGTCCAGCACCAGTTTCAGCAATAATTCTTGTTTTGCCCATTTTTTTTGCAAGGAGTATTTGACCAAGGCAATTATTAATTTTATGGGCTCCTGTATGATTTAGCTCATCTCTTTTAAAATATACTTTTGGTCCATTAATATATTTAGATAAATTTTTAGCGTAGTGCAAAGAGGAGGGCCTACCCACATAGTTTTTAAAAAGATCATTTAGCTCTTTTTTAAATTTTTTATCCTTTTGAATTTTTTTGTAAGATTTATCTAAATTTATTAATAGGGGCATTAATGTTTCTGAAACATACATGCCACCAAACTCACCAAATCTTCCAACAGTGCTAGGTTGTTTATATGTTTTCATTAATTATAAATTGATGAAATAATACCATCTATCAAAGTAAGGCTTTTTTCACCTGGTTGCTCCTCTACTCCAGAATTTATATCAACAAAATCCGTGCCTGTTAAGTTAATTGCCTTTTTGATATTAGTGACATTTAGACCTCCTGATAAAATATAAGGAAGTTTTTTAATATTTTCAAAATCAGACCAGTCCCAAGCTTTGTTGTTTCCTCCAGGCATCTGATTTAAAGAGGGTTTCGCTTCGATAAGGAATTGATCTACATCAACCAACTCAGTTGTTTTAAAATCTTCTGGTGATATTGATTTATATATTTTTTTCTTAAAATTACTTTTAACTTCTTTTATAAATTTTTGATCTTCGCTCCCATGAAGTTGAATTGTATCAAAATCAAAAACTTCTAATTTGTTTTTAATTTCATCAATTGAAGGATTAACAAAAACACCCACAAATTTATCTTTATATGATTTAAAATATTGGTTAACGAGAGATAGTGTGTCCATATTAATAAACCTTGGACTCTTTTCATAAAAAATTAATCCCTGATAAGAAATATTTAAATCAAGACAGTAATTAATAATAGCTGGATTATTTTGTCCACAAATTTTTATTTTTATGTTGTTCGCCATATTTTTTTAACAAATCTAAAGGTTTTTTACTTTCTATTAGTTCTCTGCCTAATACAACAAAGCTTGCACCATCTTGTAAAGCATTATGAGCAAAAGCAACTCTTTTTTGATCATCATTTCTAGCAAACATTTTAACACCAGGTACTATTTTTATTAATTTATTAAATTTTCCCAAAACTTTCAGGTCACCTCCTGAACAAATTAGGCCGTGAATGTTTACATTATTTGCGATTTCAGCAAATTTTATTACAAGTTTTTTTGTATTCCTCTCTTTATAAATTTTCCTACTATCTTTTCCATCTAAGCTCGTCAATAATGTTACCCCTAAGATTTTAGTTTTAAGTTTATTTTTCTTAATAGAGCTTAATGCAGCCTTAATCATCTCGTTACCTCCTGATATATGCAAGGTAAGAAAATCAGGGTTAATGTTCGATAAAGAGTCTATTGCGCTGCTAACTGTATTTGGTATGTCATGAAGTTTTAAATCAAGGAATAATTTACATTTCCACTTTTTAATTTCTGATATTAGATCGTTTGAACGGTTATTATAAAAAGATCTATACCCTACTTTAAAACCATAAACATGGCGGTATAGTTTTTTAACAATACTAATATTTTGAGTATTTGATTTGAGATCTAGAGCTACAAAAGATTTAAGTTTTTTCATTTAACTTTTTATTTATATTCTCACTAACTTTAAATTTAACCTTCCATTTAGAAGGTATATAAATTTTTTTTTTATTTCTGGGGTCTGAGCCAAACCTACTATCCATAAATCTTGACTTAAAAACGCCAAAGTTTCTTAATTCAACAGTAACGTGATTGGAAATATTTTTCTCTAGTATATCAAAAAACCTATTAAATAAAGCTTTGTTAATATTAGGGGTTAAATCGGTTTGTGATTGCAAATAAGCCTTTAATATATCAGACTTATTCCTCTTTGGAGTCCTTGTCCTCATCCAAAGCCTTACCTAATATATCCCCCAAAACTGAACCAGAGGATTTAGATCCATATTTTTCTAACAAACTTTGTTCTTCATCTATTTCTAATTGTCTTATTGAAAGAGCGAATTTTCGATTGGTAAGATCAATAGAACTAATTTTAGCATCAATTTTTTGTCCTTCATTATATCTAGAAATATTTTGTTCTTCTTTATTTTTTGAAAGTTCTTTTCTTCTGATAGTTGTCTCAATAAAGTCAGCAACTTCAACATCAATTCCGTTATTATTAATTTTGGTAATTTTTGCAGATACAATATCTCCCTTTGATTTATTTTTGAAGAACTCATTGAAAGGATCAGCAGTTAGTTGTTTTATGCCAAAGCTTATTTTCTCTTTATCAGGATCAATTTCTAAGATTTTAACCTGAATGCTTTGACTTTTTTGATATTTTTTTAATGTTCTGTCACCATTAGAGTCAGTCCATGATAAGTCATTTTTATGTATTAATCCATCTATGTTTTCATTTAGTTTTGCAAATATTCCAAACTCAGTTATGTTTTTTATTTCAGTATTAATTATTTGATCTTTTTTATACTCATTTAAAATATTTTCCCATGGATTTGGTTCTGTTTGTTTGATACCAAGACTTATCCTTTTCTTTTCTTTATCTATTTCTAAAATTTTAACTCTTATATTGAAACCAACCTCAAGGATTTTATTTGGATGTATATTCTTTTTGGTCCAACTTATATCATTTGAGTGAACTAAACCCTCCAAATCTTTTTCTGAGAGTTGAACAAAAGCACCGTAATCAGTTATATGTGTAATCTTTCCATCATAAATTTCATTTAGTGATATTTTTTCTTCAATATTTTCCCATGGATCATCTTTTAACTGCTTATACCCCAAGCTGATTTTATCCGAACCATCTGAAACTTTTAGGATTTTAAATTCATATTTTTTACCAACTTCAAGTACATCTGAAGGGTGACCAATTCTACTCCACGAGATATCACTTAAATGAACTAAGCCATCAATACCTCCTAGGTCAACGAATGCACCATAGTCTGTAAAAGTTTTCACTTTTCCTGTTACCACAGAATTATTTTTAGACTTTTCAAGAATTTGGTTTTTTATTTCTTTTTGTTTTTCTTCAAGTATAGCTTTTCTTGAAACAACAATGTTTCCTTTTGAATAATCCATTTTTAAGATTTCAAAAGTTTCTTCAGTCTTTATCAAATGACTTATATCTCTAACAGGACGAACGTCAATTTGACTCAAAGGTAAAAATGCATTTGTGCCCATAATTTTTACATAGAGACCAGCTTTAGCTTTACCAACAATAAAACCTTTTACTCTCTCCTTTTTGTCATAGAGTTTTTGAAGTTTATCCCACGATTTCATTTTAATAGCTTTTTCATGTGAGACTTTTACGTTGCCTTCTCTATCCTCTAACTTTTCAACAAAAACATCAATCACTTGTCCAGTTTTTAGATCGTCCGATGATCCAGTATTTAGAAATTCTTCTTTTGGGATTTGGCCCTCACTTTTGTATCCAATGTCAACGGTTATATGTTGATCATTAACTTTCAAAATTGTTCCAGAAATTATTTTATTTGCAGAAATATTATTTTTGTTTTCAAATTGTTGGTCTAGTAGTTTGTCGTACTCGTCGTTAGATATCATTATTCATTTTTTACCTTTCAAAATAAGTTAGGTTCTTTTAAAGCTTTATTATTGTTTTTCAAGAAAAATTAATTGATAAACTCTGATGTATGTTTAAAAAACGTTGGATAGCTTGTTTTTACACAGGATTTATTATTAATTATATTGTTTTTTTTACATATTATGTTGGCAATATAAAAGGACATTAATATTCTATGGTCATATTCATGTTTAATAATAGCACCACCTTTTTTCAACTCTTGGTTACCATATATATATAAATCATAATTTTTGATTTTTGAATTTACACCTATTCTTTTTAAGTTCTCGTTTATAAGCAATAATCTATTGCTTTCTTTTACCGTTAATTCTCTTAAACCTTTAAAAATTGTCAAGCCATCTGCAAAAGATGCCGCAATAGATAATATAGGTATTTCATCTATTTGAAGAGGCACTTCATCTGGCATTAAAGTAATAGAATTTAAAATTTTATTTTGTTGGATTTTTAGATCTGCTATCAATTCGTTGTGAACTCTTTTTTTTCTAATAATTTTAATATTTCCACCCATAGATTTTAAAGTTTTGATAAATCCTATTCTAGTTTTGTTAAAAAGAATATTTTTAACAATTAATTTTGAACCTGGCTTCATACAGGCAGCAGTAATAAAGAAAGCGGCTGAAGAGGGATCGCCAGGTACAGTATAACGAATAGTATTTAGTTCTTTATTGTTTTTCATTTCTATAAACCTATATTTACTCACCTCCTTCACTTTTATGTTATAACCCATAGATTTGAGCATATTTTCTGTGTGATCTCTTGTAGATTTAAACTCTTTAATTTTTATTACCCCATTTGTGTTTAACGCAGAAAGCATAATGGCGCTTTTAATTTGAGCTGATGGGATGAGTATATTAAAACTCAAAGGCACAGCTTTTCCTGTGCCCTTTAATTTTATTGGAGGGAACGTATCTTTTTTCATTTCAAATTTTGCCCCAATTCTAGACAAGTGTTCCGTTACTCTTTTCATAGGCCTTTTACATAAAGATTTATCTCCAGTTAAATATGCTTTAATGTTATTTGATGATATTAATCCTAAAATTAATCTAATACCTGTGCCTGAGTTTCCAAAATTAATAGTTTTATTTGGTTGTATCAATCCTCCAGGTGGTATGCCAAAAACAAAGTGATCTTTTTCTTTTTTAATGATTTGTACCCCAAATAATTTCATTGCATTTAATGTATTTATTACATCTTCTCCCTCTAATAAATTAGAAATTTTTGATTTACCTACCGCCTGACCAGCCAATATTAAAATTCTATGACTTATTGATTTATCACCAGGAGGATAATACGTACCTTTAATTTTACTTAAATGACTTAAAGGCATAAGATTAATTGTAATTTTTACCCAAATATATTTTTTTTACAAATTTATCAGTTGTAATTTCCTTTGGGCTTCCAGATTTTATTATTTCGCCATTATAAATTATGTACCCAAAATCAACAATACTTAGTGCCTCTTTAACATTATGATCTGTTATTATAATTCCTATATTCATTTTTTTTAATAATGAGATAGTAGATTTAACTTCTTCAATCGCTATTGGGTCGATACCAGCAAACGGCTCATCAAGCAAAAGGAATTTTGGATTACTAGCTAGGGCTCTGGCAATTTCTGTTCTTCTTCTCTCCCCACCAGATAATAATTTACCCTTTGTTTTACTAAATTGATTTAAGGAAAATTGATTTATTAAATTTTTTGTTAATTTGATCGAATAACTCTTATCATGAAACAATTCAGCTATTGAAAATATGTTATCATAAACATTTAAATCTCTAAAAATAGAAGCCTCTTGAGGTAAATAAGAAATTCCCAGCTTTGATCTAATGCTTAAACTTTTTTTGTTGAGATTTTGATTATCGAATAAAACTTCTCCAATATCTGGAGATAAAAAACCAGCAATAATATTAAATAAGGTTGTTTTACCACTTCCGTTTGGACCTAATAAACCACTTACTATATTATTTTTAAATTCAATACTTACTTTATTTAGGGCTTTTTTTGACTTAAAACTTTTACTTACTTCAATTAATTTAATTGTCTGCATTATTGTCTAATAAAACCTCTACAAGCGACTCATCATTTGCTGAATTGAGTATTCTCTTATTGTTGTTAATGTCAGCAATTAACTCATATCCAGTCAATAATCTAGTCGGAGACTCAATAGATACGTTACCAGTAAGTTTTATTATATTATCATTACGTGTGTAAATTGCATAATTACCTTTAAAGGTTTCATTTTTAAACTCAATTATTACATTATCGAAAAGTTCTATGATTGTAAAAATTTCACTATTGTTTTCCTCAATATAATTTGCAACCATTTTGTCAGCATATGCAATAAATTTTTCATTTTTAAATATAACATCTCCATTAGCAATATAGTTTTTATTATCTGAGTCCCAAACTAAACTTTCTCCAGCCTTAACATAACTTTCAGAATTCGCGTTTGAGAGAATGAATAAATAAATCAACATATAAAATAATTTAATCATTTAAAATTAATTTTACCTTTCCTTTGAAGATAATCTTACCCTCATTTTCTATACTTTTAAATCCTTGTGCACTTAATATGCCCATTGAATTTACTACTTCTACTGCCTCATTACTTGAAGAAATTTCTTCTGATAGACTAATGTTTATATTATTACCATAAATTTTATATTCTTTATTCTCTAAGAAAGACTTACCCTCTAAATAAATATTGTCTTCATCAATTTTATTCAATTTTTCAGATCCAATTTTTGTTATCCCAGAATTACTAAGAGCTATAGTTGAAAAATTTTCAACAGTAATTTGTTTTTTACTAAAGTTTGTTATTAATGGTCTTTGATTATAGAGGTAAATAATCACTTGTAGAACCAAAGCAAAAATTATTAATATGTTAATAATTTTTTTACTTATAAACTCAATCATTTTCTAAACATTTTTTTATATTAACTATACCAACTGGTTTATTTTGTTTGGCAATTATAAGACTTGTAATTGAGTATTTATTCATAAGAACTATAGCTGATGAAATTAACAAATCACTAGAGGCAATAATTGGTTTATTTTTCATTATCATTGTAGCTTTTTCATTTATATTTACTTTAGATATTGATCGTCTCAAATCACCATCTGTGATAATACCTTTTATTTTTTTATTTTTTTCTAAAACAACAACACAGCCATATTTTTTTTCAGTCATTATAAGAACAGCATCAATTATTGATGATTGAGTACTTATGATAGGAATGTCAGTATCCATAATTTCACTAAGCGTTTTTAATTTTTTTCCAATTTTACCACCTGGGTGAAGTTCACTAAATGATTTTTTATCAAATTTCCTAAGACTTAATACAGAACAACAAAGAGCATCACCAAGAGCTAATGACATTGTTGTTGAAGTTGTTGGGATTATCTGCAGTTTATCAGCTTCTTTATGAGACGGTAAGATCAAATTTATGTCCGAATTTTTAGATAACAGACTTTTACTAGTAGAAGTTATCGAAATAATTTTAATTTTTTTTTTCTTACTAAAATTAATTAAATCTGATAGTTCATGAGTTTCTCCAGAATTAGATAAAATAATTAATACATCATTTTTTTCTACTATTCCCATATCTCCATGGCTAGCATCGACAGGATTTAAATATATGGCTGGTATCCCTGTAGATGTAAAAGATGCAGCAATCTTTCCTGCAATATTTCCACTTTTACCTACACCAGAAATTATGACCTTACCTTGTTGTTGAGAGATTAGTTCAACTGCTTTTACAAAATCTTTTCCTAAACTTCTTGCTAACTTAGCTAAGGCAATGGATTCTAACTTTATTACATCTTGTCCTACTTTTTTAATTTTTAAATTATTCATTTTTTTATTTGTGAGCAAAAATATCTATTCCTTCCCATCCTTGTAAATCTAAATCAACTCTTATTTCCATAAATTTCATTATTGATTTGAATAATTTTAATCTTTTTTGATTATACAATTTATCATTAAGAGAGTTTTTTATTTCAGATAAATATAAAACATCGTTCATAGCATATTCAATTTGTTTTTTTGTAAGTTTTTTCCTACTCCAATCAGATGATTGTTCTGTCTTATCTAATTGTATATCTAATATTTCATCAACCAGATCTTTTAGACCATGCTTTGAAGAATATGTTCGAGTTAATTTTGATGCAACTTTCGTACAAAAAATATTTTTGACATTTATTTTTAAATTCTCTTTCAAAACTGCCATGTCAAATCTTCCAAAATGAAATATTTTGGTGAGACTATTATTTTCAAGAAGTAATTTGATATTCTTTGATAATTTTGGTGATAAGTCTTCATCAAATTTAATTAAATAAACTTTTTTATCTGTTTCATTCCTTAACTGAATAAGACACAACCTATCTCTTTTAATGTTTAATCCGAGCGTTTCAGTGTCAATAGATATATCACCTTTAAAAGATCTCAAAACTTTGTTTGGTAGATCATTTTGAAATAATTGATAGTTTGACATCTTGGATCATATATTTATATAAGATAGATATCACAATGAAAAACAAAAATATTTTAGTATTTGGATCCACAGGTTTTATAGGAAGAAGTGTAACGAAAAGACTATTACAAAATGGTGACAAATTAATATGCCCTGTAAGAAATGCTGGTAGAGTAAAAAGAAATATTCTTTCAGGAGACATTGGGCAGATAGAAGTAACAGAATTTGATATTCACAACTTAGACAAAATAAAAAGCTTAATTGCAAATTCAGATTTAGTTATTAATTTAATTGGTATTTTATTTGAAAAAAATAACTTATCATTTGAACTTGTTCATTATTTACTGCCAAAAAAAATTGCTAATTATTGTGAATTATATAAAAAACCTTTTCTTCATGTTTCTGGCTTAGGGTCTACTTTTCAAACAAAATCAAACTATCTAATTAGCAAAAAAATGGGTGAGGAATTTATAGAAAACAACAATACTAACCATATAATAGTTAGGCCAAGCACTGTATACGGTGAAGAAGATAATTTCTTTAACTTATTTGGTAAGATGGCTAAAATCTTACCATTCTTACCATTAATAAAAAATGGAATGACTAAATTTCAGCCAATTTATGTCAATGACTTATCTCTTTTAATTTTCAATTTATTAAATAATTTCGAAAAGCATAAAAACTCTAATATTGCTGCAGTAGGTAATGAAATATTTACATTCAAAGAAATTTTGAGCCATATATTTTTTTCTTTGAAAAAAAAGGAAAGATTTTTTTACATACCCTCTTTTTTGGCAATTGTTCAAGGTAAAGTATTAGAAAAACTACCAAAACCTTTATTTACATATGATCAGTATGTGACTCTTTCTCATGACAGTATTTCAGATGGAAGTCAAAAAATAGTAACTGAAATATTGAAACAAGATTTATCAGATATGAAGGTTGTCACCTCAGAATATTTAAAAAAGTTTATTGATAAAGTTTAATTAAGATAAATAAATTAATAAAATTAAACCTAATAAAATTCTATAAATCACAAAAGGTGTAAACCCAATTTTATTTATCATTTTTATAAATACAGATATTGTAAAATATGCTGCAAAAAATGTAGTAATAAAAATTAAAGATAGATTTTTATCAACTATAAAATTTTCAAATTCTTTAATATTGGAAAAAAAAGATAAACAAATTATTGGTATACCCATATATAAACTATAAATAGATGAATTTTTTCTATCTTCCCCAAATAGTCTGAATGCAATTATACAACTTCCTGCTCTACTGAACCCTGGTAAAAAAGCTAGACATTGAAAAAATCCAGCTAAAATAAATTTGGCATTTTTATTTTTGATTTTTAACTTAAATTTTTTTGATTTGTCTGATACATAGAGCAATACTGCTCCAATAATTGAAGTGTATCCAATTAGTTCTAAACTAATGTAATTTACATCGTATAATTTGAGTGTAAAACCGACAAGAATTGCAGGTATGGTCGCATAGATTAATATTTTCCAGTAAGTTTTGATATTTAATTTTGAAAAATGTTTGTTTGCGAATAAATATAATAATAAAGCCAATAAAGAGGCAAAGTGTGCTGATGTTTCGTATAGAAAATTTCTGGATTCTAAGCTTTTAAAGAAGATTTCTAAAATATTAAGATGTCCACTGGAACTAATGGGGATAAATTCAGTAATTCCTTGTATTAAACCATAAAAAAAATAAAAAATACTACTATTAGTCATAATTTATTATCATTTATAAGTTTACTTAGCTCATTAACCTCTGTATTAATAAAGTCCATTTATTTATAGGTGAATAAAGTAATATTTTATTATCATGTTAGAGTTTCATAAAAAAAAATCTAAGAATCCTTCTAAAACCGAACCTGAAAAAAGAATAAAGGATTTTCAGGAGATTTATAGTCAGTTTGATAAAAATGACTCTATTGAACAATCATCAAGATGCTCTCAATGCGGAATCCCATATTGTCAAATACATTGCCCTTTAAACAATAATATACCAGATTGGCTACGATACATTGCAGAAGGCCGATTGGAGGAAGCTTATCAAGTATCTGCGTCTACAAATGCATTTCCAGAGGTATGTGGAAGAGTTTGTCCCCAAGATCGTTTGTGTGAGGGTAATTGTGTTGTCGAACAGGCAGGCTTTGGAGCCATTACAATTGGTAATTTAGAAAAATACCTTACAGAAATAGCATGGGAAAAAGGATGGGTTAAAAACCTATCATCACAAAACCAATACAAGCAGAAAGTTGCAATAATAGGATCTGGCCCTGCAGGAATGGCTGCATCAGCCTATTTAATTCAAAATGGATATAAAGTAGACGTCTATGAAAAAAATGACCGAGCTGGTGGCTTGATGATTTATGGCATACCTAACTTTAAATTAGACAAAAAAATTGTTGAGAGAAGAACAGAGTGGCTTACTGATAGTGGAGTTGTATTTAATTTAAACACAGAAGTAGGAAAAAATATTTCCTTTCAAGATTTGGAAAAAGATTATGATGCAATATTAATTGCAACTGGTGTATACAAAGCAAGACAATTAGATATTGACACTTCAACAGTCAATAATAGCATTCCTGCTTTGGATTTTTTAATTGAGAGTAACAGAACCGGTTTAGGTGACTCTCCCTCAAAAAATAAATATCTCACAGCAAAAGATAAACATGTAGTTGTTATTGGTGGAGGTGATACTGCAATGGATTGTGTTAGAACAGCCATTAGACAGCAAGCAAAAGAGGTTACTTGTCTTTACAGAAGAAACAAAGAAAATATGCCTGGATCAGCAAGAGAAGTTTTAAATGCAGAGCAAGAGGGTATCAAATTTAATTGGTTATCTGTTCCATCTAAAATTATTAGCGATAATGCTACTGCAACAAGTATGACATACAAAGTGGCTACATTAGGTGAGGTGGATGAGAGTGGAAGAAGAAAACCAATTGATACTGGTGTTGAAAAACAAATAAAAAGTGACTTAATTATTCAAGCTCTTGGTTTTGAGCCTGAAGATTTAAATCATAATTTCAAAACAAATATTGAATTAACTAGCTGGAAAACAGTTAAAGTTGATTTTAAAAAGTTTCAAACTAGCAACCCAAAGATTTTTGCTGCAGGTGATATTGTTAGGGGTGCCTCTCTTGTTGTTTGGGCGATACATGATGGCCGAGAAGTTGCAAAATCAATTCATAATTTCTTACAGAGTTCGAAAATTAAAAAAGCATCATGAAAAACAATCCATTAGAAATTTTTAAAATAAATAGACAAAAACTAAAAGATAATCACGTTTATGATGAAAAATATGAACATGATAATTGTGGTGTAGGTTTAGTTGCCTCAATAAACGGTGAGTCAAGAAGAGACATAGTAGAAAAAGGAGTTGAGGCACTTAAAGCAGTATTCCATAGAGGCGCGGTTGATGCTGATGGCAAAACTGGAGATGGTGCTGGTATTATGTTGGAGGTTTCAAATTCTTTCTTCAGCAAACAAGTTTTAAAAATGGGCCACAGAACAACTAAAGACACTGTGTTAGGTGTAGGCATGATTTTTCTGCCTAAAAGAGATTTTGGAGCTCAAGAAAAATGTAGAGCTATCGTTGAATATGAAATAATAAAATCTGGAATGAATCTGTTTGGATGGAGACAGGTTCCTGTTAATACAGAGATCATTGGTGAAAAAGCTAACTATACTAAACCAGAAATAGAACAAATAATTTTCTCACCTAAAGAAAAAACACCTGATATCGAAAAGAAACTTTATCTAACAAGGAAAAGGATAGAGAACAAAATTAAAGCACAGAGTATTAACGATTTTTATGTTTGCTCTTTATCTACACAAACAATTGTTTACAAAGGTATGTTTTTAGCTGAACAGTTATCGGAGTTTTATCCAGATTTGCTTGATAATGTATTTACATCCAAATTTGCCATTTACCATCAAAGATATTCTACCAACACATTTCCTACGTGGTCCTTGGCGCAACCATTTCGAGTTTTAGCTCATAATGGTGAAATCAATACTCTGAAGGGAAATATAAATTGGATGAGCGCACATGAACCAAGAATTACTCACCCCTTTTTTAACGAGAGAATTAATGACTTGAAACCGATACTCGACCCAGACGCCTCTGACTCCGCTTCGCTTGATGCCGCTTTCGAACTTTTTGTTCAAACTGATAGGGACATGCCGATGGCTAAATCAATGATAATTCCTGAGTCTTGGTCTAATCGATCTGATTTATCTGATCGATTAAAGGCTATGTATGCTTATTGTAACGCTGTCATTGAACCATGGGACGGACCAGCTGCTGTTTGCGGAAATTTTGGAGACTGGATAATTTCTGGTATGGACAGAAATGGGTTAAGGCCCCTACGATACATACTTACAGATGATGATTTACTAATTTCAGGATCTGAAGTTGGAATGATTAATATAGATGAAAAAAATATTATAAAAAAAGGAAGAGTTGGGCCCGGTGAATTAATTGCAGTTAATTATAAAGAGAGTAAGTTTTATGAGAGCTTTGAATTAAAAGATTTACTCAGTCAACGTAATAATTACTCAGATTGGAATCAAAAAACTATAAAGTTAGATAACATATTATCTAATGAAAAAATTTTTGAACCATCAACAAAGGATGAAGAAAATGTTTTTCAAATTGCTAAATCATTTAATTTAACATTAGAAACTCTTGATTTAATTTTAGACCCTATGGTTAAAACAGGTCAAGAGGCTGTTGGATCAATGGGAGACGACGCACCACTAAGCGTACTCACTGAAAGATACAGAGGTCTTCACAGTTTTTTTAAACAAAATTTTGCTCAAGTAACGAACCCTCCAATTGATAGCCTTAGGGAACAAGTTGTAATGAGTTTAAAAACTAGGCTTGGAAACCTCGGAAACATTGTAGAAGAAGAATCTGAACAATGTAATTTGGTACTCTTAGAAAGTCCTTTATTACTGGATAATGAACTGGAAACACTAAAAAGTCATTTATCAAACTTTACAACTGAAATTGACTGCACTTATAAATTGAATGAAGATACTAGTTTTTTAAATGAAATTCAAAGAATATGCTCTGAAGCAGAACAGGCAGTAAGATCTGGTTCTCAACATCTGATTATAACTGATAATAATATTAATAAAGACAGAATTGCTTTACCAATGATACTTGCCACTAGTGCTGTTCATAGTTATCTAATAAAAAATAATTTAAGGACTTTTACTTCTTTAAATGTCTCTTCAAAAGAGTGTCTTGATGTACACTACTTTGCAGTACTTATTGGTGTTGGTGCTACTACTGTTAATGCTTCACTAGTAGAAAAACTTATTGCAAATAGGTATAAAAAAAATATTTATCAGAATACTGATTACCCTCAACTAATTAAAAACTTTAAAAAATCCATAGAGAAAGGATTAAGAAAAATTATCAGTAAAATGGGAATTTCAGTAATCAGTTCATATCGTGGTGGAAGAAATTTTGAAATAATTGGTTTAAGCAGAAGCATGGTAGAAAGTTTTTTTCCAGGAATGTCCTCTAGAATTTCTGGTATTGGATTAGATGGATTAGAAAAAAGAGTAAGACGACAGCATGAGGTATCATTTAAATCTGATAATGTAATTTTAGACATTGGTGGTGAATATAGATTTAGAGCTAATAGTGAGGCACACGCTTATGAGGGTGTCTCTATACATATGCTTCAAGAAGCTGTAACTAGAGACTCATATAATCTTTATAAAAAATATACCTCAAGAATTTATAGCTCCAAACCAATTCAAATAAGGGATTTACTTCAATTTAATGAAAGTAGCAATTCTTTAAATCTGGACAACGTAGAGAGCATTTCTGAAATAAGAAAAAGCTTTGTATCTCCTGGAATTTCACTTGGTGCTCTTAGCCCTGAGGCTCATGAAACTTTAGCTATAGCAATGAACAGAATAGGTTCAAAGTCAGATAGTGGAGAAGGAGGAGAGGATGCAAGAAGATATTCCAAATTAAAAAATGGTGATAATCCAAGCTCAGCGATCAAACAAGTTGCAAGCGGAAGATTTGGTGTGACCGCAGAATATTTGAATAACTGCTCAGAATTAGAAATTAAAATAGCTCAAGGTGCTAAGCCAGGAGAAGGCGGTCAACTACCTGGATTTAAGGTTACTGATTTAATTGCTAAATTAAGACATAGTACAAAAGGTGTAACGCTTATTAGTCCCCCTCCACATCATGATATTTATTCTATAGAGGATCTTGCTCAACTTATTTACGATTTAAAACAAATCAATCCAATAGCAAAAGTTTGTGTAAAACTAGTTGCTCAATCAGGAATTGGAACTGTTGCTGCTGGAGTCGCAAAAGCTAAAGCTGATGTAATTTTAGTTTCAGGACACTCTGGTGGAACAGGGGCAAGCCCTCAGTCGAGTATTAAGTATGTTGGCCTTCCATGGGAGTTGGGAATAAGTGAGGTTCACCAAATTTTAGCTTTGAATGGTCTAAGAGACAAAGTTCTTCTGAGAACAGATGGAGGTATTAAAACAGGAAAAGATATTGTTATTGCTGCAATATTAGGAGCTGAGGAATATGGAATTGGTACAGCATCGTTGGTAGCAATGGGTTGTATTATGGTTAGACAATGTCACTCAAATACGTGTCCAGTTGGTGTCTGTACCCAAGATGAAAAACTTCGTGAAAAATTTGGTGGCACTCCTGAAAAAGTTGTCAATTTGTTTTCATTTATTGCCGAAGAAGTCAGAGAAATTCTTGCCTCTTTAGGTTACAAATCTTTAAGGGATATTATTGGTAAAACAGAATTATTATCTCAAATTCATTATGGATCCAGTGATTTAGATAATCTCGACTTAAATCCAATATTAACAAAGATTGATGATGGCAAAATCTATGATTACCATTCACCAAAAAAACGAAATGAAGTACCAAAAACACTTGACGATCAGTTTGAAAAAGACGGAAAAGACTTTATTAACTCAGGTCAAAAAATTGAACTTACATATAATATACAAAATACATTAAGAACAATAGGAACTAAAATTTCATCCATCATCACAAGAAAATATGGAATGAATACCTTATCTGAGGATCATGTTACTTTAAAACTTAGAGGTTCAGCTGGTCAGTCCTTGGGAGCATTTGCCGTCAAAGGTCTTACTTTAAAAGTGTTTGGCGATGCTAATGATTATGTTGGCAAAGGTCTCTCTGGAGGAAAAATTATCGTTCAGCCAAGAAATTCATTTACTCAACCTAGTCATGAAAATGTAATTATTGGAAATGTCACTCTTTATGGAGCGACTGATGGAAGGTTATATGCTTCTGGTCAAGCAGGTGACAGATTTTGTGTCAGAAATTCCGGTGCATTAGCAATTGTAGAGGGATGTGGTGCCAATGGTTGTGAGTATATGACAGGTGGGTCTGCAATAATTTTAGGAGATGTTGGCGATAACTTTGGTGCTGGGATGACTGGTGGATCTGCTTTTATTTACTCTGAACAAAAGAATATTTCTGATTTGATGAACATGGAAACTATTGGACTTTATGAAGTTGATAACAAAGAATGGAAAAACCACCTTCTAGATCTTTTAAATGATTTTTATAAAGAGACTAAATCAAAAAGAGCTGAGTTTATTATTGAAAATTATGACTCTGAGATCAAAAAATTTGCTCACGTTGTTCCTGATGAAGTGATTGATAAACTAGAATTTCCAGTTACAAAAAAATCAAAAATAGCTTAAATAAATTTAGATAGTGTTATTAAACTCTCTTTGTCAGACAGGCTATGATCTGCATGTTTAATTAAAATATTCTTAAAGTTTTTAAATTTTTTACAAAAATTGAAACTGTCATTATATCCATATGGAACAGCTTTATCTTGGCCCCCATGAAGGAAAATAGTTTCTCCTAAAAAATTACCCTCAATATTTTCAATTAGAAATTTTTTACTTCTTTTAAAAAGTGCTGGAGAGTAATAATAATTAAAATCAGAACTAACCTTTTGTTTAACAATTTTATTATTTTTAATTTTATTTTTTTGATGAGTATTAAAATTTTTCCATATTAACTTTGTAGTAAAATCTGGTGCGGGAGCAATGCCTATAAGTTTTGTAACTTTTCTTGGATGTATCAAAGCATATATGATAGCAACCCATCCACCCATACTACTGCCAACCAGAATAAAATTTTTAATTTTTAGATATTTTATAATATTGTCTAAATCATTATACCAATCACTAATACCAAAGTTAGTAAATTCACCACTAGATCTACCATGGCCTTGAAAGTCAAAACACAAATATGAAATTTTATTTTTTTTGCAATAATTATTTAAAAAATTGGACTTTTTACCACTCATGTCTGATAATAAGCCATGTAAAAAGATCAGTGTTTTTTTACTTCTTTTGTAATATCTATAAGATATTTTAACATCACCTTTTTTATAAAAGTTTAGTTTTGACACAAATTAAAAATACAAAAAAAATAACTTGTTTACAAATAATTCCATCCATGGGCATTGGAGGTATTGAGACTGGTGTGAGAGATATTGCAAAATATCTCAATAAAAAAAAAATTGACAACTATATTTTATGTGAAAATAGCAATAAAAATTTTAATGTTAAAGGTTTAAAAATAATAAAATTAAATAATTACAAATTTAAAAACATTTTTGATCAAAACAAAATCAAAATCCAAATAAAGTATTTAATTAAACAAAAAAGAATAAACTTAGTACATATCTCTTCAAGAGCACCGGCTTTTTTTCTTATTAAATATATTAAAAATTTGAATATAAAAGTTGTTACAAGTGTTCACAACAGATATGAGTCTAAGTCATTTTTAAAAGATTGGTATAACAGTTTTTTATTGAAAGGTGATGCTATTATTTTTAACTCAAATTTTGTCAAAAAAACATATGAGCATAAACTTAATGATAAAACTAAACTACATGTTATTCCAAGAGGTGTAGATACAAATTACTTTTCACCATCGAGAAAAAAACTTACGAGTAAAAATATTTTTATACCCTCAAGGATTTCAAGTTGGAAAGGGCATGAATTATTACTAAATTACTTCTCATTATTGCAGCAAAAGCACAAAGACACATTCAATATTCACATTGTATCTTTAAATAAAAGTAAAGAAGAAAAAAAAATACAATTACTAATTAACAAATTAAGTATATCAAAAAAAATTATAATTCATAAACCCACATTAGATGTAAAAAAACTGTATCAAGGAGCGTACTTGGTTGTAAATATCTCTAAGAGACCCGAAGGGTTTGGTAGAACTGTTTCTGAGGCATTATCTGTATCTAAAGTTGTTATAGCTCCTAATCAAGGTGGCACTAAAGAGCAACTTTTCAATTTTAATAAAAATTTGTTATTTGATGTTAACTCTTTTAAATCATTCCAAAAAACTTTTAAATATGCTTTAAAAAATTACAAAGAAATATCAAAAAAAGGAAGATCTTATGTAGAAAAAAATTATTCATCTGATCTCATGTGTAGAAAAACTTTGGACATTTATAATCATTTAATTAATTCATGAATATTCTAGTAATTAAACACGGTTCACTTGGTGATTTAGTCTTATCATTTGGAGCTATTAAAACACTAAGAGAAAATTATCCAAACTCGAACATATACTTACTTACACAGTCTAACTATAAACAAATTTTTAAAAACCTACCTTATGTGAATGAAATTTTAGTTGATAATAGGATATCAATTTTCCCTTCAGTAAAAAATATTTTGAAAAAAGTTAAAGAAAAAAAAATAGATTTATTAATTGATTTACAAAACTCAACAAGAACAGAAATTTATAATTTATTCATTAAGATATTTACTAAATGTAAAATCTTATCTGCAAGAAAATTTTCGGATTACAAATACAAGCAAAAAAAACTTGGTGTTCAACACATTACTAAAAATCATCAAGAACAATTAAAATATTTGGAAATAAATACCTACTTAAAGCCTGATTTAAGTTGGATGCTTAAAGGTAATACAAAACAATCAAAAAAAGTAATTTTTATTCCAGGGACCTCAAAATCTGGAGAATATAAAAAATGGCCTTCAGATAAATATGCTGAAGTAGCAAAGTATTTAGTTAGCAGAAACTATGAAATTTATTTGACAGGATCTGATTTGGATATAAATACAATTAATGAAATAATTAAATTGTGTCCAGACTCTAAAAATAAAATCAATGAATCAAAGATTGAGGATTTCTATCAATTATGCATGTCGTCTGAGTTAATCCTTACAAATGATACAGGGCCAGCCCATATTGCAGGTCTTACAAATAAAAACGTAATTTGGTTAGCAAATGATAACGAAATTTCACGATCATGTTACCCGCTAGGGAATAATTTACATAAAATTACAGCATCTAACGTAAAAAATATTAGTGTCAACACTATTATCAATAAAATTAAACAAATATTAAAATAATTTATATTTACAATTGACCTATCTTTGCTAATAATCCTAAGATGATTTTATTAAAGCAATCACTAGGACATTTATAATTGCAAATCAACTTTCTTTCCTATTACATATAATATTTTGAATAAACCTTACCAAAGAAATAATAATTTTCGTGGCAAAAAAGACCTCCACAAGATAAATAACTTTATTTCTGCGGCGGATGTTAGAGTTATTCTTGATGATGGGGAGCAATTAGGAGTTATGAAAAAAAATGAAGCCTTAGACATTGCTAAAGGTAGAGGTATGGATTTAGTAGAGATAGCTCCAAATAATAATCCTCCGGTTTGTAAAATAGTAGACTATGGAAAATTTAAGTATCAAGAACAGAAGAAAAAAAATGAAGCAAAAAAGAAACAAAAAGTAATAGAAACTAAAGAGCTTAAAATTAGACCCGGCACAGGAGAGCATGATTACCAAGTTAAAATCAGAAATGCTCAGAAATTTTTAAAAGAGGGAAACAGAGTGAAATTCAGCTTGAGATTTAAGGGTAGAGAGATGGAACACTCTAATTTAGGTATTGATATGCTTAAAAGAGTAAAAACTGATTTGGGAGAACTTATTAGAGTTGAAATGGAACCTAAAATCGAGGGAAGACAAGCTTTCCTCGTAGTTGCACCTAAATAAATTATATGATATCAAATTGACCTCAGTTGGTCGAAGGGGCTTTTAAAAGGGTATGCCTTAAGACCTTAATAATTACTCAAAAGGAGATTAAATGCCCAAACTTAAAACAAAAAGTAGCGTCAAAAAACGCTTTAAAAAATCCTCATCAGGAAAACTAGTTGTCGGAAACGTTGGTAAACGCCATGGCATGTCCAAAAGAACAAACTCTTTTATCAGAAATTCTAAAGGTACTAGGGTTTTATCAAAATCTGCATCAATAATAATTGACTCAATGATGCCATATTCTAAATAGGTAAAGGAGAGATATTATGCCAAGAGTTAAAAGAGGTGTTACAGCAAGAGCTAAACATAAAAAAGTTTTTGAATTTACAAAAGGTCATCGTGGAAGAAGAAAAAATGTTTATAGAGTAGCAACACAAAGTATGGATAAAGCTCTCCAATACGCATATCGTGATAGAAGAAATAAGAAAAGAGATTTTAGAGGATTGTGGATCCAAAGAATTAATGCTGGTGTTAGAGAACATGGTCTGACTTATGCAAAATTTATTGATGGATTAAAAAAAGCTAAGATTGAAATCAATAGAAAAATTCTTTCTGAAATTGCATTTCATGAACCCGCTGCTTTTAAATCAATTGTTGAGAAAGCCAAGGCTAATTTAGCCAACTAGATTAAAAATGGACATTAAAAAAGTCCTAAATGAAGTTACGAAAGAAATAGAGCAAAGCTCTAGCCAACAAGAACTACAAAACGTTAAAGTAGCTTACTTAGGAAAAAAGGGAAAAATAACTGAGTTATTGAAAAGTCTTAAGGATCTTTCTTTAGAAGAAAAAAAATCATCAGGTTCAAAATTAAATTTACTAAGAATTGAAGTTGAAAATCTTATCAAAAATAAATTTAACGATTTAAAAATTGAAGAAATAAACTCTAAATTAAAAAATGAATATTTAGATATAAGTTTCCCTCCACCAAATTCTATAGCCTCGATGGCTCATCCAATATCAAAAACTTTCGATGAGGTTATCACTATTTTTGGATCAATGGGTTACTCTGTTGCCGAAGGCCCTGACATTGAGACAGATTTTTTCAATTTTTCAGCATTAAATATTCCTGAAAATCATCCTGCACGCGAAATGCAGGATACTTTTTATATAGATGACAAGGATAAGGAAGGTAAACCCTACGTTTTACGTACACACACTAGCCCAGTTCAAATTAGAACGTTATTAAATCAAAAACCCCCAGTTAAAATAATTGCTCCTGGGAGAACATATAGGTGCGACTCTGACTCAACACATTCTCCAATGTTTCATCAAGTTGAGGGTTTGTTTGTTAATGAGAATGCAAATATGGGAGATTTGAAGGGCACTCTAATTGAATTCTGTAAACAATTTTTTAATGTACAGAATTTAAAAGTAAGATTTCGACCTAGTTACTTTCCTTTTACTGAACCTTCTGCTGAAATGGATATTGCTTATGAGATTGTGAATAACAAAATTCAATTAGGTCAAGGTGATCGTTGGCTTGAGATTCTTGGATGTGGAATGGTCAACCCAATAGTTCTAGAGAACTGCAATGTGGATACGAATATCTATCAAGGTTTTGCATTTGGAGTGGGCTTAGACAGGATCACAATGTTAAAGTATGGGCTTACAGATATTAGATCATTTTTTAGTGGAAACTTAAATTGGATAGCTAGCAATGGCTTTACCATAGGAGATTTTTAGTGAAGTTTAGTTATAGTTGGTTGTGTGATCATTTAGAGACAGATAAAAATGCAAATGAAATTGGTGAAGCTCTTACAAATTTAGGTCTTGAACTTGAGAGCTTGATTGACTATTCAGAATACTCAAAGTTTGTTGTGGCAACCATAAAAGATTTTAGAAAACATCCCAATGCAGATAGATTAAATATCTGTAAAGTTGATGATGGAACAAATACCTATCAGGTAATCTGCGGAGCAAATAATGTAAAGAAGGGATTAAAAGGAATATTTGCTAAAGATGGCATGTATATTCCAGGAACACAGATAAATTTAAAAAAAGGAAAAATTAGAGGTGAAATATCTGAGGGTATGCTTTTGTCTGAGAGGGAGCTTAACTTAAGTGATGATCATGAGGGAATTATTGAGTTATTAGATGATTTTCAAAATGGCACCTCAGCAGTTGAAGCTTTGAAGTTAAATGATCCTATTTTCGAGATAGGTATTACACCTAATAGAGGAGATTGCCTTGGTGTTAGAGGTGTTGCTAGAGATCTTTCAGCTAAAGGTGTAGGTAAACTAAAGCCTTTGAATTTTAAAAAAATAAATCAGTTAGAATTTGCAAGCCCAATCATTTGGAATATTAACAATGATGATAATAGCTGTGAATATGTAGTAAGTAGATATTTTAAAAATGTAAATAATTCTAAATCTCCAGAATGGTTACAAAAAAAACTTATCAGCCTTGGATTAAGACCTATAAACGCTTTAGTTGATATAACAAATTATATTACTATTGATTTAGGAAGACCTTTACACGTTTTTGATGCAGATAAAATTGGAAAAAAACTTAATATGAGGCTTGCAAATGCAAATGAAAGAATTCTTGCTTTAGATAATAAAGAATACACTTTAGATAAAAACACAACCGTGATAGCCGATGAAGATAATGCACTCGCTATAGCAGGGATTATAGGAGGAGACTACAGCGGATGCACAGATGATACTAAAAATGTATTTCTTGAGGTTGCTCTTTTTAATCCGAATAGTGTTGCACAAACTGGTAGAATTCTTGGAATAAATTCAGATGCCAGGTATCGTTTTGAAAGAGGATTAGATAAAAATATGGTCATTGAAGGTTTGGAATATGCATCATATTTAATAAATAAAATATGTGGGGGCTTAGTAAGTAAAAATATTGAAGCTGGAAAATTAGATAATATTGAGCATAAAATAAATTATAAATTTGATTATTTTAATAAGACTATTGGTTTAGAACTGGATCCACAAAAACAAATCAAAATATTAAAAGATCTTAAATTTCAAATTAATAAAAGCAATGAAAAGGAATGTGAAGTCTTAGTACCATCATGGAGGAATGATGTTAAAAACAAAATCGATATAGTTGAAGAAATCATAAGAATTTATGGATATGAAAATATTAAACAAAGTGTGCCCACTGTATCAATCGATGAGATTGATAAGATTGATAATTCATCAACAAATAAGAAATATAAATCAATAAAAAAACTTAAAAAAACCCTTATATCTAATGGAATTTCTGAAGTTATAACTTTTTCTTTTCACTCAATTAGAGCCCAAGAAATCCTAAAAGGAGATAAATCCTTAAAAATTTCAAATGCAATCAGTGATGATCAATCTTATATGAGGAATTCTATGATATTTAACCATTTAGAAAGTGCAGAATTAAATTTTAAAAAAGGTTTTAAAAATATTCAATTATTTGAAATTGGACCTATTTATAATTCACCTCAATCCCAAGAAAATATTCTATCATTGCTTATTTCAACTGAAGAAAATACAAACTCTATTTACAAGTCTGAAGAATTTAATTTTTACTCTCTAACAGAATTAACCTCGATATTGATAAGTTCGTTAAATTTTGACATAAAACAATTTAACATATCAAGATCAACTTCAAATACATATCACCCAGGTCAGTCTGCAGAACTATTTATGGGAAAAAAATTAATAGCTAGATATGGAAAAGTCCACCCACTAATTATGGAGGAATTTTCTAAACTTAAAAATTGTTATGCAATTGAATTATTTTTTGAAAACCTTCCAATTGACTCAATTAGTAGAGCTAACAGTATAAATATCCTAGACTCCCAATTTCAGTTCAGTGAAAAAGACTTTTCTTTTTTATTCGAAAAGGAGCAAAATCTTTATGAAGTTCAGAGATATGTCAAAGGTTTAGATAAAAACTTAATCAAAAATGTAGAATTTTTTGATTTATATGCAGCAAAAGACTTAGGAGATGATAGTAAAAGTGTAACATTTAGAGTTACTATTCAATCTAAAGAAAAAACTCTTGAAGAAAAAGATTTAGAACAATTACATAAAAATATTTTAGAAAAAGTAACAAATAAATTCAAAGCAAAAATTAGAGGCTAATGGAAATTTCTAAAATTAGAAATTTTTCGATAATAGCTCATATTGATCATGGTAAATCCACTCTCGCGGACAGAATAATTGAAATTTGTGGAGGGATGGATGACAGGACCAAAAAAGACCAAGTCTTGGACTCAATGGAGATTGAAAGAGAAAGGGGGATCACTATAAAAGCTCAAACAGTAAGATTAAACTATAAAAATAAAAAGGGCGATGAATATCAACTTAATATTCTTGATACACCTGGACACGTTGATTTTTCCTATGAAGTTTCAAGATCACTATCAGCTTGTGAAGGCTCAGTTTTAGTTGTTGACAGCACACAGGGTGTTGAGGCACAAACTCTCGCAAATGCTTATCAAGCAATAGATGTAAATCATGAGATACTTCCAGTTCTCAACAAAGCAGATTTACCTGCATCCGAACCAGAAAGAGTAAAAGAAGACATTGAACAAACAATAGGAATAGATACTTCAGAAGCTCGTCTCGTTTCTGCAAAAACTGGACTTGGAGTTGAAGATTTATTAGATCAGATTGTAGAAAAACTACCCTCTCCAAATACAAATGAAAAAAATCTCAAGGCTCTCTTAGTGGACAGTTGGTACGATAATTATTTAGGAGTAACAGTTCTGGTTAGAGTTCTTGATGGAGTTATGAAAAAAGGTATGAAGGTTAAGTTTTTATCTAATAATCAACAATATAATATCGATAGAATTGGATATTTCACACCTGAAATAAATTATTGTGATGAATTAGGTCCAGGAGAAATAGGTTTCATTAATGCTAGTATAAAGTCAGTTGCTGACTGTAAGGTCGGTGACACAATAGCGGAATTAAATGATCAAAAAATAAAACCACTTCCAGGTTTCAAGCCCTCATTACCAGTCGTGTTTTGTGGGATATATCCAGTTGATACATCAGATTATGAGAGACTTAAAGAGAGTTTTGAAAAACTTGCTTTAAATGACTCAAGTTTTACATATGAAAATGAAACTAGTGCTGCTTTAGGTTATGGTTTTAGGTGTGGTTTTTTAGGTTTACTTCACCTAGAGGTTACAACAGAAAGACTTAGAAGAGAATTTGATTTAGATTTAATTACTACTGCTCCAGGAGTTGTATATAAAGTAATTGACAGAAATAAAAACGAAATTGTAATAAGAAATCCCTCTGAACTACCTGATCCAGCTGAAATAGATAAAATTTTAGAACCATGGGTTAAATCTACTATAATAGTGCCACAGGATTATTTGGGCACGGTAATAACACTTTGTATTGAAAAAAGAGGTAAACAAAAAAACTTAAATATACAAAACAACAGAGCTATCTTAGAAATGGAACTACCTTTGAATGAAATCGTTATAGATTTTTATGACAAATTAAAATCTTATTCAAAAGGTTATGCTAGTTTTGATTATCAGGTCTACGATTATTTTGAAGGAGATTTAGTAAAACTAAATATTCTTATCAATTCAGAAACTGTTGATGCATTTTCAAATATAGTTCATAAAACAAGAGCTGAAACGATTGGTAGAAGGATTTGTAATAAGCTAAAAGATTTAATTCCAAGACAAAACTTTCAAATACCAATTCAGGCTGCAATTTATGGAAAAATTATAGCCAGAGAAACCATTAAAGCTTTTAGAAAAGATGTGACTGCTAAACTTTATGGCGGAGATGTGAGTAGAAAGAAAAAACTTCTTGAAAAACAAAAAAAGGGAAAGAAAAGAATGAAACAATTTGGTAATGTCGAAATTCCGCAGACTGCTTTTTTTGAGGCGCTAAAAATAGGAGATAATGATTAAATATCGGAGAGATGGCCGAGTGGTTTAAGGCGCACGCCTGGAACGCGTGTATAGGGGCAACTCTATCGTGGGTTCGAATCCCACTCTCTCCGCCAAAGTTATGAATAGTTTAAAAAAGATAGAAAAATTTTTCGATTATCACATAAAAAGAATAACAGAATATCCTTTAAAAGAGTTGAAAGATCAAATCTCAAATGAAACACACAGTCAACTTATACCACCATTTGTTTATCAAACTTGGGAAAATAAATTTTTTGGAAAAACACATTATCAGGAAATTTTAAAATTTAGAGATGTCAATAAAGACTTAAGTTTCATACTATTTGATAAAACAGCAAGAGATGAATACATGGAAAAATACTGGTCCTCTCATGAAATTCATCATGTTTATAAAAATGTTAAATTTGGAGTAATGGAGTCAGATATTTTTAGGCATTGTATTTTGTATGAAAGGGGTGGGTATTATTT
>CACMUL010000008.1 GCA_902616855.1 uncultured Alphaproteobacteria bacterium | reverse complement strand
TTACTTATTTTCATTTCTGCCTAAAACTTCCTCGTATTTAAAATAATCTTTATGAAATAGTATAATTTTATTATCTAAAAATTTTGATTCTTTGTATCTGCCTAATTCATAATATATTTGGGATAAATGATCTATTATTTCTGGCTCTGAGGGTTCAAGTTGATAAGCATCATAAATCCATTTTTCTGCCAAATCTAAGTTATCTTTCTTAAAATAAAGCCATCCCAAACTATCAAGTATAGCCCCATCATTATAATTTGAGTCTTTTACTGCCTTTTTAAGCATAGTTTCTGCAAGATTTAATTTTCTATCATTCTCAACCCATAAATATGCAAGGTAATTTAATATGTAAGGATATGAACTTTTAGATATATCAATACTTTTTTGGATAATTTCTTCAGCTTTTTTAATTTCATTATTTCTCTCTAACAAAATACCATATTTAAAAAGATGAATTGCATCATCAGAATTTTCTATAATACTCATGCAACACTCGTTTATAAAATCTAAAGCACCACTATTATCATTTAAAAAGTACATTTCCATCGCAACAAGAAATGATAACTCTAGGTTTATCCAATCAGTTTGATGATTGCTATTATTTATAAAATACACTAAGTCACTCATATCAGTGTCTAATTCAAATGAAGTTGAGATATAAAGGTAGTTTTTAAAAAAATTAAAATTTTTGTCAGTTGGGGTAAAATTTTTAATTAATTTTAGTATTTCTTTACTTGGATTTAATTCTGCTAAAAATGAAATTTTTTTATAAAGATAATAATCCCTATTATCTGGATTTATTTCGATTAAATAAGATAATAAAGCAAGTGCTTTTTTGTACTCACGCGCATAAAAATAATAATTGCTAGTTTGAAATAGTTGAAGATATATTATGTCTTCATAATCTTTAACTAAGTAATTTTGATCTAATTCTATAGACAAATTATTAAAAGTAGTCGATGACTGAATAAAATCTGACAGTGGAAAATTAATGTTATGATAATTGAAAATACTATCCATAACATTTAATTCTTTAGAATTGAAGATAGAGAGTGTTTCTATATTTGATTTTATTTCTTCATTAATTTTATTTAAATTGTTGAGGTCATTTTGACGATGATAGTAAAAAATAGTATTGATATATCTTAAATTTGTAAAGCGACTATCAATTTCATTCAAATTTTCTAAATTATTTTGAACATTGTGTTTATTACAAAAAGTCATCCAAAAATTTATGCTTTTTAGTAAAGCCTCTTCAAAAATATAAATTTGTTTTTTGTCAGGAATATTTAAGCATTTGTCATCACCAAGATTCTTAAGAAAAAGAAAAATTTCATGAATAAACCCACTTTCAATTTCACTAATATTATCAAAAGTATAATTTCCTATAATAATATTACTTAGTAAGGTTGAAGTATGGTCATTTGAAAAATTATATTTTGGTAATTTTTCCCAAATTAAATAATCATTATTGTATTCAGAATAAATTGAACTTAGAAGTTGATTTTCGAAAGTATTTTTTAATTGAGACCCATATGCATATACAATAAATCCAAAAAAACATATAAAATATATACTAAAAGATAATTTTTTAATCATGAATAACCAAGACTACCAAAAAAATATTCTTTTGGAATTGATGAATCTGGAGGAATTTCAAGTAAAAAAATCTCAAAATGATTCCGATAACCAAATAAATATAGACATTATCAATAGTCCAAGCAAAGCAACTAGTATTGAGCAAATAGAAGATTTTTTAAAAAATGAATTATTAAAATTAAATATTAATCAACCAATCAATCTTGTAGAAGGTGATAAAAATTCGAAAATTTTATTTTTTTACGGTAAATGTGACATTGCTGATGAAAAGATAATAGATAAAGCAAGTGGTGAGTTATTTGATAAAATGCTTTCCTCCATAAAATTAGATAGGAAACAAATAAGCTTAGTGTCTTATATACCAAGGGGACTTAGTGAGTTTGATAATAACCACAAAATGAATTCAATTTTACAACTTATCAATTATCGGTTGATTGAATTGATTAACCCAAAATATTTAATAATTATGTCAAATTATTGCATCAAAATGTTATTGGCTGCAGACTTGTCTTCCATGTCTCTTCGTGGAAAATGGTTTGATTTCAACACACCCAATGACGTGGTACCAAAAAAATGCCGTGTGCTTTATGAGCCGTCTTTATTAATTAATAATCCAGAACTTAAGAAAGATGCTTGGGAAGATTTAAAAGAAATTAAAAAGCAGCTTGGTGGATAGAGTGAGAATTATAGTTTTATTAATTGTAACTTTTTTTTACTCACAGAGTATCTTTGCCCTTAGCTCTAAAGATATTGGCCTTTACAAAAGTATTTTTAATGATTACAGAAATGGAAATTTTGATAAAGGTGATAAAGATATAGCAAAACTAGATGATTTAATTCTCATGGGTCATGTACAAGCTTTAAAACTTCTTCATCCAACAGCACATCGCTCTAGTTTTTTAGAGCTCCGAGATTGGTTGAATGAATATAGTGATCATTACGAAGCTAGAAGGATTTATAAATTGGGAGTAAGAAGGATGCCAGATGGGGCAAAAAAACCAAAAAAAAATTCATACCCACTTTTTGATGAGATCTTTCAAAAAGATAAGTTACAAGAAACCGTCTCCACTAAATCAAATAAAATATTTTCAAATAAAAATTACTCAAAAAAAATTAGTATTTATAATACTGTAAGATCAAGAGTGGGGAGAGGATGGCCTACTGGAGCATTGGAGTATTTAAACCACCATATAAAATATTTTAATCAAAAAGAAAAATGATATTATAAAAAAATCAATTCTATTTTTTGATAGAAAATACAAAACTAAAACAAAATTAAAATTTTCAGTTTATAAAAAAATACCAGTTGGTTATGGATTAGGAGGCGGATCCTCAAATGCAGCCTCAATTTTAAAATTTCTATATAAATATCATCAAATTACTTCAAAAAATTTTGAAAAAGATGCACCTTTAATTGGTTCAGATGTAATTATTTTTAAAGATAAATATCCAAAAATAATTGATGGATTAAGTCAGTATAAATACCTCAAGGCAAAAAAATATTACTGGAGGAAAGTTTATTTAATTTTTCCTTCACAAAAAAATTTAACTAAAAAAATTTATAATTATTTTAAAAACCATAATATGGGAGCAAAAAAACAACTAATATCTCAAAATAACTTAACTAGTTCATCCATGTTGCTAAATAAAGAGTTTAAAGAATTATTTCTGTTCCTTTTGGATTATAGGAGAGATTTCTTAAAATTTGGCATGAGTGGTAGTGGATCTTCAATTTTTGTATCTTTCAAGAAAATTGCAAAAGAAAGGTCGATTTTTAGGGAGATTAATAAATTTTATCCTTCAGTTAGAATTGAAAAATCCTCTTATTTCGGATAAGTTCTTTAAATCCTGATGGGGCGTAGCCAAGCGGTAAGGCACCGGTTTTTGGTATCGGCATGCGTAGGTTCGAATCCTACCGCCCCAGCCATATCTAAGCTATAAATTGAAATAACATGAAACAACTTTTATTTTCACTTAAAGAGGGATCAGTTAGTTATCATAAAAAAGAAATTTTAAAGGAACTTGATATAAATATTCATCGAAAAGATTTTATTGCGCTTGTTGGTAAAAATGGGGCAGGGAAATCAACCCTAATGAATGTCATATCAGGTCAACATGATATTGATACTGGTGAAAAATGGAGTATTGATAATTTTGCTGTAAATTATTTCAACCAAAATTTTGTCTTAAATGATGATAATAACACCGTTGAGCAAGAAATTTTATCTGTAATCAAAAATCAAGATAATAATTATGAGATAGATATATTTTGCAATAATTTAAGTATTGATAAAAACAGTTTAATTAAACATTTATCTGGGGGGCAAAAAAGGAGAGTAGGGCTAATCAAAAATTTAATCAAACCATCTGATCTTTTGCTATTAGATGAACCAACTAATCATTTAGACTTGGACACAATTGTTTGGCTAGAAAATTATTTAAAAAAACTAGATTGTGCAATTTTATGTGTAAGTCATGATCGACAATTTCTAAAAAACTTTACTAATAAAATATTATGGATAGATCGATCTAAAATAAAAATAAACTACAAAGGTTATAGTGATTTTGATAATTGGTCTGATACTCTTTTATCACAAGAAGAGAGAGAACTACAAAATAGGAAGCAATTTGTTAATTTAGAGGTGAATTGGGCTAATAAAGGAGTTAAAGCAAGAGTTAAAAGAAATACCAGAAGGTTAGAACAAGCTAAAGACTTAAAGGAAAATTTAGACAAAGATATTAGCGAATTTAAAAAAGCTACAAAAAAGATTGAAATTAATCAAATTTATGAGAATTCAAAGAATTTTAAAAATGTTGCAGAGTTTCACAATGCAGAATTTTACTATGAAGAAAATAATAAAAATTTTATTTTAAAAAACTTTAATTTAAAAATAAGCAAAAAAGATAGAATTGGTCTTTTGGGAGGTAATGGATCTGGAAAAACAACTTTTTTAAAAATTTTGCTTAATGAACTGAATTTAAAATCGGGTACTTTAAAATTAAGAAAAGAGTTAGAGTTTTCCTATTTTGACCAATTAAGAAATGATTTAAAAGACAATTTACCAATAAAGAAGGTCTTAGTCCCCTCTGGTGGCGATTACTTAAAAACGCAGGGTAAAGAGAGACATGTATGCAGTTATTTAAAAGATTTCCATTTTGATCCATCTAAAGCAAATGATCCTGTCGGGAGTTTATCTGGTGGAATGAAAAATCGACTACTTTTATCAAAAGTCTTATCAAATCCTAAAAGTGGCTTAATCTTAGATGAGCCTACTAATGACCTTGATATTGATACTTTAGATTTAGTAGAGTCTATACTTTCAAATTACAAAGGGACTCTCGTAGTTGTTTCACACAATAGAGATTTTTTAGACAAATTAGTAAATAAAATATTATTTTTCAAAGGAAATGGTGATGTTTTGTTATTTAATGGTGGCTATCATGACTTCTTAAAAAACAAAGATCTTCTTGAAAATGATACTAATAACTATTCTCAAAATGAAAATAAATCTGAAAAGAAAAATATAAATTTAAAAAATTTACATAAAAAAAAGCTAACCTTTAAATTACAATATGAGCTTAATAATTTACCCAAGCAAATAGACCTTTTGAAAGAAGAAATTGTTCATTTTGAAAAAATCATAGAGGCACCAGATCTTTATAAAAAGGACTATGAGTTATTTATTAGCACAACTAAAAAATTAGGCTCTCTCCAAATAGAATTGGAAAATAAAGAGCAAAGATGGCTAGAACTCATGGAATTAAATTAGAAGATGAATTTAAAAAAAAAAGTAGAAGAAATCTCTAATATTTCTCATTTTGATGAAATTTGCAGTATGCTTCCATTTAAAAAAAAGGATATTTATCTTATTGGAGGAGCTACTAGGTCTTTATTATCGGATAATCACGAAAACAAAGATATTGATGTAGTTATTCCAGAATTAGATGATCGAACGGTCGATAAAATTTTAGATAAATATGATAGTGCAAAATATTATCAAGCTTATAAAAGTATATCTTTCGAATTAGGTGATTTTGAGTTCCAGATAAATTCATTTAGAAAAGATGTAGCCCCATCTGGAAGACATTCAAAAATTGCTAATGCCTTGAGTATTAAAGAGGACTCTTTAAGAAGAGATTTTACATTTAATAGCATATACATAAATTTAATTGGGGAGGTGTTCGATTTTTATTCAGGTGTTGAGCATTTTAAAAATAACTACTTGAAGTTTATTTTTGACCCAATTGTACAAATTCAAAAAGATTATCTAAGGGCAATAAGATATATCAGGTTTCTCTCATTATTTGAAAATACAAAAACCTTTCCAGCTGATTTGGAAGCTATAATGTTACTCTCAAAAAACATTACAGATTTTGTAAAAGAAAAAAAAATATCACAAGAGCTTAATAAAATCTACAAGATGCCATTTCCAAAAAATACCATTACTTTTTTAAAAGCGAATAATGAGCTGAGGCAATTTTTAGATTTTTTATCTTAAAAATCAGCTTTAATAGATGAAACGACAATTGCAACAGAGGTTGCAAGATTTAATGACCTTGTTTTGCTGCTTATCGGTATTGTTATTTTATTATTGACAGTATTATGAATTGTTTCTGGCACACCTGCTGTTTCTTTTCCAAATAAAATAATATCATTATCTTCAAACTTAAAATCGTAAACGTTATTGTCGGTTTTAGTAGTGGCTAAGATTATTCTGTTGTTATTTTTTTTTGAATATAAATAAAAATTATCCCAATTTTCGTGATTTAAAATTTCACAATGGTCTATGTAATCCATCACAGCGCCTTTAAATCTTTTATCTGACATGGAGAAAGGCAAAGGTTTGATTATGTGAAGGGGAAACTCTAAACAAGCAGCGGTTCTGATAATCACACCAAGATTTTGAGGCATATCGGGCTGATAGAGACAAATTGCAAATTTATGCGTCATGATGACTACTACTTATGCTACATCTTACTAATAAAATCTACTTAGATTTAAACCCAAATGTCAGATAGTAAAAAACCAAGAAGAGATTTTATTAAATTATCAGCAATGACTCTAGGAGGGGTTGGTGCTGCTAGTTTACTTATTCCTTTTATATCAAGCATGAATCCAGGCAAAGATACTCTAGCCTTGGCATCAACTGAAATAGATTTATCTCCCTTGGAAGAGGGCCAGAGTTTGACAGTAATATGGAGAGGTAAACCTGTTTTTATAAAGCATCGAACAAAAAGTGAAATTGACAGTGCTAAAAATATTTCTTTAGAGGAACTACCAGATGCAGAGGAGGACTCTGCTAGAGTTCAAAAAGATAATTGGTTAGTTGTATTAGGTGTTTGTACTCATTTAGGTTGTGTACCTCTTGGACAAAAAGCTTCGGATACAAAAGGAGACTATGGCGGATGGTTTTGCCCTTGTCATGGTTCTCATTATGATACTTCTGGCAGGATAAGAAAAGGACCAGCTCCGACTAACTTACCTGTTCCCCCTTACGTTTTTTTAACTGATAACAGAATAAAGATAGGATAATTTAATGAGTTCAAATGAATTACAAGGTTATAAAAAAACACTAAATTCACCATACACTGGTATAAAAGGTTGGATTGACTCTAGACTTCCTCTTATAAGAATGATGGAAGCAGAATATTTGAAGTTTCCTGTCCCCAAATCACTCAATTACTTTTGGTCATTTGGTGGTATAGCCATGTTTTGCCTTATAGGACTAATTTTAACTGGAATTTTTTTAGGGTTTCACTATAAGCCCTCAGCCGATGATGCCTTTGACTCTGTTGAAAGGATCATGAGAGACGTTAGTTTTGGTTGGTTAATTAGATATTTGCATGCCAACTTAGTTTCTTTTTTCTTTATAGCTACTTTTATACACATATTTAGAGCTTTATATTTTGGATCATACAAGGCGCCTAGAGAGTTAGTCTACATTTTCGGTTTGACTATGTTCATGCTGATGATGGCAACTGCATTTCTAGGATATACACTACCATGGGGTCAGATGTCTTATTGGGGAGCAACAGTTATAACTAATCTTTTTTCAGCTATTCCTGTTGTAGGAGATGCTATACTCACATTACTTCTTGGTGACTTCACTGTTGGCGACTCAGCTGTTAATCGTTTTTATGTTCTTCATTGGCTATTAGCTTTCGCAATTGTCGGTTTAGTTGTCTTTCACGTAATTACATTGCATATGACTGGTTCTAATAATCCTACTGGAACAGAGCCACAAAGCTGGGATGAAACAGTGAGTTTTCATCCATACGTAACTATTAAAGATTTAAATGCTACAATATTTTTCTTTATCATTTTGGCTTTTATTCTCTTTTATTATCCAAATATTTTAGGCCACTCCGACAATTACATAAAAGCTAACCCCATGGTAACTCCTGCACATATTGTGCCTGAGTGGTACTTTCTACCTTTCTATGCAATACTTAGAGCTATTCCAGATAAACTAGGTGGTGTGATAGCTATGTTTAGTTCTATTCTAGCATTAGGCTTATTACCATGGCTTGACACATCTAAAGTTAGATCATGTTTATTTAGACCTATCTGGAGATACTGTGTTCTTTTGTTTGCAGTAAACTTTTTGGTTCTTATGTATGTTGGAGGTAAACCTGCTGAAGGTCTTTATGTACTTATCTCAAGGATTGGAACTGCATATTGGTTTTTGTTTATATTTGTTCTAGCCCCTTTAGTAGGATTTTTAGAAACACCACGACAGCCTCTAACGATTACAAATTATTTGCTAAGTAAAAAAGCCTAATATGAGAAAAGCTCTACTGGCCATTTTTTTACTTTTTAGTTTCAATTTGTATGGTGCTGGAGCAAAAATTGATATTCCAAAATATGATTGGTCTTGGAAAGGATTTTTCGGAACATATGATCGTGCCTCAGCTCAAAGAGGTTTAAAAGTTTACAGAGAAGTTTGCGCGGGATGCCACTCCATGAATTATCTATCTTATAGAAATTTAGCGGACCTTGGTTTTAGTGAAGATCATATTAAAGCTATTGCAGCCGAACATTTAGTGTTAGATGGTCCAAATGACGAGGGAGAAATGTTTGAAAGAGACGGAATTCCCTCAGACCAGTTTGTTAATCCATATCTAAATGAAAAGGCTGCTAGAGCAGCCAATAACGGAGCTTACCCACCTGATTTGTCTCTAATAGTTAAAGCCAGACCTAAAGGTGCTGATTATATTAAAGCTCTATTGCTTGGTTATGTTGATCCACCAGAAGGTATGAAAGTTCCAAAAGGCCAACACTACAATAAATATATGGCAGGTAATCTAATTGCCATGACATCCCCATTATCAGATGGTCTTGTTGATTATGATGATGGAACTGAAAGTACAATGGATCAAATGACAACAGATGTTACGACTTTTTTAGCTTGGGCAGCTGAGCCTAGTTTAGAGGATCGTAAGAGAATGGGTTTAAAAGTAATACTATTTTTATTGGTATTGTTCGTCTTAGCTTATATTTCTAAACAACAAATTTGGAGAGACATTAAACATTAAATAAGAAGTGGATGATATCACCATCTTTAACTACATATTCTTTTCCCTCTAACCTTAACTTTCCCTTTTCTTTAGCACCACTTTCTCCTTTATATTGGATATAATCATTAAAAGAAATTGTTTCAGCTCTTATGAAACCTTTCTCCATATCACTATGAATTTCACCAGCAGCATTGGGTGCTAATGTACCTCTAATAATCGTCCATGCTTTTAGCTCTTTCTCACCAGCAGTAAAAAAATTTATATAATTTAAAAGTTCATAACCTTTTTTAATTACTCTTTTAAGACCAGTTTCTTTAAGGCCTATACTATCAAGAAACATTTTTTTTTCTTCATGATCGTTTATTTGTGAAATTTCAGACTCAATTTTAGCACTTACAATCAATGTCTCTGAGTTATTCAATTTAGAGTATTCTTCAATAGACTTAGTGTAAGTATTTCCGTTTACAGAAGAATTTTCATCAACATTGCAAACATACACAACAGGTTTAATAGATATAAGTTGAAAGATATGCAAATATTCAATCTCATCTTTATTTAAGTTGTTCAAAATTCCTTTTTCTTTAGAAATAAGATCTATTGCTTTTTCAATTATCAATATCTTTTTTTTATCATCATTTGTTTTTTGAGTTTTTTTTTGTTTCTGATAATTTTTTTCCAAAATCTCTAGATCAGATAATGCCAATTCTGCATTAATAATTTTGATATCTTCGAGAGGATTAATTCTATTTTCAACGTGTTGTATATCATCATCCTCAAAACATCTTACAATATGAAATAACGCATTTACTGAGCGTATATGAGATAAAAAAGCATTACCCAGACCCTCTCCTTTAGAGGCTCCCTTTACTAGACCTGCAATATCAACTATTTCAAATGCTGCAGGAACTATTTTTTGTGGATTGCATATTTCAGCGAGTTTTTGAATTCTATCATCTGGCACTCTTACTAAAGAACTATTTGGGTCAATCGTTGCAAAAGGATAATTGGCTGCTAATGCTTGCTCATTTTCGCATAAAGCATTAAATAAAGTCGACTTGCCAACATTTGGAAGACCTATAATTCCACACTTCATTTAAATGCCTAGATTAGATAAATGTTTCGATACAAATATCTGAGATAGGTTTAAGTATATAACTTCAAATAATAAAACGAGCTGTTTCTTCTCTTCTGTATTAAAGTTACCCAGTACGTGTTTTGTCACCTTATCTTTAACACCAGGATGGCCAATTCCAATTCTGAGCTTCCAATAGTTACCTCCAATTTTACCACTGATACTTCTTAGCCCATTATGACCAGCGTTTCCTCCCGCAAATTTAATTTTTATCTCCCCTAAATCCAAATCTAGTTCATCATATAGAACAAATATTTCATCTGACTTACTGAGTTTATTTGTTTTGAGGCTCAGTATACCGTCACCGGATTCATTCATATAACTTTCAGATAAAGCGATTTGACATTTTTGGCCATCAAGAAGGAAAGAATTAGAGAGTTTATAGTCCTTAAACTTTTTTAGTTTGAGTTTTAATTTATCAACTAGAAATTCTCCAAGTAATAGTCCAGCGTTATGCCTATTATTTTTATGTTTAACTGTTGGATTGCCTAGGCAATATAAAGTAAGCATATAGACAGACTATATTATTCGGCTGCTTTTTCTTCTTCTTTCTTATCTTCGGTTTTTTCTGCTGTTTCTTCAGTTGTCTCTTCGGTTTCTTCTGGTTCTGGTTCTTTTTCAACCTTTGGAGCCTGAACCGTAGCTAACATAAAATCTCTACCTTGAATAGTAGGCTTCATTCCCTCACTTAAAGTCACAGAACTTAATCTGATATCGTCACCAATTTCCTTACCCTCGAGAGAGATAACAAATTTTTCTGGTATATTATTAGCAAGACAAGACAACTCGATTTCTCTTCGAACAACGTTTAAGATACCACCTTGTTTTAATCCAGGAGATAACTCTTGGTTGGTAAATTCAACAGGGACTGATATTACTATTCTTGTTTTTTCATCCACTCTTTGAAAATCTACATGTATAGGGTTATGTTTAACTTTATGTCTTTGAATACTTTTGACAATTACTGCTTCTTTTTTATCACCAAATTCGACTTCAAATATCTTTGAATAGAAACCACCCTCATCAAATCTTTTTTTAAGCTGAATAGTGTCGACTGCTACCATTACAGGGCCAGTGTTACCACCATAAATAATAGAGGGTATCAAACCTTCTTTAAAATATGGGTTAGTGTTTCCTTTTTTTCGCTCTTTAGCTGGGATATTTCCACTGATTTTCATAGGCTGAGTTTATACAACAAAATCCTAGATTAATCAAACAGAGAAGATATAGAAGTTTCGTTATTAATACGCTTAATAGCCTCACCAAAAAGTGGAGCTACAGATAAATACCTCATTGATGAGGGAACTTCAAAAGATGGTTTAATTGTATTCGTACAAACCATTTCCTCTAAAACTGAATTATTTATGTTGTCTAAAGCCTTTCCAGAGTAAACACCATGAGAACAATATCCATAAACTTCTGTGGCACCGTTCTCTTTAAGGGCTTTAGCCGCATTACAAATTGTTCCTCCTGAGTCAACCAAATCGTCAACAATAATACATTTTTTTCCATCAACCGAGCCTATGACATTCATAGCATTAGACACACCTGGAGCGTCTCTACGTTTATCAATAATAGCCAAATCAGCGTCGAGTTTTTTTGCAAATGCTCTAGCTCTTAAAACACCTCCGACGTCTGGAGAGACAAATACAAGATTTTCATCCCTTTTATTTGATTTAATGTCACTCATGAACATATTAGTTGCATAAAGGTTGTCTAAAGGGATATCAAAAAAACCTTGAATTTGACCTGCGTGTAGATCCATTGTTAAAACTCTATTTGCACCAGCTGTGGTAATTAGATTGGCCACTAATTTTGCTGATATAGGAGTTCTTGGTCCAGTTTTTCTATCCTGTCTTGCATAACCAAAATATGGCAAAACAGCAGTTATTCTTTTTGCAGACCCACGTTTTAGAGCATCAATTGCTACTAATAATTCCATTAAATTGTCATTGGCAGGGAAAGAAGTTGATTGAATTAAAAAAACATCTTCTCCTCGAACGTTTTCACCAATTTCAACAAATATCTCTTTATCAGAGAACCTAGTCATAGTTGCTTCAGATAATTGAATTTTTAGATATTCTGAAATCTCTTTAGATAACTCAATGTTACTATTTCCAGAAATAATTTTCATTAGTTAACTTGGTTATATAGTAAAATGTATATCCATACAAAGTTAAATTATAGATACCAAGCTTAAATTTCTCCCATAATCTCTATGTTTGAGATGAATACTTCTTCTATAACTAAAATATTTTATATTTTTAAAAGTATCTATTTTTGAATCTACAATTTCAGAAATACCTAAACCGTTCAATTTACGCTTAGCAAGTTTAGGAAGGTCAAAATAATATTTATCATCTTTTTTAATCCATAAACCTTTAACTTTCAATTTCATACCATTTATGAATTCTCTAGATACCTCGTAAGAGTTATTTCTTATACAAGGCCCAATAAAGACCCTTATATTTGATTTTTTGGAGCCAATTTGTATCATTTTCTTTATCGTATTTTCGATGATATCTCTTTTTAAACCTCTCCATCCTGCATGGCAAATTCCTATGACTTTATTTCGGTAATCAATAAATATTATTGGCAAACAATCAGCTGTCGTAATACCAAGAATAAATTTATCATCTCGTGTTACAACACCATCACAATTGTAAATAGATTTATTTTTTCTGACTATAAGACATTTGCTTGAATGTGATTGGTTAGGAATAATTAATATTTTTTTCTCTTTAGATATGAGATTTTTAGCAATTTCAATATTTTTTTTTACATTATTTTTATTATCTCTAGACTTTAATCCGCAATTAAGAGAATTGTAAATCCCCTTTGATTTTCCATTTTTATTATTAAAAAACTTAAATTTTACTGATTGTTTCATCTTTTTTAAAAGAGAGATTCAAAAATACTTGACCCATATCGTTAAATTTTTCTCCACTAATTAACTCTATAATTTCTCTGATATTCTTGTTACTTGATTTTAGGTATTCGTTTGGGAGATTATTACAAATTAAATCTTTTTGGTTTATAATCTGTGGATTTTTACTAATAAAAAAATCCCTTAATAACTCGAAATTAACTCCAAAAGAATAATCCACGTTTTCAAATTTATCAAACAATTCTAATTTTTTATGGCTCGATAATAATCTAAGTGTACTTTTTAATGGCAATTTCGTGTAGCCGTAATCAGTTGTAGTAAAAAAATAATTTTTGCAATTTAAGTTTTGAATATCACTCAGTATATTTAAAATTAAATTTGAATGCTCAAGTATATCATTATTTTTAAATTTGTATTTTGAATAGCGATCTATTAACTCTCCAGATATCGCCACACTATCTTGAATTAAAAAATATTTATTATTTTTTTTTGATATTTTTATTTCATTAAAGTTACCGTTATTAAATATAAATTGCTTAGATCCAAAGGCGTCAAAAAATTCGTTAGAGTAAATAAAAACAGTATAGTCGTTATCTATTTCATAATCATAGATATTTTCTATAAAATTAACTTTTACATCTGATCTTTCAAAAATTTTTCCTTTAAAATAATCACTTCTTTCTAACAAAGTAATGTTATTAACACTGATATTCTTTGATTTAAGATAATTATAAATATCTAATGTAAGTATCCCATTACCAGGTCCTAACTCCAATAAATTAACATTTTTTGCCTTTGGAAATTCTTTTAAAAACTGATTAGAAAGGGCTATGCTAAATAAAGAGGATATCTCAGGAGATGTTATGAATTGACCATCTTTACCAATCTTTTCAATATTTGGTTTATTATAGAAGCCTGAGTCTTTGTCAAAATTAGAGATTTCTATAAAATCTTGAATGTTGATTGAACCAACTGATTTGATGATGGTATCTATCTTTGTTTGTATTGACATAAATATAGAAAATAAAAACCAAGTATTACAATTGGGATTGATAATAGTTGACCTTGAGATAATAAATTAAACTTTAAGCCTACTTGAATGTCAGGCATTCTAAAATTTTCAATTATAATTCTAGACAATCCATAATTAATTAAAAAGAAAGATGTTATGATCCCATTTTTTACTTTAAATTTATAATAGAATAATAGTAGTAAAATAGCTGGTATTAAACCTTCAAATATTGCTTCATATATTTGAGATATATGTCTATAAAAATCCTCATTTGGGTAACGAACGCTTAAAAAAAATTCTGTTGGTTTTCCTATTAATTCTTTATTAAGAAAATTAGAAATTCTACCTAAAAAAATTCCAAATGGAGCAGTTATACTTAAAAGATCAGAAAGTTTAAAAATAGAGATGTTTTTTTTAATTGAAAATATAATAGTTATTAAGATAATACCAATTAATGCTCCATGAAATGACATACCCCCATGCCAAACCTTAAATATTTCAAAAGGGTTTTGAATATAAAAATTCAAATTATAAAAAATTATATAGCCTAATCTTCCACCAATTATGACAGAAATAAATAAATAAAAAAACAAGTCTTCAAGTTTTTTTTTATCCAAACTAAATTGTTTTAAATTATTATATGCAAAAAAATAAAAGTAAATAAATCCAAGAATATAAGATATGCTGTACCACCTTATGGTTAAACCGAACAGCTCAAAAGCTACTGGCGATAAAAAACTAGGATATTCAAACACTGTAAAAACTAATAATACAACTTACGTGTCACACAAAGATAAACTTTATCTTAAGTTATCAAAAATACTTTATAATTCAGTTGAAGTTGTACAAATTTTTAACGATTTCAAATCAGATTTTAAAAAATTAAAGAAATATTTAATCAACAGAAAAGATTAAATTTAACCAATATTAAGCAATTTAATACTATATATAGTATTTACTAAGATAAGTAATGTGATACATATTGTGTATGACTCAAAAAAACATTGATTCTAGCCCCATTTCTATTCTCGAGGATATTTTCAATGTTAAACAGTTATCTAAAAACAACTTAAACAACGATATTTCTCTTTTAACGGAGATCCATGAACAAAAAGTAATAATGGATTTTCAATGGATTGATGATTTAAAAGTTCTCATATCATCATTTAGCATTGATAATTATGAATATAGTTTTCTAACCAATCATATAAATAAAATTAACAATAATCTGGTTATTGGTACACTTAAACAAAATAATAATAAAATTATTTATAGACATAGTCTTCCAATTTCAGGAAAAGTTACAAAAGAAGATATTAGAAGTTATTTAGAAAATATACTATCTGAATTTAATCACCTCATTTCCGTGTTACTAAAAGGCGATAAAGTCGTCGAAACTACACAAATTTTAATTAATCAAAAAATTGTCGGCCACGCTTAAGCCAAAAGTACTTTTTATAGGTTTTGGACACCTAGCTAAATCCTTATTATCAAAAAAACTATTAAACTCTGTGAAAATTCACGCGTTAAATTCGAAAGGCGTAATAAAAAATATTAATTTAAAAAAAAAAATATCAAAATTTAATAATGATTATAATTATATTTTTCTTCTTGTTCGACCAAATACATTCCTAACTTCTGGAAATCAATTCCAGAAATATCTTTCAAAAGAAACCTTGGTAATTTCTTGTATGGCCGGTATTAAATTATCAACGATTGAAAAAACCTTAAAATCAAAAAAAATAGTAAGAATTATGCCAAATGTAATGGCTTTAAATACTAAATCCCAAACTCATATTTACATGAAAAATAAAAATTTATTTGATAGGAAACTAAAAAAAATATTATCCACTTTTGGAGTAATTATTAATGTTAGAAATGAAGATCAAATTAATTTTGCTACATCAGTTTTCGGCAGTGGACCAGCATTTATTGCATATATAGTAAATATTTTTGTAAAAGCATCCAAAAAACTTGCTAAGCCTTATCATATGAATGAAAAAGATGTAATAGAATTATTCAAAAATGTATTAGAAACTAATTATTCATCTGAAATGTTAGATGATTTTGTAAGTTCTATTTCTAGTAAGAAAGGAACCACACAAGCTGGAGTAAATTATATTAAATCGCAAAATATAGAGAAAATAATATATACTACACTTCAAAGGGCTTACAAAAGATCTAAGGAAATAGATAGTGAGAAAAAAAACAAAAAATCTTAATAGAACAAATTTAAAAAAACTCAATAGCATGGCTCATTTAAAGAGCTTTCCCTCTAAAATTAAATCAATTAGTTCAGATTACCAAGACCTCAATATTTTTATTAAAGATTTTGAAAATTTTATTTCGACTGAATTAAAAGTCCCTTCTAAAGACCTTTCCACACAAGACAAAATTTTTGAAGGTATCATTAATAGATTAGATTTTCTGAATGATTATAAAAGTATAACACTAAGAATTTATTTGGAGTCACAGAAAAAACCAAAATATTTTTTAAATTTGTCAAAAAATATTAATAATTATTTTAATTTATTCCTTAATTCTCAAGTTGAAAAAATAATAAGTAACATAATTTACATATATGCTTTTAATGTATGGATTGAAGATAATAATAGTATGGACAAAACTATGGCTTTTATAGGGAATGCATTCGATAATATTAATAAATTAAAGTCATTTATTAAAAAAGGATGATTAATTATTCTGACTTTGAAAAAGTTGATATCAGAGTTGGAACGGTGATCGAAGCAAAAATAAATAAAAAATCCATCAATCCCAGCTTATATTTACTTATAGATTTTGGCGAAAAGATTGGTCAAAAAAAAACATCAGCACAGCTTACCAAATACTACCTTCCAGAGGAATTAATTGGTAAGCAAGTAGCTGCAGTTATAAACTTTCCACCAAAGCAAATTGGAAAAATGATTTCTGAGGTGCTGGTCCTAGGTTTTCCTGATGATGAAAATAATCCAGTATTAATAATGCCCTCAATTAAAATCCCAAATGGTGGTAAGCTTTTTTAAACCTAAATTTGTAATATAACAGTTACTTTTAAGCCACCATGTGAAGATTTTTGGAAATTTAACTCTCCATTATTTAATTTTATCAGTTTTTGAACTATAGATAGACCTAATCCAGTACCTTGATTTAATTGATCAGAGCCTTTAACAAAAGGTCTTATTAGCTGTTCTTGAGATAAATTTGTACCTGGGCCATTATCGTCAATCTCTATTTTCCAATTATTATTTAAAATATTTGAACTTATAAAAATTTTTTCTGCAAATTTATCAGCATTGTCTAGTATGTTCATTATGGCCCTAGTTATTTGATTTTTTCTTATAAATATTTGATTTGAATTATTAATTAAAATTTGAAGTTTAGGATAATTTTGAGTCAAGCTAGATATAAAATCAGAAGTATTAATCTCATCTAGATTTTCATTTTTTTCATTTTTAATAAAGTCTAGATAATGATTAAGCATAATATTCATTTCTGAAATATTTTGAGAAATTGAGTTTTTTAATGTTTCGTTATTAATTTCCTCAATCATTAGATTTATTCTCGTTAGTGGTGTCTTCAAATCATGACTAATACCAGCCAACATATTTCTTTGATTATCAAGAGTGCTGTTTATGTTATTATGCATATTATTAAAGTCTTTAATTAAACCTCTAACCTCTGATGATCCAGTTGGTTTTAAATTTGGAGTTTCAATACCTCTTCCAAAACTTCTTGTAATAATTCCAAGTCTTTTAAGTGGTTGAATTTGTTTCTTTATAAATAAATATGAAATTAAAGACAAAATAATACTTACAGCAATTGTCCATAGAAAAAAACCACCAACAGTTTTAGTCTCAACTCTTTTCTTAGGAACTAAATAAAAAAATTCTAATTTTTTTTTATCAAAAAATATAAAGTGGGTTTGATTTTGTAGGACTTCAAAATTTCCAGATAATTGATTAAGAGAATTTTTCATTCGTTTTTTAAATATCCAATTAGAAACCTCTTCAGTGTCACTTAAATCTAAATTATCAGTTCTAATAATTTGTAATGTATTTGCATAATTATTTATAGAGGGAGAGTCTTTTTTCATTTCCAAGATTTTAATTTCATTAGAAATTGATTGAGCACTTCTTTTTAATACTAGATCCAAGTGTAATTCAAAAAATATAATAATTCCTATGATTTGAACTAATACTATGGGTATAGTTATTAGATAAACAGATCTAACTAAAAGGCTCTCTGAAAAATTTTTCCATTTAAACATTAAATGAAAATTTTATATCCTTTTCCATGAACTGATCTAATAATATCTTTAAGATTACATTCTTTTTTAAGTTTTAATCTTAATCTAGAAATTTGCATATCACCACTTCTTGATAAATAATCTAGTCCTAATTCTGTATTTAATAAATCTCTGGTCAAATATTGATGTGAATTATTTATTAAAAGTTTTAAGATTTTTACCTCATTACTTGAAAGGTTTATATTTTGTTTTTTAAATAACAATTTTTCTTTTTTCAAATCAAATTCAGTATCATTTCCAAAATTTACTAAATCAAGTGATTGTTTTTTTGAAATATTTTTTTCTATTTTTAGTAATAACTCCCTAGAGTCAAAAGGTTTGCCAATATAATCATCAGCTCCAAGCTCTAATCCGGTAACTCTGTCATCTACATTACTCAATGCGGATAGAAAAATTACTGGTGTGTTAACTCTATTTTTAATTGAGTTTTCATAAAAATCTAAACCAGTGCTATCAGGAAGCATTACATCTAAAATTATCAGATCAAATAAAAATAATTTAACTAATTTTTTTGCCTCCTCAATGCTTACGGCCTTAGATACTACATAATCATTATTTACTAATAATTTTTCTATGAGAGCCTGGAGCGTCTCATCATCCTCAACTAAAAGTATGTGCTTATCATTCATTACAAAGACTCAATTATGTTAATGAAACCAGACATATTTTTAGGGTCAGTTTTTTTAAAGATCTTTATAATTTTTTCATTTATTCTATCAGTTGTTTTTTGAACTATTTCCTCCCCATTTGGAGTAATTGATAGATTTTTATTATCTAACTTTAATACATTCTTTGCCTGTAAGTCTTTTAGTATTAAATTTAAATTTTGTTTTTTTAAAAAAACTTTATTAGCTATATCAATTTTTCTCTTAAATCCTTTTTTAATTTCTAAAATAACTATTAATTCATTAAATGTTAAATTATTTAATTCACAACAAATTTGAATTTCTCTTTGAAGGGATTTATAAGATCTATGTAAACCTAAAATTATTTCTAGAATATTTTCTTTTTTAAAATATAAAGTATCAGCAAAACTTAAACTCATGAAATTTAATATAATTATATTGTGAATTTTAATAAATAATATTACATTATTTCGGATTATGGAAATTATCCCCTTTGACAAAAGAATTGGTTTTATTTGGTATAATGGTGAGTTTGTCGAATGGCAAAACGCGACCACTCATGTATTAAATCATGGACTTCATTATGGTAGTTGCGTTTTTGAGGGACTCAGGGTTTATGGGGAAAAAATTTATGAATTAGAAAAACATACCGATAGACTATTTTTTTCAGCGCAAAGAATGGGTATAGAAGTACCATATTCAAAGGATGAAATAAATAATGCTCAAAAAGCTACAATAAAAAAAATGAACATAAAATATGGTTATGTTCGCCCAGTGATTTGGAGAGGAAGTGAAATGATGGCTATCTCTGCGCAGAGAAATAAAATAAATGTAGCTGTTGCTACTTGGGAATGGCCTAGTTATTTCACTAAAGAAGACCGATTAAAAGGCATATCTCTTCAAACAGCAGTGTGGAAAAGACCACCCCCAGATTGCATACCAACTGACACTAAAGCAGCTGGTCTATATATGATTTGTACTTTAAGTAAACATGAGGCTGAAAAAAATGGTTTTACAGATGCTTTGATGCTTGATTATAAAGGTAGAGTAAGTGAGTCTACTGGATCAAATATTTTTTTGGTAATTAATGGAGAAATTCATACACCGGTGCCTGATTGTTTTTTAAATGGAATTACACGTCAGGCAGTCATTGAAATCGCTAAAAATGAGGGTATTAAAGTTATTGAAAGAGATATATATCCAAATGAAATAAAAAATGCCGAAGAAATTTTCCTAACGGGCTCTGCTGTAGAAGTAACCCCAGTAGGAAAAATAGATAATCAAACTTTTAAAGTTGGAGATATTACAGCTAAGATTTCAAGTCTGTATATGAAAGAGGTAGACCCCAACTACAAAGATAATTAATTAATAATATCCTTCCATTTTAACATTTTTTTATTATCTGAGTTTTTTTGTAATACTGTTACTTTTTCATCATTATCTAATAAATGAAATTTCCAAAAAGCTACATCTATCTTTAAACTATCAATCACAAACTCACAAGCTTCTATAGCGTTCGCACGATGAGAACAGGCAGTAATTACTAAGACTATTTTTTCTCCTAAATCTAATTTTCCTATTCGGTGAATTATTAAACATTCATTTAGTTTCCAACTACTTAATGCTTTGCTTCTTATTTTTTTAAGCTGAGCTAATGCTAATTCTTCATAACACTCCAAATAAATTCCTTTTATTTTCTTATTTGATGAGCTTAAATCAGATCTAACTGTTCCCAGGAAGAAACTGTATGCACCATTTTTATCAGAAGAAATACATTTAAATTCTGTCTCTAGATCAAAATTATCATTAGTTATTTTAATCATTATCCACCTGTAACGGGAGGTAATAAAGCTAATATATCACCATTATTTAGTGTTTGATTTTCATCATCTATTTCCTTCAAGTTTAAAAAATATTTTACGCTCTTATCTTCAAATATTTCTCGAAATACAGGGTCTTTTGAAATGAGATTATTTTTTAATTCATTAAAACTTATCGTTTGATTTAATTCAATTAAGTCATGACTTTTTTTAAGTTTTACTCTTATCCAAGAAAAATATTTTAATGTAATATTCAAATATGTTTAAGACCTTTTGCTACATAATTATATCCAGATAACAAAGTAATTATAGCGGCTAGCCATAATGTGACTAAGCCTAAATTCCAAAGAAAATCATTTAATTCGAAACCTAATCCTATTATGAGAATAGATAAACTAACCATTTGAAATGTAGTTTTATATTTAGCTAGTTTGCTTACTGGCATATCAGTATTTAGTTTAGCTAAAAATTCTCTTAAACCAGAAATTGCAATTTCTCTTAATAAAATAATTATGGCTGGAATAACATGAATGTCCGCAATTACCCTCGTGTCTATCAAAACTATGATGACAGCTGCTATTAATAATTTATCGGCGATAGGATCAAGTAAAGTACCCAGCTTAGAAGATTGATTCAATGTTCTCGCTAAATATCCATCAAAATAATCAGATATAGATGAAACTATAAAAAGTAAGCCTGCAACTAGCACTACTTTTGAATTATCGGAGAATAGTAAATATAAAATTATGGGAATTAAAATAATTCTTACAAAGGTAATAATATTTGGAATAGTATAAATTTTAGCCATTTATCTTATCCAATATAGACTTAATATTTTTCGAATTTAATCCTTTTATTTGAGTTAACTCATCTCTGTTAGCTTTCTTTAGATTTTGAACACTTCCAAAAAAATTGATAACCCTCATTTTTTTTATTTTCCCAATGCCAGGTATATCATCTAAAAAACTTGTTTTTAGGGAGTCGGACATCCTTTTCATGCTATTTTTTTTGGATAATTTGTGAGCCTGATCTCTCATTTTTTGGATAAAACCCTCTATTTGAGGGCTATTCTTCAAAGATAGATTTTTTTCACTTAGAGTGTGATATCTGTCAAATTTAAAATCTCGTTTAAAACCTTTGGACACTCCAATTAACTTTATACTTTCACTAATACCTCTTTCATGAATAATTTCTTGGCAAATTTTCAAATAAGGTTGACCCCCGTCAATAATTATTAAATCTGGTAAAATTTTATCTTCTTTGGAGAAACGAGATTTAAACACCTTTCGCATTAGATCTGCATCACCAAACTTTTTTAAATCATAATCTTTAAATTTATATGTTCTAGAATCTTTTATACTAAAACCATCCTCATTAAATACTACATATGATGCCACAGCATAGTTGTTACCGAAAAAACTATTATCGTAAGCCTCAACACGTTCAATTTTATTATTAATATTAAATCTATTTTTTATTAAAGTTAAAATTTCTTGATTATTAATAAACTTTTGTTTTTGAAGATTTACTTCTTTATCATTTCTTTTAGCGGTAAGTTTCGAAATTTTCTGAACACCATTAATTTTACTACTTTTTAGAAATACATCAATCTTATAATTATCTCTCATAATTGATTTTAATTCACTATATCCGTTAATTTTTTTTGAAATTATTATTTTATTAGGTCTGAAGTTTTTTAAATAAAATTGTATTATTAAAGAGGTAAGGTCTATATCATCTTCAAACTTTTCAGAATAGTAAATTAAATTTCCACCAAGATATCGCCCATACCTAATGAAACCAATATATATTGAGAAATGTTTTTTATCTTCAATATGGATATAGTCATAATTTGTATCTTGAGTACTGATTTTCACTTCCTCTCTGATAATAAAATTTAAAGATTGTATACTATCTCTTAGCTCTGCTGCCTTTTCATAGTTTTGACTTTCACTAAAATAAACCATTTGTTTTTCTAATTTATCAAATATTTTTTTTTGACCTCCTTGAAAAAATTTTACTGTATCATCAACTTGATTTTTGTATTCATTTTGAGTAACTTTATTTACGCATGGAGCGGAGCATTGTTTTAAGTCATAAAGTAGGCATGCCCGCTTTCTATTTTTAAATTCTAAGTCACTACAACTCCTTAACTTAAAAGATTTCTGCAAGATTTTTATGACTTTGTCTGTTTTTAAAGCAGAGGTAAATGGGCCAAATACTTTATCTTCATTAGAAAATTCATTCCTAAATCTTGTCAGTCTTGGAAAGTCACCTTTTGTAATTTTAATTAATGGAAAGCTCTTATCATCTTTTAAACGAATATTATATCTCGGTGAAAATTTCTTGATTAGTAAAGCCTCTAATAATAACGCATTTCTTTCAGACTCTGTTAGCTCAAAATCAATATTTACTGTTTGTGAAACCATTTTTTGAAGTCTTCTTGGAAGTTTTGGCAGATTACCGTAATTAGATAATCTCCTTTTGATATTAATAGCTTTTCCTATATAGATCGGGTTATCTTTTTTATTTTTAAAAAGATAAACCCCTGAACTTTGAGGTGCGTCTTTTATTCTGTTTTTAAGAATTTCTAGCCCAATCATAAGTCTATATTACAGACATTTTATAAATCACAAAAAAAAATTAATGAGTTTCTAATCAAAAAATAGATAGTATAAATAACTAAATATCTAATTAAAACATGGACTGGGATAAACTTAAAATTTTTCATAATGTTGCACTAGATCTTAATATCTCAGAAGCAGCTAATAAAATGAATATAAGTCATTCTTCTATAAGTAGACAGATTAGTTCACTAGAGAGAGATTTGAAAGTATCACTATTTAAAAGACATGCCAGAGGGCTAACATTAACTGAACAAGGTAAAATTTTATTCAAAACAGCACATGATATATTTGGTAAGATAGCTCTAACCGAGTCTCAATTAACTTCCTCAAAAGAAAAACCTACAGGCTCACTACACATAGCTGCCACTGTCGCCTTTGGTACCACATGGCTTGCCCCAAGAATAGCAAAGTTTTCAAACGCATATCCTGATATTGATATTTCTATAAGAATTGAGAATAAATATACAGATCTATCCTTAGGTGAAGCTGATGTAGCTTTACGATTAAAAGAGCCTACACAAATGGATTTAATTCGTTTTCCTTTGTATGAGTTTCAATTTAAAATTTACTCCTCACCAGAATACATTGAAAAATTTGGTATACCAAAAAGTGTGAGTGATTTATCAAAACATACAATAATTGCCTTTGGTCATGATGTTGAGCCATCTATACCCGATGTAAACTGTATTTTGGATTTAATTCCTAAATCGAAAAAACCCAAGACCATTTATATATCTAACATGTATGGAGTTATGAGAGCTATTGGTGGAGGAGCTGGCATTGGTGCCTTACCAGAATATATGAAAATATCTAATAATAATCTTGTTCCTATTTTACCTAATGCAAATACGCCAAAAACAATCATTTATTTTACTTATCCCCCTGAATTGAAGGGTTCTAAAAAAATTGAAGCCCTCAGGGATTTTTTAGTGAGAGAAGTAAATAAAGAAAAAAAAGTTTAGTCTTTTTTTATAAATTTTTTATTACAGTAGTTACACACAATTTCTTTTTTTTTACCAAATTTAAAATAAACAGCTGGATGACCTAAATCACCACTTCCACCGTCGCACATTACTATATCAGTGTTTTTTGAAACATATTCTATAGGGTCTGTTATTTTATTTTGATCACTCATAATGAAACGAGTTCTGAGACTAAATTCGTATATTTTTTTGGGTCGTCAAGGCTTTCACCTTCCATTAGCTTTGCGTGGTCATAAAGAATTTCACAGAATTTGTCTTTTTGATTTTTATCTAAAGATTTTAATTTATTAACTAATTCATGATTGATATTAATCTCTAAAATTCTTTTTTCATCAGAAATATTTTGATTATTAGCAGCCATCAGTTTTTTTAAATGCATATCCATATCGTTCTCATCAGCTACTAAACATGAAGCACTTGTAGTTAGTCTTTTAGAAATTTTTACATCTTTAACTTTATCTTTCAGATTGTCTTTTAAAAAACCAACAAAATCTTTGTCTTCCTTTGGCTCTTCTTTGTCTTTTTTTGACTCTTTTTTATCCTCAATATCTACTTCACCTTTAGTGATAGATGTAAATTCATAATCTTTGAATTTCATTTTCATTGGCATCCAGAATTCGTCGACTGGATCCGTAATTAACAAAACATTTATTTTTTTATTTTTAAATAGTTCCATTTGAGGACTATTAATGAGGTTTTCCTTGTTTTCGCCTGAAATATAATAGATTTTCTTTTTATCATTTGAAAAATCAGTTACGTATTGATCTAAAGTTATCATCTCCTCTTTCTCAGAGCAGTTAAAAGTTGAAAACTCAAATATTTGATCATGAAAGTCATTAAATTCATATAGTCCCTCTTTTACAACAGGCCCAAAATTCCTCCAAAAATCTTTAAATTCATCTGGCTTCTTTTTTTTTAATTCTAGAATTTCTTTGAGAACTCTTTTTGTAATAGCATTAGATATTTTATTAATAACGGCATTATTTTGTAAAATTTCTCTTGAGATATTTAAACTAAGGTCTTCTGTGTCTACCACACCTGGCACAAATCTAAGCCAAGCTGGAATTAAAGAATCTAACTTATCAGAAATAAATACTTTATTTACATACAGCTTTAACTTGTTTTTCCGATCTGGATGGTAAAGATCTTGAGGCTGCGATTTTGGTAAATATAAAAGGGCAGTGTAATTTACAACTCCCTCAGCTTTAAAGTGAATAGTTGTTAAAGGCTCATCATAATAGTTTGAAACTTGATTATAAAAAGATTTGTAGTCATCTTTTTTAATTTTTGATTTATCTTTTAGCCAAATGGCTTCAGCAGAGTTTACTTGTTCTTCAGATTTATCATCTTTTTTCTTATCATTTTTATCTTCTTCGGATGTTACAAAAATAGGGAAAGGAACAAAATCAGAATACTTTTTTATTATTTCCTCTATTTTATATTTACTTAAAAACTCTTTCTCATCCTTCTTAATTGATAACGTAATTTCAGTTCCAATTTCATTGTATTCCGTTTCCTCAATTGAAAATGTACCTTTACCATCTGAAGTCCAAAGGTAACCAATGGATGAGTTATATTTCTTTGATCTAACTACTACTTGATCTGAAACCATAAATGATGAATAGAAACCAACTCCAAATTTACCAATTTGATTAATATCTCCTTTTTTATCACCCATCTTTTTAATAAACTCTTCCGTGCCAGATTTAGCTATTGTACCTAAATTTGATTGCATATCTTTATCATCCATGCCAATCCCATTATCTTTAATTGAGATAGTTTTATTTTTTTCATTAAGATGAATTCGAATTTGGAATTTATTTGTTTTAGGAGCTTTGGAGTCAGTCTGACTAACATATCTAAGCTTTTCGCAAGCATCTGATGAATTTGATATTAATTCACGTAAAAATATCTCCTTTTCGGTATAGAGTGAATTAGCAACTATATCTAGGAGCTTTGATACTTCAGTTTCAAATTTTACAGTTTTCTTTTCCGCTTGTTGTTTAGTCATTTTTTTCTAATATCCTTATTATAATTATAAGTAATGTTTACCAATGATAATACTGAGTGTTCTACAAAAATTTCTGTCATTTCACAAAGTAAATTTAATAAATGGTTGTTAAAACAATCATCTTTTACTAAAAATTGGGCTTTATCTAATAATTTCAAGGCAGAATCAGGAAAAATTCTCAAAATTCCCTATGAGGATGGAAGATTGAAAGAGGTCATATTAGGAGAGGGCGCGGATAAAAACCTAGAGGCAATTAGTGCTTTTTCTGCGTCTAACATTGGTAACTATTATATATCTACTAAATTTGCCAAATCAAAGGAGTCTGAAATATACAAAGCATGGGCTTGGGGCAACTATAAGTATCAGTCTAAATCTAAAAAAAATTTACTATACGTAAAGGAACAAAAGGAATTAGAGTTTTTAACTTTTTACTCAGATTGTATGAATTTTTCAAGAGACTTGATAAATAGCCCTGCTAATAAATTAAACCCATCAACTTATTACTCAAAAATTAAAAATAATAATTTGTTTAAAAGTTTTAATTTTATTGATTACACTGAAAAAGAAATAAATTCAAATTTTCCTTTGACATGTGCTGTTGGTAAATCCTCCTCTTCAAAACCAAAAGTTATTGAAATAACAAATCAAAAACTTTCAAAAAAAGACAAACCATTAGTTATTATTGGAAAAGGCGTTACATTTGATACAGGTGGTGTAAACATAAAACCAGGTAGCTCAATGAGAAATATGAAAAAAGATATGGGAGGATCTGCTATCGCTATATCATTATTTTTGTTAGCAAATTATTTTTTAAAAAAAACAAAAATTGTTTTAATTGCCCCAATCGCTGAAAATGCAATATCATCCAAATCAATGAGACCTGGTGATGTATATTCATCTGTATCAGGGAAGTCTGTCGAAATTGCTCATACAGATGCTGAGGGAAGACTTTTGTTAGCAGATGCAATAGAAAAAGCTTCTTCGTATAACCCATGTATGATTATTGATTTTGCAACGCTTACTGGAGCAGCAAGAGTAGCTCTGGGTGAAGACCTTCCTGCTTATTTTTGTAATAATGAAACATTTGCAAAAAAAATCGAAAATTTAAATAAAGAAAAATTGAGATGTTGGAGATTACCCTTGTACTCTCCTTACTTGTTCAAAATTAAATCTCAAGTAGCAGATCTTAGTAATGCATCTTTAGATGGTATGGCTGGTTCTATTACGGCAGCACTTTTTCTTCAAGAATTTTTAAAATCTCCCAATATACCTTGGTTTCACTTTGACACCTTTGCTTGGTCTCAAGACTCCAAAGGAGCTGCATTACAGGGATTAGATATAATGAGTGATTTTTTAAGGAAAAATTTTAATTAGTGAAGTACTTACTGATATTTTTTCTATTATTATCAGGTTGTATTACAACCGATAGGTCTTTTAACACAGCAAATATTTGCGATATTTTCAAAACAAATCCTAAATGGAAATCATATGCAGAAAAAACAAAAGAAAAATGGGGAGTTCCAGTTAGTTTGCAATTAAGCTTTATTAAACAAGAGTCCTCTTTTGAAAGAACTGCAAGGCCTCCGAGGAAAAAGGTATTGGGTTTTATACCTGGTTTAAGGCCATCAAGCGCTTATGGTTACAGTCAGGCTTTAGATGGAACATGGGAGGAGTATAAAGTTTCAACAAAAAACTTTAATGCCGATAGAAAAAATTTTAGAGATGCTAGTGATTTTATAGGCTGGTATGTTGATGGTAGTTACCGTCTGTTGAAAATTGATAAAAGTGATGTTTACAATCATTACCTTGCTTATCATGAGGGCAAGGGTGGGTATCAAAAAAAATCTTATAACAAAAAAAAATGGCTTTTAGAGGTGGCAAAAAAAGTAGAACGTCAAGCTAAAGATTATTCTAATCAAATAACAAAATGTAATTTTCATAAAAATAGTGTGTTTTAATTGTTACAAAAATCAGATCTTATAAATTATTTCTACTCCAATTTTACTGATCCTGAGTATAAAGGCATTGGAACTGAACATGAAAAATTTATTTTTTATAAAGATAATAAAAGATTTCAATTTGATGGAGAGGTAAGTATTCAAAATTTATTTCAATTTTTCTTATCAAAGGGTTGGCAAAAAAAAGAATACAATAGTTTCAATCAATTAATATCTTTGTCTAAAAATGGTGCTAGCATTACTTTAGAGCCAGGGTGTCAACTAGAATTATCTGGTAAAATTTTAAAGAATGTTCATCAAACATGTACGGAGTCTTATGAACATTTAAGAGAATTAAAAGAATATGCCGAATTGAATGAATTATGCATTTTAGGACTGGGATTTGACCCAATAAGTAAATTAGAGGATTTAACTTTTATTCCAAAAGAGCGTTATAAAATTATGAGTGAATATATGCCTAAAGTTGGCTCAAGAGGATTAGATATGATGACCCGAACATGCACTGTTCAAGCAAATTTAGATTATTTTAATGAAACAGATCTAATTAAAAAATTTGTTGTTTCTAATAGAATTCAACCAATAGTTATGGGTATATTTTGTAATTCGCCCTTTCGTGAGTCGAAATATAATAATTTAGTGAGTAATCGAATTTATACATGGCAAGACACCGATGATCAAAGATGTGGAATAAAAAGATCATTTCTGAACAAGAGTTTTTCTATTGAAGAATATGTTGATTTTGTTTTGGAAGTAAAAAACTATTTTTTAAAGATAAATGGAAAACAATATGACACAACAGATTATACCTTTAATGAATTGTTAACTAAAAACACTGCAAATAAAGATCTTTCAAATTACAACATATCAATACAAGATTGGATAAACCATCTCTCCACAATTTTTACAGAGGTAAGATTAAAGTCATATATAGAACTTAGAGGTGCAGACGCTGGGAAATGGGAAATGATTTGCGCTCTTCCAGCATTTTGGGTTGGCATACTTTATGATGATGAAAATCTTGAACATCTTTGGAAAGAAACTAGTTCGTGGCAAGAGAATGATATTTTAAATTTGTATCTAGAGGTTCCAAATAAAGGACTTAACAGTAACTTTATTAATTCGCCCTTATATGAGCATGGTAAAAACCTTCTTAACCTCGCTAACAAGGGATTAGAAAAAAGAGGTTATCTAAATTCTGAAGGAAGAGATGAAAGTATTCATCTTGAAAAATTATATAATATTGTTGAAAAACAAAAAAATCCTGCAGATTTGTTAATTGAAGAGTTTAAGGATAAAAAAGATATATTATCATTATTAAATAATACTTATTATTAAATTTGCTATGAAATTTCTTTTTCAAATGGATGATCCCAAAAAAATAAATATTAACGAGGACTCTACTTATATGTTAATCAAGGAGTCTTTAAATAGAGGTATAGATTGTTATTACAATGATCCAAGATGGGTATTTAGTGAGATTAATAAAGTTAATAAAATTAAATCTCACGTTTCTAGATTAAGTTTGAAAAAAAATAATCAGCTCTCGTATCAAAGAAAGATCCTAAAAGAAATTGATTTAGAACATATGAATGCCATTTTTATTCGACAAGATCCACCATTCGATTTAAATTATATTTCTAATACTTATTTATTAGATCAATTAAAAAAACCTTTAATTTTAAATAATTCAAAGGAGATTAGGAACTTCCCAGAAAAACATATTATGATGAACTTCCCAGAATTAACTCCCCCGACGTTAATATCATCAAATATAGAAGCCATCATAAAGTTTATAAAGAAGAATAAAGAAGTTATTATAAAACCCGCTTATGGAAATGGAGGATTAGGAATTCAAAAAATTAGCCATAATAAGACTAATCTCAGTACGTTCGTAAAAAATTACATAAAAAAATTTTCGAATTGCCCAGTAATTATTCAAAGATTCCTTAAAAACTTCAAAAAAGGAGACAAAAGAATTATTCTCATAAACGGGGACATTGCTGGAGCTGTATTAAGAGTGCCTAGAACTAATAGCATAAAGGCAAATTTTCATGCAGGTGGAAGGGCAGTAGAAACTAATATCACTGACAAAGATAAGTACATTTGTAAAAAAATAAAATCATTTTTGGTGAAAAAAAAATTATTTTTTGTTGGTATTGATGTGATAGATGGTTATTTAACAGAAATAAATATTACATCTCCTACTGGTATCCAAGAAATCAACAGATTAAATAAAAGTAAGATTGAAAAAGATATTATTGATTTTGTTTTAAGATCACTGAAATAAATTTTCAAAAAGCTTATTTATATTTTTTTGAATTAAATCTTCTATAGGTTTTTTTACAGTCCCATCAGGTATGACTCTTTCATAGGAATAATTTCCATTTTGATAATTAATAACAAAATCCTCTTTGTCAATAATATCAAAAATTGTAATTTTAAAATTATTCAAAGCTAATTCTAATTCTGCCTCTAAAGTCTCTCCGTCTGATGATGTTAAAATTAAGTTTTTAATTTTCAATTCATTCAAATTATTATTTGAAATTTGTCCAGAAATAGAACTTCTTTGATTAATGAAAGATTTTGCTAATGTGTTTAATAATCCATTAATTTGTTCAAAATCCTCAATGTCTTCAGATAGAGATTGAATAAATAAAACTAGTGCAAATTCCTCTTCAGTAATCTTAACATTAATATCACCATCTATGTTTCCAGATATATTTTTAATATTTTTAAGATTAACAGGTTCAGAAACATCTAAAGATAGATTAATTTTTCCTTTAATACGTGATGTATTTAAAAATAAACGATCAAAATTAGATAAATTTAAATCATTTAATTTGACTGTACCAGTAAACATCTGATTTTTAATTGATCCAGAAATATTTGAAATTTTATCTTTATTTATTAAATCTAAATTTTCTATCAAAAATAGTTCATTGACTAGATCAACGTATAAGTTTGACTCTAAATAATCAAAGTCAACAAGATCCACAATATTTGTAAAATCTTCTTCAGTTAATTCAGAGATGATATTTAATAGTTCTTCTTTGTTTAAATTTTCAATTCCAATATTCAAAGAGGCATTATTAAAATTATTAAGATCTAAATTGCCGTCAATCAATAAATTCGAACCTTCCAAATTAATAAATTGCAGATCTTCAATAGCTAAATTTGAGCTATTTATAAGGCCTCTTGCGTTGATATGTTCCGTATTTAATGTTTTTAATAATCTAATTAATGATTCAGATGGAATTAACTCAAATTGTCTAAACCGGTTTAATTGAATATCTAATTGTAGACTATTGATATCATCAAGCCCATAAGTGCCGCTAATTTGAATAATATTTTCATCCTTATTAGTTATATTTATTTGATCAATTGTAAAAATATTATTTGCGAGATTACTGGATAATTCAATTTCATCAAATTCAAATTGCTTTACTAATTCCGAATAAGGTAAAAATTCTAATAATACTGATAAGTCATCTTTGGAATTAGAGTTAAGACTAGCATTAAAGTTAGCATTATAAAAATCTAGATTTTCAATAGTTCCGTTTAAATCTAAGTTTGTTCCTTGATCAGAGACATACAAGATTTTATTTATAGTTAAATTATTTGAATTGTATTTTAAATCAAAAGTTTCAATTATTCCTTGAGGGATGTCTATAATTTCATTGAAAATATTTATATTACTAATCATTTGAAATAAATTATCTGTAGAGATATTTTGACCTCTAATTGATAAATCAGAACTAATGAAATTGCTTAAATTGATATTACCCTCAATATTAATTTGTGATTTGTCAGCTAAGGTAATAACTAGGTCTTCAATATTTAAATTTTCTTTTACATATTCACCTTTTATGTCAAGACTTTGAAAATTGATTTTTTTTAAAACCTCTTGGTAATTTTCACCTAAAAGTAATACTAGTTCATCTAATTCCAGATTTTCTATGGAAAAATCAATTTTATTTATTTCTGAGTTATTTGTATAAATATCAAAATATAAATCAGAGCCTTTATATTTAAATTTATTTGAAATTATTCTTGTATTATTGCCCTCATTAGAGATCTTTAATTTTAAATTATCGATATCACCCTCTAGTAAAATCGCATTATTAACAAAATTTGAATTTATATTTTCTATTCTTGCTTGGTTGAGTGTAATTGAAATATCATCTGCGTTAAAAATAGATCTAGAAATTTCAATATCAGAAGCAGCCAAATCAGTTTGGATTAAATAATGATTAATTTTGAAATTTGAATTATCTATAGAGAGAATTGGTTTAGGCATAATTTTTAAAGTTTGATTTGATAAACTGTTCAATGTAACAAAACCTTTAGTTTCTCTTTCGACCATTTCTTGAGATAAAATATTTATAGGCAATCTTAGAAAACTAAGTCCAAATAAAATCACTAAAATTAAAAGTATTGCTATGGGTATTAGGACTTTTAATTTTTTCATTTATTCATTCTACAAATATAGGAACACAAAATAGATCATATAGGCTAATATAAAGCTAAGAGAAATTAATTTTCCAGCTAATTTTAAAGAAATAATTATAAAAAATAATAAAGAAGTCACTAAAAATAGCCATTTATCAATTTGACTAAGTAATTCATAAAAATTTATACTTCCATTGATTAGCACAGCAATAATCGTTATCCCAAATATGTTGGCTATATTTGATCCGAGAATATTTCCAATTGCCAAATTATTTTGTTTTTTCACAATTGACAAAATTGTTGCAATTACCTCAGGTAAAGAAGTACCAAAAGCAACAATTGTTATTCCAATCGTAGTTTCTGCAACACCAAATATGCTAGTCAATTCTTTAGCATAAAGAATAAAATACTTAGAACTAAAAAATAAAGCTATAAATGCTAATATTATTTTTAAAATAATAAAAAAAGATGAAGAATGTTTTATCTCGGATATTGTGTTAGTTTCATCAATTGGTTTTTTTAATTCAAAATAAATGAAAAAACAAAGTAATCCAAAAAGTAAAACGCCGTACGTGTAGCCAATATTAAAATTAAATATTATGAAAATAAAAAAAACGATTGAAAAAATTAAAAAAAATAAAAAAGTACTTTTATCCCTTTTATCAGTTACTAACCTAGTAATGGGATATAACATGATACCCCCTACCAATAAAATATTTGCAATATTACTTCCAACAAGATTACCTGCTACTATTCCCACAGAATTTAGCTTTAACGCTTGAAATGTCGCTGCAAACTCAGGGAGGGAAGTACCAATAGCTATAATAAATATTCCAACAAGGATTGGCCTAATTTTATAAACGTGTGAGACTAATATTGAATTTTTTATTGCAAAATCACATGACCATATTAATAGAGCAAGACTTATTAATACTCCTAATAAACTCTCAATCAATTCACACCCATTTGATCTTTTTTAAGTTTCCTTATCTCATCTCTGAATATTGCAGCTTTTTCAAAATCTAAATTTTCAGCTGCAGATAACATTTTTTTCTCTAATTTTTGAACATGTTTTTCAAATTTATTAGGACTCAATTTATCAATTTCAGATGTACCCACAGTATAGCTATCTTTTTCATAGATGCTCTCGATAATTTCACCAATATTTCTTTTCACTGATTGAGGGGTAATGTTATTTTTCTTATTAAATTCAATTTGTTTATTTTTTCTGTATTTTGTTTCCTCAAGAGCTGCTTTAATACTTTTAGTTAATACATCTGCATATAAAATCACCTTTCCATCTATATTTCTGGCTGCACGACCTATAGTTTGGACCAAACTAGTTTTTGACCTTAAATAACCCTCTTTGTCAGCGTCAAGAATGGCGACTAAACCACACTCTGGAATATCTAGTCCTTCTCTGAGTAAATTAATACCAATTAAAATATCAATCTCCCCAATTCTTAAAGAGCGAATAAGCTTTATTCTATCAATAGTCTCAACATCAGAATGCATATATTCAGCCTTTAAATTATGTTCTTTTAAGTAATTGGTTAAGTCCTCGGCATTTTTTTTTGTAAGAGTTGTAATCAATACTCTATTTTTATTATTGAGTGTTATTTTAATTTCACCCATCAAATCCTCCACTTGATTGACAGTTGTTTTGATCACACACTCAGGGTCAATTAGACCTGTGGGTCGTATGATTTGTTCAACATACTCATTTTCAACTTCATTCAATTCCCATTGTCCAGGAGTTGCAGATAAAAAAATAGTAGGGGGACGCATCATATTCCATTCTTCAAAAGTTAAAGGTCGATTATCCAATGCAGATGGAAGTCTAAATCCATAATCTGATAAAGTTTTTTTTCTAGATCGGTCACCTTTATACATTCCATTTATTTGAGGCACGGATACATGAGACTCATCAATTATAAGAAGCGAGTTTTCTGGAATAAACTCGTATAGAGTTGGTGGTGGTTCACCAGGTTGTCTTCCACTTAAATATCTCGAATAATTCTCAATTCCTGAACATGTTCCCGTTGCCTGTATCATTTCCAAATCAAAATTAGTTCTCTCTTTTAATCTTTGAAATTCAAGCAACTTTTTTTCCTTATCAAACTCTTCTAGTCTTATTTTTAAATCTTTCTTAATTTCTTTAATAGCGTTCTCTAATCGTGGTTTTGGAGTAATGTAATGACTATTTGCAAAGATTTTTACTTCTTCGAAGCTTTGAATGAATTCACCTGTGAGAGGATCAAACTCTTTAATATCTTCCACCACGTCTCCAAAAAAACTTACCCTCCAAGCTATATCCTCTAAATGCGCAGGAAAAATATCAACCCGATCTCCAGTTACTCGAAACATACCTCTTCTAAAATCAATATTATTTCTTTTATACTGTAACTCTACTAATTCTCTCAGGAACTCCATTAAATTAATGTTCTGTCCTTTTTTTATTTCTAAAGTCATTTTAGAGTAAGAGTCAACGGACCCGATGCCGTATATACATGAAACACTTGCTACAATAATTACATCTTCTCTTTCTACTAATGATCTAGTTGCTGAGTGTCTAAAACGATCTATTTGCTCATTTATAGAGGATTCTTTTTCTATGAATGTATCTGATCGAGGTACATAAGCTTCTGGTTGATAATAATCATAATAACTCACAAAATACTCAACTGCATTTTTAGGAAACAATACTTTTAACTCCTCATATAATTGAGCAGCCAAGGTCTTATTTGGAGCCATAATCAATGTTGGTCTGTTATATTTTTCAATAACATTTGCAATTGTAAATGTTTTTCCAGAGCCGGTTACACCCAATAATACTTGGCTTTGTTTCCTTTTTTCTAAACCATCAATTAATTTTTTAATTGCTTGAGGCTGATCTCCTTTAGGTTTATTTTCACTTACTATTTTAAATGGCATACTTGTAGAAATTTATAAATAAGTTTATAGATAACTAAATAAAAAAAATGATTTCAAATAGAGTAAATAACATAAAACCATCATTAACAATAGCTACCAATATGAAGGCCCAGGAACTGAAAAGAGCTGGTAAGGATGTGATTGTTTTAGCAGCTGGAGAACCAGATTTTGATACACCTGATCACATTAAAAGCGCAGCTATTGAGGCCATAAATAAGGGTTTTACAAAGTATGTACCAGGTAAAGGAACACCAGACCTGCAAGTCGCAATTCAAAAAAAATTTCAAAGAGATAATAACTTAAATTATGAACTTGGTAATATTACAGTTGGAGTTGGTGGAAAGCATATAATTTATAATGCTTTCTCAGCAACAATTAATCAAGGTGATGAAGTTATAATCCCTGCCCCATATTGGGTGAGTTACCCCGATATTGTAATTTTAAATGATGGAAAACCGATCATAGTTGAGTGTGGTGAGCAAAATGGTTTTAAAATTAAACCTGAGGATTTGGAGAAAAATATATCTTCAAAAACAAAATGGCTCATGCTAAATAGCCCAAGTAATCCGACTGGATCTATGTATACCAAAGAGGAATTGGTTGCTATAGGAGATGTTCTTAAAAGTTATGAAAATATTTATATTTTATCAGATGATATTTATGAAAAGATTGTTTACGACACCAATGATTTCAAAACAATAGCTGAAGTTTGTCCATTTTTAAAAGAGAGAACGTTAACGATGAATGGATTATCCAAGTCTTATTGTATGACAGGCTGGAGAGTAGGCTACGCAGCAGGTCCAGTCAGTCTCATCAATGCAATGAACAAAGTTCAATCACAAAACGTATCTTCAACAGCATCAATATCAATGGCGGCTTCTGTTGAGGCATTAAATGGAGATCAAAGTTTTATCATATCAAACAATGAATCTTTTCTTAGAAGGCGTAATTTAGTTGTAAAACATTTAAATGATACACCTGGATTGTCATGCAGAACTCCAGAGGGTGCTTTTTACGTTTTTGCTTCATGTAAAGGTGTTTTAGGTAAGACAACTGAGTCTGGTAAAAAACTTTTAACTGATGGTGACTTTATGGATTATCTTCTTGAAGAGGTGGGTGTTGCAGGTGTACAAGGTTCTGCATTTGGGCTAGAGGGTTTCTTTAGAATATCTTATGCAACCTCTGACTCAATATTAGAGGATGCCTGCCAAAGAATTAAAACTGCTTGTTCTAAATTAAGTTAATTTACTATTTGAAATAATTTTAGCTATTCGAAGAATATTTGTATTTCCAACTTTTCCAAAAGGTACTCCAGCTGTGATTATTATTTTTTCACCATGTTTTAGAATTTTTCTTACCTTTGCTATTTTACAGGCACGGTCAACCATCTCAGTTGATGATGAAATTTCATCAACAACATCCATAAAAGTACCCCAAGTTAAAGCATTTTGACGAGCAACTTTTTTATTAGTTGTTAATCCAATTAAGGTCACATCAGGCCTCATCCTTGCGACTCTTAAAACAGATCTTCCTGATTGAGAAAACGTTGCAATACAATTACATTCAGCAATGGTGGCTACTTCAAGTGCCGCAGTAGCTATAGCCTCTGTTGATGTTTTTACCATATTCAAATTATAATTTTGAATATTAGCTAAATATTTAGGATCACTTTCAACGCGTTTAATAATTTTATTCATCATTTCTACAGACTCTTTGGGATAATTACCAGCAGCTGACTCTGCAGATAACATTACAGCGTCTACTCCTTGAAATACTGCTGTAGCGACATCAGAGGCCTCAGCCCTTGTCGGAGTAGGTGAGTCAATCATACTCTCAAGCATTTGGGTTGCAACAATACATGGCTTTCCAAATTTTCTACATGCAGCGACCATTGTTCTTTGATGAATTGGCACATCTTCTGGGTTGGTTTCAACACCCAGATCTCCTCTAGCAACCATAATTCCATCAGAGTTTTCGGTTATCGACTCAATTTCTTTCATAGCAGAGGGTTTTTCTACTTTAACCATTACTTTAAATTTTGCAGGAATAAGTTTTTTTGCTGTTAATAAATCTTTTGTAGTTTGAATAAATGAAAGAGCTATCCAATCAACATCAAGTTTAATAGCTAGCTCTAAATCCTTTTTATCTTTTGGAGTAATTATTTTTAAATCAAGTTTTGTATCTGGAATATTCAATCCTTTGTTATTAGAAATTTCTCCACCATCCGTAACAACACATCTAATTACAGAAGCAGATTTTGATTTTACTTTTAACCTTACCTTACCATCATTCACTAACAGTCTTTGTCCGATTGCTATAGATTTGAAAATTTCTTTGTGAGGCAAGTAGACTCGAGAACTGTCACCGTCTTTTTTATTTTGATCAAAAGTAAATATTTGGTTTTTTTTTAGTTGTTCTTTGACATTTAGAAATCTACCAACTCTGAATTTGGGACCCTGTAAGTCACCTAAAATACAAATATAACGATCATGTTTTTTTTCTAAATTTCTAATAATTTTAACTTTTTTTTTGTGATCCTCATGGTCACCATGACTAAAATTTAGACGAAAAACGTCAGCACCAGATAAAAATAATTTCTCAATAGCTTTTTCATTTTCACAGGCTGGTCCTAAAGTTGCAACAATTTTGGCTTTGCGGTTTCTAAGTTTCATTTGATTTGTTTAGAAATTAATAAATAACATGATATTAGTAAATTACCATGAGTAAAATATCAAAAGAACAAGAGTACAAAATTAAAGCTAACGTACTTGATCATTTAATTAATCATTTAAGAGATAGATCTGATGTACAAAATATTGACCTGATGAATCTTAGTGGATTTTGCAGAAATTGTTTATCAAAATGGTATGTAAAATATGCAAAAGAGGAAAACTATGATCTAGACTATGAGGAATCAAGAAAGATTATCTATGGAATGGCTTACTCTGAGTGGAAAAGTAAATATCAATCAGAGGCAACAAAAGAACAAATAGAACAATTTAAAAAAAAATAGTTTAGATGACCGAGAAATTGCCGAACTGGAATTTAGGAGATTTTTACTCTTCTATAAAAGATGAAGGAATTGATCTTGATCTCGAAAAATATAAAAATCTCTCCAAATCTTTTAATAAAAAATACAAAGGAAAATTAATTCAACAAATTCAAAATATTGAAAGCATTATAAAAGAGTTTGAGGATATAAATGAATTGGGAGGTAAGTTAGCAAGTTACGCCTCTTTAATTTACGAAACAAATATGAACAATAATGAAATTGTTCAATTTTATCAGGGGATTTATGAAAAGCTTACTGATTTAAATTCTAATTTAATTTTTTTTAAAAATGAAATTAATATTACAACTGACTTAGAATTTGAAAAATTTTTATCAAATGCTGGTAAATATAAAAATTGGTTAATAAATATTCGAAGATTCAAAGAACATCAACTCGATGAAAAGAGTGAAATGATTTTTTTAGATAAAGATTTAACCTCAAACTCATGGATTAGATTCTTTCAAGAGCAAATTAACGATTTAAAATTTAAAATTGATGATAAAGAGGTAAATAGCTCAGAAGCATTAAATTTATTATCTGATCATAACGCAATGATCAGAGAAAAAGCTGCTGAAAGTATAGAGGATGTTTTCAAATCAAATGTAAAAACTTTTACTTTTATAACTAATACTTTAGCAAAAGATAAAATTATTAATGATAAGTGGAGAAAATACAACTCTCCAACAGATTCAAGAAATTTAGCGAATAATGTTGAAAATGAAGTTGTCGACGCACTTACTGAGAGTGTTACTTCCAACTACAAGAACATCTCACATCGTTACTATAAAATTAAGGCCAAACTATTTAACCAAGAAAAATTAAATTATTGGGATAGAAATGCGCCTTATCCTAACTCACCAAATAAAAAGATAAATTGGTCTGAGGCAAAAGATATTGTAATCCGTTCATATGCTAACTTTGATAAAAGTTTTAAAGATATTGTATTATTATTTTTTAATAACAGTTGGATTGATGCAGAATTAAAATCAGGTAAATCTCCAGGAGCATTTGCAGCTTCTACCATACCATCAATACACCCTTACATTTTGACAAACTTCCATGGTAAAACCAGAGATGTAATGACATTAGCTCATGAACTCGGACATGGATGTCATCAATATTTGTCTGCTAAACAAGGTTTGCTCTTATCCAGCACCCCACTTACTCTAGCAGAGACCGCAAGTGTCTTTGGAGAGATGATGACTTTTCGAACATTACTTGAAGATAGTGATAAGAGTGCCAGAAAATATCTTTTAGCATCAAAAATAGAAGATATGATTAACACTGTTGTCAGGCAAATATCATTTTTTGAATTTGAAAAGTTAGTTCACAATGAGAGAAAAAAAGGAGAATTATCATCTGATCAACTTTGTGATTTTTGGATGAAAACACAATCAGAAAGTCTTGGCCCTAATATTGAATTAACAGATGGATACAGATATTTTTGGACATACATACCTCATTTTATTCATACTCCCTTTTATGTATATGCTTATGCTTTTGGAGATTGTTTAGTAAATATTTTGATTCAACTTTATGATGAGGGCCTTCCAAATTTTAAGGAAAGTTACATAAGTCTTTTAAAAAGTGGTGGCTCGAAACACTATAGTGAAGTTTTAAAACCATTTAATGTGGATTTAAAACAAAAAAATAGTTGGGAAAAAGGCCTCTCAATGATTTCAGGTTTAATTGATGAGTTTGAAAAAAGTATTTAGTTTAAAATGAAAGAAGAAAATAATTTAGTATCAAGAGTAAAAAGGTACTCAAAAGTCACAACTTCCATGACTTCTTTAGCTACTAAATTTGCAGGTAAAAAATATTTAAATTTTGATTTAAGTGATCAAAAGTATGCGGCTCAAATTACAGAGATTTTAGGTAATTTAAAAGGACCTTTGATGAAGGTAGCACAGTTAAGCGCTACTATTCCTGATTTACTGCCTGAAGAGTATGCGAGAAAATTAGCTGAATTACAGTCAAATGCACCTCCAATGTCATGGGTGTTTGTAAAAAGAAGAATGAAAGCTGAATTAGGTGAAAATTGGCAAAATAACTTCAAAGAATTTAATCAAGAAGCAAGTTTTGCTGCCTCTTTAGGTCAGGTTCACAAGGCCAAATTGAAAACCAATGATTATGTAGCGTGTAAGCTCCAGTATCCTGATATGTCCTCAGCAGTAGAAGCTGACTTAAATCAATTAAAAATTATATTTAAGATTTACTCTAGTTATAATAAATCAATTCAAATTAGAGAGATCTATAAAGAAATAGAAGCAAGACTAAAAGAAGAATTAAATTATAGTTTAGAAAATAAACATTTAAAAATTTTTAAATTTATTCATAAAAATAATTCTTATATCAAAATTCCAAATGTTTACGAAAAAATATCTACAAACAGACTTTTAGTTATGGAATTTCTTAATGGCAAAAAATTAATTGAATACAAAAACGCACCACAAAAAACTAGAAATGAATTAGCAAAAAAATTATTTATGGCATGGTATTTACCCTTTTATAAATACGGTATAATTCACGGAGATCCACATTTAGGTAATTACTCAGTAGATAATAAAAACAATATAAATTTATTTGATTATGGCTGTGTAAGGATATTTCCACCTAAGTTTGTTAAAGGCGTAATAGACCTTTATTTTGCCCTTAAAGAAAAAGACAATGAGAAGATAAAAACCGCCTATCAAGTATGGGGGTTTAAAGACATTGATGATAAATTAATGAATGTTTTAAATAAATGGGCATTATTTTTGTATGATCCAATTTTAAAGAATGAGGTTCGAAAAATACAAGACTCAGATAGTGGTATTTATGGAGCTAAAATAGCTAGTGAAGTCCATAAAGAGCTCAAAAAATATGGAGGCGTTAAACCTCCAAGAGAGTTTGTATTTATGGATCGAGCAGCAGTTGGTTTGGGGTCAATCTTTATTCATTTAAAAGCTGAAATAAATTGGTACAAGCTTTTTCATGACTTAATTAAAGATTTTTCAGTTAAAAGTGTGGAGTCCAATCAAAAAAAAGCATTTAAATTTGCCGGTTTATGAAGACTTTCAACAAATGTTTAATAAATTTTATAAATCTTAGACTTAACAAATTAGATTTATCTGATATACAACATACCTTCTAAAAGGAACAAGTTAATGATAATAGGCGCAGTTAAAGAAAAAAAAAAGTTTGAGAATAGAGTTTCTATTTCTCCTGATGATGTAAAAAACTATGTAAAAGCTGGTCACCAAGTATTTATTGAAAAGGGGGCAGGTTCACTTTCAGGTTTTAATGATAAATCGTATAAAGAGTCTGGAGCGACTCTATCCACTTCAAAAGAAGTTTTTAAGAATTCTGATATTATTTTAAAAATAAATTGCCCAACTCCAGATGAATCTAAATTAATAAAAAATAATTCTATGGTTATTTCTCAAATCAGTATACAGAACAACCAAGACAGTATTAAAATTTTAAATTCTAAAAAAATATCAGCGTTTGCTTTAGAACTAGTCCCAAGAATTACTCGAGCTCAAGATATGGATATTTTGTCCTCTCAAGCAAATTTAGCAGGATATCATGCGGTTATAGATGCTGCTCAAGAATTTAACAGAGTATTACCATTATTTATGACTGCTGCTGGTAAAGTTACTCCGGCAAATGTTTTAGTCATAGGTGCAGGTGTTGCAGGTTTACAAGCTATAGCAACTGCTAAAAGATTAGGTGCTATTGTTTTTGCTACAGACGTAAGAATAGCCTCAAAAGAGCAAGTAGAGAGTCTTGGTGGTAAATTTGTTATGGTCGAGGATGAGGAGTCTAAGAATGCTGAAACGAAGGGTGGTTATGCAAAAGAAATGAGTGCAGAGTACCAAAAAAAACAAGAAGCTTTATTGGCAGAAACTTTAAAGACAATGGATATTGTAATATGTACTGCTCAAATACCAGGAAGAAAAGCACCTTTAATTTTAAAAAAAGAAATGTTGGAGAACATGCAAAATGGTTCAGTTATTGTTGATCTAGCTGTAGAGTCAGGAGGGAACTGCGAATTTAGCCAAGTTGGAAAAGTCGTTTCAAAAAATGGTCTTAAGATTGTAGGTCATGCCAACGTTCCTGGCAGAGTAGCAAATAATGCCTCAAGCCTTTTTTCAAAAAATATTTCTAACTTTTTAAAATTAATGAACTTTGAAGATAAGAAAAAATCTATAATTAATAAAAGTGATGAAATTATTAAAGCTACAATGATTTGCTCAGCTGGAAAGATTTTAATAAAATAAAAAGGAGTTACTATGTCAGAAATTTCAAATCAATTAGAAAGCTTATCATACAAAGCACAACAAATTGCTAATGAAGCAAGCCAGTTAGCATCTAGTGTGGCCGAAACATCTGGAGGCCATAGTGACTTTATTATTTTTGGTATAACTGTTTTGGTATTGGCTTGTTTTGTAGGTTATTATGTAGTTTGGTCGGTTACCCCAGCTTTACACAGTCCTTTAATGGGTGTCACAAATGCTATTTCGTCCGTAATTATTGTTGGAGCTTTATTGGCCGCAGGTCCTGTTGATAGTAATATTTCTAAATATTTTGGTTTAGTTGCTGTAACTCTTGCTGCCGTTAACATATTTGGGGGGTTCGTTGTAACAAATCGAATGCTCTCCATGTTTAAAAAGAAACAATAGGTAAAAAATGTCAACTTTAACAACTGCAGCATATTTAGTATCATCGGTTTTATTTATACTTTCTCTTAGAGGGTTATCACATCCCTCAACTGCAAGGAGAGGAAATTTTTTAGGAATTTTAGGAATGACTATAGCCATAGTCACAACACTGTCCAATCCTGGTGTACTTAGCTATAAAGAAATTGGAATAGCTTTTTTAATAGGTGGTTTGATTGGAACATCAATTGCAGTTAAAATTCAAATGACTGCATTACCACAATTAGTTGCTGCTTTCCATAGCTTGGTAGGATTAGCTGCTGTGTTTGTTGCTGCTTCTGCATATTACAATCCTAGTGCCTTTAATATAGGTACTGTCGGATCTATTCCGATTGGAAGTTTAATAGAAATGTCAATTGGAACAGCAATAGGTGCTGTGACTTTTACAGGATCTATTATAGCTTTTGGAAAACTCCAAGGTTTTGTCTCAGGAAATCCTTTAGTTTTCAAAGGTCAACATTTTATTAATTTACTTTTAGGTTTAGGAATTATTGCTTTAATTGTTAAGTTTTGCATCGATCAAAACCAAGAATTATTTTGGCTTATCGTTTTTGCCTCATTTGTTATCGGTGTACTTTTAATTGTTCCAATTGGAGGAGCAGATATGCCAGTTATTGTCTCAATGTTAAACTCATATTCTGGATGGGCCGCTGCTGGAATTGGTTTCACTCTATCCAATAACTTATTGATTATTACCGGCGCTCTTGTTGGGTCGTCAGGAGCTATTTTGAGTTACATAATGTGTAAAGGAATGAATAGATCTTTCTTAAACGTTTTACTTGGAGGATTTGGTGGTGAACAAGCAGCTAGTGCTGGCGGAGTAAAAGATGATCGTCAAGCAAAACAAGGTAACGCTGCTGATGCTGCTTTTATGATGAAAAATAGCAAAACAATAATCATTGTTCCTGGTTACGGAATGGCTGTTGCTCAAGCACAACACGCACTTAGAGAGATGGGTGATTTACTCAAAGCAGCAGGTGCTGAAGTAAGATATGCAATCCATCCTGTAGCTGGAAGAATGCCGGGACACATGAACGTGTTACTTGCAGAAGCAAATGTTCCTTATGATGAAGTTCTAGAACTTGATGAAATTAACAGAGATTTCTCTGAGACTGATGTTGCATTTGTGATTGGTGCTAATGATGTAACTAACCCAGCTGCAAAAACTGATAAGACGAGTGCCATTTATGGTATGCCTATTTTAGATGTGGAAAATGCTGGTCAAGTATTTTTCGTTAAAAGAGGCATGGCTAGTGGATATGCAGGTGTTCAAAATGAATTATTTTTCAGAGACAATACCTTAATGCTATTTGGAGATGCTAAGAAAGTTTGTGAAGATATAATTAAAGGACTTGAGAACTAGTCGAATTTCTTCTTACGCATAAGTTTTTTAAATCTTTTAATTGATTCGGCTTTTTCGCGAAGCTTTCTTTCTGATGGTTTTTCATAATTTTTTCTTAACTTCAATTCTTTGAAAATACCCTCTCTTAAAAGCTTTTTTTTGAGTACGCGTATAGCAGCCTCAACATTATTATCTCTGACTTGAACTTCTATTGCCAATCTAGTAACCTCATAAAGGCGTAATTTATATATAAATATGAAGTCAAAGCAAGAAAAATTAGCTAACTTATTTGTTAACGAAGTACCCAAATTTGGTTGGTCTAGAGAAACTCTCTTACAATGTGCAAAAAAGCAAAGAATTTCAACATCTGTTCTAGCAAAATTATTTCCTTCTTTTGAATATGATGTCTTAAAATTCATAATTGCTCAAAATAACATTCAAGTTGAGAAGAATTACAACTCCTTCAACAACTCACGATTGAAAACTAGAGATAAAATTAAAACAATCATGGAGTTGAAATTTGAAAATAACAGTCATCTAAAAAAAGCATTGCCTGAAATGCTAAAATTTCTTTTAAGACCTGGTAACATATTAATGTCCATTAAAATGCTTCATGAAAATAGTGACTTTATATGGAATTTATCAGGTGATAAATCAAATGATTTTAGTTACTACTCAAAGCGAGGTTTGCTTTCAATGATTTATCTTGCCACATTAATTTATTGGCTTAACGACAAGTCAGAAAAAGACATTGCTACCAAAAACTTTATCAGCAAATCAGTTGATGGAATAGTTGATGGTGTTTCAAGACTCAAACAATTAAGCATATTAAAGAATTTAGCTGAAAACTTCATGTCAAGATACGCATCAAAAAGAACATCTTAAAATAATAAATTTTCTTCATCTAATATTTTAATTCATTATAATAGTTTTTATAATTTAGGAGGATTGATGAATTTGCAGAAAACTATAACGCCTATTGATAATTCTATCTACCTAGAGAGAGAATTAGCCTCAGATAGTAAAATTAATTCAGCCATAGATAAAGCATCAACAAGTTTTGAAATTTGGAAAAACACATCTCTTGATGACCGAATTAATATTGTAAATAAATTTATTGATAACTTAATCGATCTCAAAGATGAAATATCAAAGGAAATTTGTTGGCAAATTGGAAGGCCCATATCTCAATGTGCAGGAGAATTAAGAGGCTTTGAAGAGCGCTCTAGACACATGGCAAATATTGCTAAAGACTCATTACAAAATCTTCCAGCCACTCAAAACGAAGAATTTGACAACTATATATACAAAACACCTCTTGGGGTGATTTTTGTTATGGCCCCATGGAATTATCCGATTATTACTGCAACTAACACAATTGTTCCTGCTATAATTTCAGGTAATAGTTTAATTTTAAAACATTCATCACAAACACCAAGATGTGCAGAACTAATTTTTCAAGCTTTTGAAAATACGGGGATACCTGAAGGTGTTTTCCAATTTATTCATACTGATCATAAAGCCTGTGAAAAAATAATCTCTGACTCAAGAATAGCTCACGTTGTTTTTACTGGCTCTGTAAGAGGAGGTCAGGAGGTAAAAAAATATATAGGAACACGGTTTATTAATGCTGGTCTAGAATTAGGAGGTAAAGACCCTGCCTACGTTAGAGCAGATGCTGATTTAAAATACGCAATTGAAAACCTTGCAGACGGTGCACTATTTAATTCTGGTCAATCTTGTTGTGGTATCGAAAGAATTTATGTAGATAAAAAAATTTATAAAGAATTTATAGATGGCTTCAAAAGCATTACTGAAAATTATAATTTAAACGATCCCTCAAAACCTGACACAAATTTAGGCCCTGTAGTAAGACAATCAGCAGCTAATTTTATTAGAGCCCAAATAAATGAAGCGGAGAGTAGCGGAGCAAAACGTCTTATTGATGAGAGTAAATTTACAATATCCAGAGAAGATAATTGTTATGTTAGCCCTCAAGTAATGGTAGATGTCAATCATGATATGAGATTCATGATGGAGGAAACTTTTGGTCCTACTGTTGGAATTATGCCCGTAGATGATGATAAAGAAGCAAAAAATTTGATGAATGATAGCCCTTATGGACTAACTGCATCTATTTGGACAAAAGATCTTGAGTTTGCTAAAGAATTTGGAAAAAATGTTCAAACAGGAACTTTCTTCATGAATAGATGTGATTACTTAGATCCGGCACTTGCATGGACTGGCGTAAAAGACACTGGTATAGGTTGCTCACTTTCAGTATTAGCATTTGATCAATTTACAAGACCACAGAGTTTTCATATGCGCAAAGTAGTTTAGAGCGTTGGTCTACATAGTTATTAAATGTTAAAATATTTCATTTTTTAGTTTTCGATTATGAGTATTACTTTTAAAGAATTAGAAAAAAAAATAAAATCAAAAGAGATTGATACTGTTTTAGTATCTCTATCCGATATGCAAGGTCGACTAGTGGGAAAAAGAGTAACAGGTAAGGCTTTTTTAGACTACGTTCACAAAGAAACTCATTTTTGTGACTATCTTTATACGGTTGATATGGATATGTATACAGTTCCTGGATTTAAATCGTCCTCTTGGGAGACTGGGTACGGAGATATGACTGTTAAGCCTGACCAAAGAACCATCAAAGTTTTACCATGGTTAGAGAAAACAGCTTTAGTTCTCGGCGATGCTTTTCAACATGATGGAAAGACTCCTGTTTCGCATTCCACAAGACAAGTTTTAAGAGAGGCAATTATAAAAGCAAATAAAATGGGATTTGAGCCGATGTTAGGTTCAGAATTAGAATTCTTTCTTTTCAAACAAACTTATGAAGATATACATTCTAGTAATTATAAAAATTTAAAAGAAACATCATGGTACATAGAAGATTATATGATATTTCAAACTTCAAAAGAGGAGCCTTTTAATCAAGAGCTAAGAAATAGTTTATTAGACTCTGGTATATATGTTGAGTGCACTAAAGGGGAAGCCTCACCTGGCCAACAAGAAATTAATGTAGTTTTTACTGATGCTCTTAGTATGGCAGATAATCATATATTAATTAAAAATGCAGCAAAAGAGATTGCTTTTAAACATAATCGTGCTGTTAGTTTTATGGCAAAATACAAACAAGATTTCTGTGGAAGCTCCTGCCATATTCATAATTCTTTATTCGATAAAAAAACAAAAAAAAATATTTTCTCTGATACCAAAGACAAATATGGAATGTCTAAAATTTTTAAAAGCTATGTAGCTGGACAAATTTTATTTTTGAGGGATCTATCAATTTTTTTAGCTCCAAACGTAAATTCTTATAAAAGATTTCAAGAGTCCTCTTTTGCTCCTACTTCTGCCGCCTGGGGAATTGATAATAGGACTGCTGGATTTAGATTAGCAGGACATGGAAGTTCAATAAGAATTGAATGCAGAGTTCCTGGGGCAGATATTAATCCCTACCTTGCTTTTGCTGGATTGATTCAAGCAGGTCTGTATGGAATTGAGAATAAATTAGAACTTGAAGATCCATTATCTGGAAATATATATCAAAATAGAAAGGCAAAAAATGTTCCAGGTACACTATATGAAGCAATTGAACTTGCTAAGAAATCAAAATTATTACCAAAGATTTTCCATTCAGATGTTTTAGACCACTATATTCATGCTGCAAAATGGGAGCAGAGTGAATATGATAAGTCTGTAAATGACTGGGAGCACCGTCGTTATTTTGAGAGAGGATAAATAGGGTTATAAATGCAAAATATGAATTGGAATTATCCAACAAATGTTTGGTTTGGAGTTGATAGATCAAAAGAAATACAAAAAGCTTGTAATACTTTAGATATTAAAAACCCTTTAATTGTTACAGATCCTGGATTATTACAAACATCAATTATTGATGAAATCAACAGTGGCCTCTCATCAAGTACACAAATTTACAGTGATGTTCAAGGAAACCCAACTGGTTCAAATGTAACTAATGGTGTAAAAGTTTTTTTAGAGGGTAGCCATGACGGAGTAATAGCTATAGGTGGCGGATCTGGAATGGACGCTGGTAAAGGAATAGCTTTTTTAGCTCATCAATCAAGACCGCTTTGGGATTTTGAAGATATTGGAGATTGGTGGACAAGAGCAGACTCAAGTGTAATCAAACCTATAATAGCCATACCAACGACTGCAGGAACAGGTTCCGAAGTGGGAAGAGCAGCAGTCTTTTTAAATGAGGAAAATCATAAAAAGAAAATAATTTTTCACCCAAAAATGTTGCCTCAGATTGCGATACTAGACCCTTCTTTAACATTAAATTTACCAAAAAGTATTACCGCTGGAACAGGAATGGATGCTTTGGCACACTGTATTGAAGCATATTCATCTCCTTTTTATCATCCAATGGCAGAAGGTACAGCTTTAGAGGGGTTAAGACTAGTCAAAGAAAATATTCAAGAAGTTTATCATAATGGAAATAACGTTAATGCAAGATCAAATATGTTAGTAGCTTCGATGATGGGTGCAGCTGCATTTCAAAAAGGTCTAGGCGCCATTCACTCGATTACACACCCAGTAAATTCCTTATACAAGACTCATCATGGAACAACAAATGGTACAGTTATGCCATTTGTTTTGAATTATAACCGTAGCACTATTGAAGAAAAATTTATTAGATTGGCAAATTTTCTTGATATTAAAAATGGCTTTGATGGGATTGTAGATTGGGTTATTGAATTAAAAAAAGAAATGGAGATACCTGAAACACTTAAAGATATGGGTGTTAATGAGGGAGATGAGATTAAATTGGCTCCATTAGCACAAGAGGATCCAAGCACTGGAGCTAATCCACTAGAGATGACAGTAGAAAGATTTCAAAAATTAATTTTAAATTGTATTTCCGGAAAATATTAAATTTTAAGAAATTGTTGGTGTGCTTTTTTTGATATTGATGCAACAACATCACCGTTTGATTGAAAATTTAGAGGATTTCCATTCCAATCACTAATTATACCACCGCTCTCTTCTACAATATTAACTAAAGGGATATAATCATAAGGTTTTAAGAAAGACTCTACTACTAGAGGTATTCTTTTTTCAGCTAAAAGTCCGTATTGCACACAATCACCACCAAAGGTTGCATATTTAGTTTTTTTAATCAGAGCATTATATTTTTTATTCTTGTTATTTGATTTGAAAGCTGTCATTCCAGAGGTACTAAAATATAATTTAGATAAGTTTAAATTATTTTGAGATTTCTTAATTTTTTTTCCATTGCAATAAGCGCCATTGTCTTTAATTCCAATCCATGTTTTTTTTATATCAGGACAGTTAATAATTCCAATTACGGGCGATCTATCAATACACAAAGAAATTAATGTACCAAAATTACCATTTCCATTTATAAAATTTTTAGTTCCATCTATTGGATCGATTACCCATACGTATGGAGAGTTATTTAATTTATTTTTATATTCTTCTCCATATATATCGTGACTTGGATATTTTTTAATAATCATTGATCGCAATTCTTTTTCAATTTTCATGTCAATTTTAGTTACCGGAGATTTATCTGATTTGAAATCTATTTTTAGACGATTTGAGGGCGTTTTTTTTATTATTCTCTCTGACACATTTATAAGTTTTTTTGCAAAGTTTAAATATGGAGATAAATCTTTAAGTTTTAAAGGCATTTACAAAATATATAGAAAAAAAGCATTACTACTAATATTTTTTAATTTAAGCTATTTTTAAGCTTCTGAAAAATAATTTCAAAATTTTCTGATGTCTGAGCACCATTAATAACAATTTGTTTATTTATTATAAATGTAGGAACACTATTTATTCCCATCTTTCTAGCTTGAATTTCTTCATTAGCGAGTGGCTCAATATTTTCTTGATCTGACAAATAACTTTTAAAATCTTCAGCACCAATTTTATGTTTTATAGCTATATTCAACAATACATTGGGGTCACCTATGTCTTCACCATTTAAGAAATAAGACTCAAATAAACTATCTAAAACATTTTCTTGTATACCCTCTTTATATGCTAAAGCTAAAAGCCTATGTGAATTAAAGGAATTAGGTGTTGTCATAATAGATTCAAAGTTAAAGTTAATTCCTTCTACAAGTCCTTCATCATAGATATTATCATAAATTGTCTTTGCTGCATCAGCACTTCCAAATTTAGAAATCAAATATTCTTGCCTATCCATACCATCAGGCGGCATTCCCGGATTTAATTGAAAGGGCCTCCAAGTTTGTTTGAATTTTGTATCTTTATGATTACTAATAGCTTTTTCTAATCTTTTTTTCCCAATATAGCACCACGGGCAAACAGTATCTGAAAATATATCTAGTTCGATCATAAATTTATTTCAATATTCATGACATAAAAAAATAATAATTCATAGTCATTAAAGTTAAAAATCTGATAAAATAGAATATGGGAGATTCATATGATAGGAAATTTTAACGGAATATTTTATTTAGTAATTTTTTTAATTATTTTAGTAATGAATGCTTTTTACGGTTATAACTGTTTGTTTAATACCAAAAACTTCATAAGCAAATATGGAATTGATGTAACAGCCGCATTTTTTGCAAGGTTTGCTGGAGCAGTAATTGTAGGTGCTGTTTTAATGCAGTTATATATTTTATTTAGAGGTACAGAGGCTACATGGGCATTCTTTAATTTTATGTTTATAATCATGACCATAATAGCAATATCAGCTTTTTACACTGGTGAGGTAGATAAATTAGGAAGAACTGACCAATATTCAAGAGAGGGATGGCTATCAACAGGTGGTCTTGCACTAGGTTGGGCTATTCTTTGTTTTGGATTAGCAGATAAGATTTATATTTAGCGATTTCTTATAAAATAAATAAATATTAAAGACGTTAAGTACATTACGACGCTATAAGTAGCAGCAGGTATTATATATAGACCGCCACCAAAAACACTTGTGCCTACAAAAATAGCTAAAGTTCCGTTTTGAAGACCACACTCTATTGAAATAGCTTTTTGTTGTGAGGTTCCTGTCCCAAAAAACTTTGCCCAATAAAAAGCAATTATCATCATTAATAAATTGAGAGAAAGGACTACCAACCCAGTTTGAGCAAAATAATCAATTAAATTTTCTCTCTCAGCTAAAATAGCTCCAATCAAAACTAAAACAAATAAAGCAGTTGAAAGTATTCTAGCAAACTTCTCAATTCTCATCGTTAAAAAGGACAAGCTAGCTCTGAAAGTCATTCCAATTAAAACAGGTAATGTCACAATCAAAAACATACTTATAGCTATTCCTGTAAGTGAGATTGAGCCTAGAGAGTTGTCAGAAATCAATCCCATTGATATCCCCAAGACAATAGGCACAGAAATTACACTTAAAAGGCTCATTACTGCGGTTAAAGATATTGATAAAGCAACATCCCCTTTAGCAAAAGATGTAAGAATATTAGAAGTTACTCCACCTGGAGCAGCAGCGATTAATATTAAACCTATAGCTAATTCAGGTTGAAGTGGCCAAACCAAAACAATTATTAAAGCAACCATTGGAAGAAAAATTAATTGACTAATTAAACCTATGATAAAATTTTTAGGTGCCTTCACTACTCTAGCAAAATCTGAAAACGTCAAACCCAAGCCTAAAGTGAACATAATAAAAGCTAAGGCTAATGGTAGAATTACATCAGTTATGAAATTCATAGATAGATATTAACAAAAACTCAAAATAATCATATCTCATAACCAAGTTGTTTTTCCTCTAAGTCTAACAATTCTTCAGGATATCCCTCAGCTCTAAATGCAGTATTATATTTATTTTCAAGCCTTTTTACGACCATTGAGGACCATGCACGATCACCAAAAGTCTTTTTTGCATCTTTAATAATATTAAGAACTAAAGGTGAAATTTCCAATTCGACCCCAAGTTTTGAGGCGAGATCCTGAAAAAGACCAACATCTTTCTCAACTAAGTCCATTGTAAAATTTATATTATATGAACCATTCAATATTACTTGACTCTCAGTTTCATGGACAAATGAGTTACCTGAAGATGCTGAAATTCCTTTAAATGTTTTGTTCAAATCAAGATTTGATTTACTCGCAATAGTCCAAGCTTCTCCCAATGCAACTAAGTGAACAGTAGCTAAATAATTTGTAATAACTTTAAGAATAGATGCACTTCCAAAGTCTCCAGTATACAAAATTTTTCTACCAAGACATTTTAATACTGGCATAGCTTTATCAAATCCCTCTCTACTTCCTCCAACAAAAATAGAAATGTTACCAGTTGCTGCCCTATGACAACCCCCACTTACAGGAGCTTCTAAAGCTATTGCATTTTTTTGCTGAATTAATGAAGCATGTTTTTTTAGTTGTTCATCCTCAGTTGTGCTCATCTCAATCCAAATTTGATCTTTTTGTATAGTATCAATAATACCATCTTTGGACTCTAAAACTTCTGCACATATCTTGGGAGAGGGAAGACAAGTTATTAAAATATCAGAATTCATCACAAGATCTTTAATTGATTTAGCTGCCTTAGCACCCTTTAAATTAAACTCCTCCATTAATACGTGATTTTTATCTAAAACTGATATTTGAAAATTATTTTCAAGAAGATTATTTGCTAGTTTTCC
>CACMUL010000007.1 GCA_902616855.1 uncultured Alphaproteobacteria bacterium | reverse complement strand
AGCTATGCATATGATAGCGGAAAATGGTATTGCTGCACATTGGAGATATAAATATTTAAATAAAGATAGTCAAAGCGAGGGTGTTTATGCTTGGTTAAGAGATGCTGTAAATTATGTTGAGGAAAAAGATGAACAACATCTCATCCTTAACAAAACCTCACAACAATTTTTTGATGAACAAATTTATGTTTTCTCACCTAAAGGAGAATTATTTACACTTCCACTGGACTCCACCCCAGTTGACTATGCGTATACTATTCATACAGATATTGGTGATAGATGCGCTGGAGCAATAGTTAATGGACAAGAGTCACCTTTAAATACAAAACTAAATAATGGAGATCAAGTTGAAATCATTCTTGATGAAAACACAACAATTTCACCCTTATGGATTAGATTTGTAAAAAAAGAAAAAGTAAAAGAAAAAATAAGGTATTTTTTTAGGTCAAAAAGAAGAAGAGAGTTTGAAATATTAGGTAAAGATATTCTAAACTATATCGCAAAGTCTAAAAACATTCCTGCCGATGAAAATACTTTTAACAAAATTTTAACCAAAACTGATTTTAAATTTAAAAATAAACTTTTTGAAAATGTTGGAAGAGGTTTTTTATCTAGAGCTGAACTAGATAAATTATTTAAGGAAATGGAAGATAATATTGTAAAAAAAATTTTTCAATCTAATGATGAGGAAGAAAGAGTAGATGTATTAAAATATGAAAATGGTATTGCTGTTAATTATGCAACTTGTTGTTCTCCTATTAAGGGTGATAGCATTATCTCAATAATGTCATATGGTCGAGGTCTAGTAGTACACAATACAATATGTGACAGTTTAGGTTATTATCATAAAGATAATTTTTATAAATCTGAATGGGGGGAAGGAGAAAGTCAATCTGAATTTAACTCAAGGATAGAGATAGTTATTAAAAACCAACCTGGAGCTCTATTTAGTATTACATCAATCTTTGATAAGCATGAAATTAATATAGAAAATATTCGTATCGCTAATAGAACTAAAAAAGTTTACACATTTATTATTGATATAAGTATTGAAAGTTCAGATAAACTAAAATTTGTTCTTGCCGAAATGAAAACTTTAAGCCAAGTTGATAAAGTTAAAAGACAATCAATTAATTATTAATGAAACTAGGTGTTAATATAGATCATATAGCGACTCTTCGTAATGCTAGGGGTCAGGATAATCCAAATTTAATTAGAGCATTGAAAGTTTGTCAAGAAGCAAAAATTGATACACTAACTGTTCATTTAAGAGAAGATAGAAGGCACATAAAAGATAAAGATCTCTTTGAATTAAAAAAATATTCTGCAATTCCTATTAATCTTGAAATGGCGCTTACGGAAGAGATGATAGAAATAGCTAGCAAGATCAATCCAAAATTTATTTGTATTGTTCCTGAAAAAAGAAATGAAATTACAACAGAGGGTGGTCTTAATTTAAACAAAATATCACAAGCAAAATTAAAAAAATTATTAAAAATATCTGGAAAAAAAAATATACAATTAAGTGCCTTTATAAACCCAACAAAAAAAATGATTAATTTAGCTAAAAATTTAGGTTTTGATACAGTAGAACTACACACAGGTAGTTTAGATAAAAAAATTGTTAGAAAATCCACAATCAATCAAATTAATGAAATGATTGAATATGCATACTCTAAGAAATTAATTGTTAATGTAGGTCATGGTTTGAATTTTAAAAATATTAAGTTTATAAAAAAAAGAAAATACGTTGATACTGTTCACGTTGGTCATTTTATAATATCTGAAGCTATATTTATCTCACTAATCAAGACCATAAAAACTTTTAGAAATTTAATAAAACAATGATAATTGGTCATGGAATAGATTTAGTTGAGATAGATAGAGTAAATAATATCTATGCTAAATATAAAAAAAGTTTCATATCCAAATATTTTTTAAATGATCAATTCAAAACAATCAATACAAATTTACTTGCAAATAATTTTGCAATAAAAGAGGCTTTTTCTAAAAGCATAGGTATGGGTTTTAGATCTCCATGTTACCCAAATAATATCATGGTTAGTCGAAATAAATTAGGAAAACCAGTGATTTCACTTAAAAATAAACTTGAAAGCTATTTGAATGATACTTTTGGGAAATATGTTATTCATGTTAGCCTAACTGATACAAAATTATATTCGATTGCGTCGGTAATTATTGAGCAAAGTTAAATCATCATTAATAAATAATTTTAAAGCACTTTTTTGGGCTTTAATCATTGCGGGAGTAATTAGAACTTTTGCTATCGAGCCATTTAAAATTCCTTCTGGATCAATGAAGCCCAACTTATTGGTTGGGGATTTTCTATTTGTTTCCAAGTGGGATTATGGGTACTCAAGATACTCATTTCCTTTTGGACTTCCTCCGTTCAAAGGAAAAATATTTGAGAGTAATCCTGAAAGAGGGGATATAATTGTTTTTAAACTTCCAGGGCAAGAAAATATCAATTATGTGAAAAGATTAGTTGGATTACCGGGAGAAACAATAAAAGTTGTAAATGGCAAAATCTATATAAAGACCGAAACTTCAACTGATTTTGAAGTGCTAGATCAGATAGAAGATGGATTCTTTTATGATGATCAATACGGTAAGGAAATTCAGCAGTTAATTGAAAATAAATATAGGATATTAAATATCACGAATGATGGACCACTTGATTACACTCCAGAGTACAAAATCCCAAATGATAAATTCTTTTTTATGGGTGATAACAGAGATAACTCTTCAGATAGTAGAATTTTAAGTGGAGTTGGATTTGTGCCAAAAGTTAATATAGTTGGCAAAGTTTGGTTCATTTGGTTTTCAGTTGATACAGACTTTTCTCTATCAAAATTTTGGAATTTACCCCTTCATATTAGGTATGATAGGCTATTTAACGTTATCAAATAAAAATTTTGAATAAGACACAAATTTTCAAAACAATTAAAAGACTTGAGGGTTTTAACAAAAGTATTGAACACGATAGTTTTGAAAAATCAAAAAAAAATACCAATAAACCCTTTCAAAAATATGAATTTCTAGGAGATAGAGTTTTAGGTTTAGTAATTTCAGAATATTTGATAACCACTTTTTCACACAATACTTTAGATGAGATCTCAAGAAGGTTTATTCATCTTGTTAATACAAACACCTTAGCGAAAATATTCAGAAAAAATAATTTAGGTGACATTTTTAAACATCAACTTGATCCCAACTCAAATAAAAATTCTATATATGCTGATGCATTAGAGTCCCTCATCGGATTTGTTTATACAAGAAAAGGCTTAATGTTTTCAAAAAAATTAATAATGGAATTATGGCAAGATGAATTAGATACACTTCCTCAAAAAGATCCTAAAACATTTATACAAGAATATTGTCAAAAGAGATATAAGACAATTCCTCTTTACAAATTGATCGAGGTATCTGGTACAAAACATAAACCTAAATTTTTAGTATCATTGAAAATTAAAGATAATGAAGTAGAAGCTGAGGGAGTTTCAAAACAAAAAGCAGAAATCTTAGCTGCAAAAAAAATGATAAAGATCATAAATAAATTTAGTAAATAATCTATTGTACAAAACTCAGGCCATAATAACGAAAGTAGAAAATTTTAAAGAAAATCATTTAAGTATTTCAGTTTACTCATCTGAGTATGGACAAAAATCTCTAGTAGTTTTTGGAGGAAAATCAAAAAAAAAAAATTCAACATATGTTAAGGGATCACTTAATAATATAGAATTTGATAATAATAATGTTTGTCTTTCCTCAACATCTAATAATACATTTAAATGGTTTTTGTTTTCAAAATATGAGTTAAAGACAATTGATTATTTTTGTTTTTTAATTAATAAATTATTATTTTTAGCTGACCAAAATTCTAATGTTGTAAGTTATTATTTGTTATTGATTTCTAAATTGAATGAAAGATCAAATTACCTTCCAGAGCTATTGTTATTAGAGCTTGAAATTTTAAAAGCTTCAGGTTATCAACCTGATTTGAATGAGAGTGTTTTAAAAAAAATTTTCAATTTCCATGATAAAATTAATTTGAAAACTTATGAGCTTATTTATAAACATTTGAGAGAAAATAAAGATCATCAGTTGGTTTTTTTTGATTTTATGAGCAGAATAATTAACAGAGTATTGATTAATTTGAATATTAATTTACCTTTTTCTAGAGATGAAATTACCAGGAAAATATAAAACTATTTATATAGCCTCTGATCATGCAGGTTTTAGATTAAAATCCTTTATTATTGAGGAATATTTGGCCAAAAAAAAATTTAATTTCTTCGATTTAGGCACTAATTCAGATAAATCTGTAGATTATCCAAAATTTGCAAAAAAATTATGTAAAAATATCAATAAATACAGCATGGGTATCTTGATCTGTGGATCGGGAATAGGAGTAAGTATTAGTGCTAATAGACATAAGCACATCAGGGCATCGCTTTGTCATAATGCACAAACAGCAAAAATGACCAGAAAACACAACAATAGCAACGTTATATGTTTAAAAGGAAGACCTTTTGTAAAAAAAAATATTTTTGCTATGCTCAACGCCTATTTTAAAACAGAATTTGACAAAGGGAGACATTTAAGGAGAATATCGCAACTATGACACTTAGTGAGAATTTTTTTTCTAGTAATCTAGAACATGCAGATAAAGATTTATATCAAAGTATTTCACAAGAACTTTCAAGGCAACAGAACCAAATCGAATTAATCGCTTCTGAAAATATCGTCTCTAAAGCTGTGCTTGAAGCACAAGGCTCCATTATGACTAATAAATATGCTGAGGGTTATAGTGCTAAAAGATACTATGGTGGTTGTGAATTCGTAGATATAGCTGAAAATTTAGCAATTGACCGTTTGAAACAATTGTATGGTTGCAGTTATGCTAATGTTCAACCTCACTCAGGCGCACAAGCTAATCAAGCTGTATTTTTAGCACTGATTAAACCAGGTGACACTATTTTAGGAATGTCTTTAGATGCTGGTGGTCACTTAACACATGGCTCGAGACCAAATCAATCTGGAAAATATTTTAACGCTATTCAGTATGGCATAAATCCAGAAACTTCTTTAATAGATTATGACGAAGTTGAAAGATTAGCTATTGAACATAAACCGACCTTGATTATTGCTGGTGGTTCAGCTTATCCAAGAAATATCGATTTTGAAAAATTTAGAGAGATAGCAGATAAGATTGATGCTTATTTACTAGTTGATATGGCACACTATTCAGGTTTAGTTGCTGCCAAAGAATACCCGGATCCATTGCCACACGCACATGTGGTTACATCTACAACTCACAAGACTATTAGAGGCCCAAGAGGGGGTATGATACTTTCAAATGATTTAGACCTTGGAAAGAAATTTAATAGTTCTGTTTTTCCTGGTTTGCAAGGTGGACCTCTTATGCATGTGATTGCTGCTAAAGCCGTTGCTTTTGGTGAAGCTCTTCAACCAGAGTTTAAAACATACATTCAACAAGTAAAAAAGAATGCATCAATTCTTGGAGAAGTTCTCATGTCAAACGGAATAGATATTGTCACCGGTGGAACAGACTCTCACATGGTTTTAGTAGATTTAAGATCAAAAAATGTAACGGGTAAAGATGCAGAAGAGAGTTTAGAGAGAGCTGGAATGACTTGTAATAAAAATGGTGTTGCTAATGATCCAAACCCTCCAACAATTACTTCAGGTATAAGATTAGGATCACCAGCTGCTACTACAAGGGGCTTCAAAGAGGAAGAGTTTAAATTTATTGGTGAAAAAATCTCAACAATCGTAAATGCACTATCTTCATCTAATGCAGATATCTCGATGACCGAAAGCTCTATTCTCAAAGATGTTACCGAGCTCTGCTCTAATTTTCCAATCTATAAATAAATATGAAGTGTCCCTTTTGTAAGGAGAAGGAAACATCTGTCTTAGACTCTAGACCTACAGAAGACGGTGGTGTTATTAGAAGAAGACGTCTTTGTGGATGTGAGAGAAAAGAGAGGTTCACTACATTTGAAAGAGTACAATTTAGAGAATTCTTAGTAGTCAAAAAAAATGGTGAAAAATCCATGTTTGATAGAGATAAAATTGCCAAATCTGTTGAATTGGCATTAAGAAAAAGACCAGTAGATATTGATACAAAAGAAAAATTAATTTCAAAGATAGTCAGAGACCTTGAAGGTATGGGTGAAAATGAAGTCAGCACTAACACAATTGGCGAAATGGTTATGCAAGGATTATATTCATTGGATAAAGTTGGCTATGTGAGATTTGCTTCTGTTTATAGAGATTTTAGAGAAACTAAAGATTTTGAGCAATTCTTAGAAAAAATAGATAAAAAATAAGATTTGTTAAGTGCAACTCATCAAAATTATTTACAAAGTGTAAATAATTTATCAATAAAAAATATTGGATTAACTGGGAAAAACCCTTCAGTAGCATGTCTGATTGTTGACTACTCTAAATCTCCAAAAGGAATTGTCCTAAGTTATGGTTTAACATCAAAAAATGGCAGACCTCATGCAGAAATTAACGCCTTAAATAAATTACCTCAGATCAAAATAAATAATAAAACCGTTATGTATATTAGTTTAGAACCTTGTTTTAAAAATAATAGCTGTTGCGCAAAAGCAATTGCCAATGCTGGAATAAAAAAAGTTTTTATAAGTTCATTAGATCCAAACCCAAATATAAAAGGAAAGGGGATCAAATTTTTAAAGCAGCAAAATATCAAAGTAATTCATTCTTCAAAATCTTTAGATAAATTTCAAAAAATTAATAAATATTTTTACACTCACCAAACATTAAATAGGCCTTTTATTACTCTCAAAATTGCTATCTCCAAAAATGGTTTTAGTAAAAGCCCAACAATGAATAATATTACCTCCGAACAAACTCAATATTTTATGCATCGGATGAGATTATCACACGATGCTATAGCTGTCGGCATGAACACATTGTTGGATGATAAACCAAAATTAACTTGTAGATTACAGGGGGTTGAAAAAAACATACAAAAAATCATTTTCTCAAATAAAAAAAATAAAATTAAAAATTACTTGTCACTTAAAGTTGATTACAAAAAATTATTAAATAATAATTTTTCTTTATTTAGAAATTTACAAGTTCAATCTATTCTAATTGAAGGCGGAATTAGCACTTTTAAATATTTTCTTAATTGTAATTTGTTTGATGAGATTATAGTCTGCCAATCAAATATGATTATAAAAAATTCTAGCAAAAAATACTTTTTATCAATGAAATCGTTAAAAAATAATTTTAAATTAAAATCCTCTTTTCAATATGGACAGGATACAATTTATAAATTTGTAAATTAATGTTTAGTGGAATAATTCAATCTCAAGGTAAAATTAAAAAACTATCCAGAGAGGAAAAATCTTTGGTAGTTGAAATTCATTCTTCTTTAAAAGGATATAAGTTAGGTTCTTCGATATGTTGTTCTGGTATTTGTTTAACAGTAACATCAAAAAATAAAAATACCTTTAAAGCTGATATTTCATATGAAACTATGAATAAAACTAATGCTAAATATTGGAAAGTTGGAAAAAAATTAAACTTAGAAAAATCTTTAAAAGTTGGTGATGAAATCTCTGGTCATTTTGTTTTTGGTCACATTGATACCACTTGTTCAGTTGAAGAATTATATAAAGTTGGCAGTAGTTGGTTTTTATCTTTTAAGTTCCCAAAAAATCTTAAAAAATTTATTGTACAAAAAGGTTCTATTTCTCTAAATGGTATTTCACTTACAATAAATGAAGTTAAGTCAAATAAATGTCATTGTATGATCATACCTCATACATACAAATATACTGATATTCATACATATAAAAAAAATGAAATTTTAAATCTTGAAGTCGATATGCTAGCAAGATACGCTCACTCCTCAAAATCATAGGTTATTAAATTAATGTCAGATTTTACAAATATTGAAAATATTATTAACGATGCCCGTAATGGTAAGATGTATATCTTAGTTGATAGCGAGGATAGAGAGAATGAGGGTGATTTAATTATACCTGCATCTCTGTGTAAGCCAGAACACATTAATTTTATGGCGACTTATGGAAGAGGTTTAATTTGTTTATCTATTTCTGAGACTAGAGCAGAAGAATTAAAGCTTCCATTGATGAATCCTGATAATTGGAAAAAAAAGACTACAGCTTTTACTGTCTCAATAGAGTCGAGCACTAATATAACCACAGGCATTTCAGCATTTGATAGAGCAGAAACAGTGAAAGCTGCCATAAATCCAAATTATAAATTGGGTGATATTGTTAGCCCTGGTCACGTATTTCCTCTAATTGCTTGGGATGGTGGAGTTTTAACTAGAGCAGGGCATACTGAGGCGGCTGTAGACATATCAAGACTAGCTGGATTGAATGACTCTGCAGTAATTTGTGAAATTATGAATGATAATGGTACTATGGCTAGGGTTCCAGATCTGATACCTTATGCAAAAAAACATTCTTTAAACATAGGTACAATTCAAGACCTTATCGCTTATAGAATTAAAAATGATTTACTCATAAAAAAAATTCCTGAAAAGCAACACCAGATTAAAAATATTTATTCTGATATCTTTGAATTTAATGTTTTTGAAAACACTATTGATGGATTACATCATGCAACATTACACTTAGGAGATTTATCCAAACAAGAAAGCGTAATGACAAGAGTTCATCCTGTACAGGGTTTTGATGATATAATTATGAATTTTAATAATCCTAAAACAAAAGACTTACATGCTTCAATCGAAAAAATAAAATCTCATGGATCTGGAATTATAGTATTAATCAACAATCCTATATTGGGTGATCTAGGAAAGTTATCAAATGATGAAAAGGTAAAATATTATGGTCTAGGAGCCCAAATTCTTAAAAATTTCTCTATTAATAATATCTCTGTATTATCTAATTCGCTAGGTGAGGATTTAGACCTCGGTATTTATGGATTAAGCGTAAATAAAATAGAGAGCCTATGAAAAAATTAAAAATTAAAATAATTGTTGCTAATTATTACCAAGAAATAACTGATCCATTAACACAATCCTGTATTGAGATTTTAGATCATAATAAACTTAAATATGAAATTTTAACTGTTCCTGGTGTTTATGAGATTCCCCAAATGATAAAATGGAAAATTAAAACAAATAATTACAATTTATTTATTGCCCTAGGTTGTGTTATTAAGGGTGAAACATATCATTTTGAAGTTATATCTGACTCTGTTGGAAAAGCACTTTTAGATATCGTAAATCAAAATAAAAATACCCTTATATCAAATGGCATAATAAATGCCTATAGCAAGTCTCAAGCAATAAAAAGATCTAACTCAAAAAATAAAGGAGCTGAAGCTGCTAATGCTATGGTTAAAATGATTAAATGCTTAATTTAAATAAAAATACGAGATTATTTTTCTTTCAGTTTATATTTCAAAGAAATTATTCAACTGACTTTGATTTAGATGAATTTATAAAACAAAACATAAAAAAAAGGCCTTTTAACAAAAAAAAATTACACTTATTAAATGATAGTTTTAATTCTAATCTTGAAAAAATCAAAGGACTAACAGATTCTAAAATTATTGAAAAAACTAATAAAATTACTCTTTTCCTTCTTTATGCCTTTTGCTCTGAATATCTTTTAAATAAGAAGAAAAAAAAGATATTAATGAGCGAATATATCAAGCTTTCCAAGGATTTTCTTACCCAAGAGGAGGTAAAATACTTCAATTATTTGTTAGATGATGCCTCTAAAAAAGCACCTTGAAAATAAAATTAAAATAGATTAACAACTTACCATGTCTCAAATACAGTTCTTGCAAATAGTAATATTTGCTGCAATAGCAGCGATTGCTTTCGGAATATTCACAACTAATAAAATTTTAAGTTTACCTAAAGGTACTAAGAGAATGATAACAATTTCTGGTGCTATTCAAGAAGGAGCTAAAGCTTACCTTAACCGTCAATACACAACCATTTCAATTGTTGGTATTGCAATATTCTTAGCATTCTTTTTAATACCGTTTAAACACATCTACGATGTACCTGTAGGGTTTCTTATTGGTGCTGTTTTATCAGGCCTTGCTGGTTATATCGGCATGAACGTCTCAGTAAGAGCAAATGTTATAACAGCTCAAGCTGCAAGTTCCTCTTTAAAAAAAGGTCTTTATGTTGCTTTCAACGCTGGGGCAGTCACAGGATTGTTGGTTGTTGGTTTGGCTTTAGCAGGTATAGCAGGGTATTTTATGATACTATATTTTGGATTTGAAAGAACAGGAAGAGAGCTTATTGAACCGTTAGTAGCTCTCGGTTTTGGATCTTCATTAATCTCCATATTTGCAAGATTGGGTGGGGGAATTTTTACAAAAGGAGCAGATGTTGGGGCTGATCTTGTTGGAAAAGTAGAAAAAAATATACCTGAGGACGACCCAAGAAATCCAGCTGTGATAGCAGATAACGTAGGAGACAACGTTGGAGACTGTGCAGGTATGGCAGCAGACTTATTCGAAACTTATGTTGTTTCAATTGTAGCAACAATGGTTCTAGCTATTATTTTTCAAGGAACTGTTAGTGAACTAACTATTTATCCGTTATTAATCGCAGGCTCTAGTATATTAGCATCTATTATTGGTTCAAAGTTTGTATCAATATCTACTCCAAAATCCTCAATTATGGGAGCACTGTACAAAGGCTTTTTCATGACATTATTTATTTCTGTAATTTTATTTGCACTTATAACTCAATATTCAATTGGATTTGATCAATTTTTCCAATTAGGAAATAAATGGTACAACGGCATGGATTTATTTCTTTGTGCGGTTTACGGACTAGTAATTACTTTGGCACTTGTTTTTATTACAGAATATTACACTAGTACTGAGTATAGACCTGTGAAAAGTGTTGCTGAAGCATCTCAAACTGGTCATGCAACTAATATTATTCAAGGACTAGCAATGGGGATGGAGTCAACAGCAATACCTGTTCTGATTATTTGTGCTGGAATAGGTCTAACCTTTTCAACTGCTGGACTTTTTGGTATCGCAATCGCAGTTACTTCAATGTTGGCTCTTGCCGGGATGGTGGTTGCTTTGGATGCATACGGACCCGTTACAGATAATGCAGGCGGGATAGCTGAAATGTCAGGTTTGAATAAGAGAGTCAGAGAAAGAACAGATGCCCTAGATGCAGTTGGAAATACTACAAAAGCTGTTACCAAAGGGTATGCTATTGGTTCGGCTGGATTAGGTGCATTAGTTTTATTTGCTGCCTATACTGAAGACTTAAAATACTTCAATCAAGAAACTGGAAACAATGCTTTTAATGTATCTTTTGATTTATCAGAACCTTATGTGATAATAGGATTGCTTTTAGGTGGATTATTACCTTTTTTATTTAGTGCTTTAAGTATGACTGCAGTAGGAAGAGCTGCGGGCTCAGTTGTTTTAGAGGTTAGACAACAGTTCAAAGAAAAAAAAGGCATAATGTCTGGAAAAGAAAAACCCGACTATGGTAAGTGTGTTGATATACTTACAAAAGCAGCGATCAAAGAGATGATTATCCCTTCTCTGTTACCCGTACTTTCGCCAGTTATTATTTTCTTTGGAGTTTATTCTCTTACAGGTAGTGTCAATACTGCCTTTCAAGCATTAGGTGCCCTTCTTATAGGAGTTATAATTACTGGTTTCTTTGTTGCTATATCAATGACTGCTGGTGGTGGTGCTTGGGATAACGCAAAGAAATATATTGAAGATGGCAATCTAGGAGGAAAGGGTAGTGAAACTCATAAGGCTTCTGTCACTGGTGATACTGTTGGTGATCCTTATAAAGATACCGCTGGTCCAGCTGTTAACCCAATGATAAAAATTACAAATATAGTATCAATCCTCTTGCTATCAATAGTTGTGCATTTAAATATTATCTAATTTAAGATTATTTCTTCAACTGACCTTAAAATATTATACTCAAATTTAAATTTTAAGGTCTTGTTGTAGACCGTTTGTTTAAAAGCGACAATTCCCGTTTTTTTATCGATTCTATATATCCACAAATTATCTGAGTTTTCTTTTATTAAAGGAGGTCCAATGATTTCTATCACATCTTCTTTTGAATAATCAATTTTCTGATAATTTTCTCTAATTTCATTCAAACTATTTTCTGAAATGCCAGAAAAATATACCTCTTTAGAACAAGAAAATAAAATTATTGAGCTTAATAAGGCCATTAAAATAAGATGTATTTTTAAAATATTCACAATAAAAACAAATAAGGTATAAGTTTCCCTAAAGCAATAATAAACATTTATGAGTAAGTACATAATTAACCTTGACCTTCATGGAGGGGACTTTGCCCCAAATTCAGTTCTAGAAGGGGCATTAATAGCCCAAACTAAAAATTCTTCTATTAAATTTAATTTACATTCTGATAGAAATGTTTACGAGAAATTTAAATCGTCTTTTTCAAAGCTATTTAATAACTCTCAATGGACACAATCTGAAAATTTTATTTCTCCGGATATGAAACCAAGCGACGCTTTAAAAAAGGATAATCGAAATAGCTCTATGTCAAATGCTATTTTAAATTTAAAAGAAAATAAAAATCAAATAACTATTTCTGCAGGAAACACTGGTGCAATGATGGCTTACTCAACTGTATATCTCAGGACCATTGAAAATATTACAAGACCTGCAATTGCCTCATTTTTTCCTTCAGAAAAACATCCGGTATGTTTTTTGGATTTAGGTGCAAATGCTGAGTGTAACTCAGAAAATCTTTTAGATTTTGCTGTCATGGGTACTACTTATTACAAAGTTCTCTTTCCACAAATTAATACCAGAGTTGCACTTTTAAATATTGGATCAGAAGAACTTAAAGGTAATAATTTGATTCAAGAGACACATGAATTGATGAAGAGGGATAAAAGAATAAATTATCAAGGATTTATCGAAGCTGATGAGATTACCTCAACAAATAATCATGTTATTGTCACAGATGGATTTTCTGGAAATATTGCGCTCAAAACAGCTGAAGGAGTATCTAAATTTATTACTGAGTCTCTAAAGAAAAGTCTAACTTCCTCATTTTACTCAAAATTACTATCTTTACTCTTAAAAAAAAATTTCAAAGATTTTAAAAATTTAATTGACCCTAGAAACTACAATGGCGGAATGTTTATTGGAGTAAATGGTATTGTAATTAAAAGTCACGGGAATGCTGACTCGTATGCTTTCGCGAATGCTATTGAGTTTGGTGTAAAATGTATTGACTATGATTTATTAAATGAAATAAAGAAAAATGTCTCAAAATAAAGTTACTAGAGAGAGTATTGCTAAGCAAATATCTTTAGAATTTGGTATAGCACACTCCTCAGTTTACGAAAAAATCGATAAAATTCTTGAAATTTGGAGTAATGAAATGATTATTTCTGATTTATCGATAAGTAATATTGGTTCATTTAAAATAAAAAAAAAAAATGAAAGGATAGGCAGAAATCCAAAAACTAAAGAGGAACATTTAATAAAATCAAGAAAAGTTATAAGTTTTAAAAAATCAAATAAATTAGTATTATGAACAAAAATTTTTACAATATTGATGATGTATCTCAATTAGTGGGAGAGCAGAAACATACAATCAGATTTTGGGAGAGTAGAATAAAAAAACTAAAAATTATCAGAACTCAATCTGGACATAGATTATATGATTACGAGAACTTACTTCTTCTAAAAAAAATAAAATACTTACTTGATGTTCAAAAATTAACACTTGATGGAGTCAATGATTATTTATCAAAATCAAAGCTAAAAATGAAATCGCTAGATGATAATATCCTTTCGGACTTGAGGGATTTATTAAGGCTATTGAAAAAGTCCAGATAATCGGGGGTTAGCTCAGTCCGGTAGAGTGCGCGTCTGGGGGGCGTGAGGTCACTGTTTCAAGTCCAGTACCCCCGACCAAAAAATGAAAATAATGTTTAAAAAATCTGTTTATTATCAATTTAAGTAGAAAATTTAATCTATAATCCTTGATTTTTTAATGATTTTACTTATATTCCCCCTATCGTGAAGACTACTACTTTAAAAAAATCTGAAATTCAAAAAGTATGGCATTTGCTAGATGCCACTGATATCTCTGTTGGAAGGCTTGCATCAAGGGTAAGTTTAATTCTTAAAGGTAAAAATAAACCACAATATTCTCCTAATTTGCCAGTCGGAGATGGTGTGATTATTATTAACACAGATAAAGTAAAATTTTCTGGTAATAAAAACACTGACAAAAAATATTACAAACACACTGGTCACCCTGGCGGTATTAAAGAAACAACACCTTACAAACTTAAAGAAAATAATAAATCTGATGATATAATCAAAAAAGCCATAAAAGGAATGCTACCTAATTCTCCTTTGTTTAGGGACCTTATGAAAAATAATTTAAAACTCTATAAGGATGCTAAACATCCACATGAGTCGCAAAATCCAAAAAATTTAAACTTTAAGTCTATTAATAGGAAGAATGTAATTAATGTCTGAGCAAGTCTACAGCACAGGAAGACGTAAAGAGTCTATCGCAAGAGTTTGGGTTTCTAATGGAACAGGAAATATTACAATCAATAAAAAAAATATTAATGATTATTTTCCTGATAAAGCTCTAAGAATGATAATCAATCAACCATTAGAAGTTGCAAAAAAATTGGACTCTGTGGATCTTAGAATTACAGTATTAGGTGGAGGTTTATCTGGTCAAGCAGGTGCTATAAAACATGGACTTAGCAGAGCTCTAACAAGAATTGATCCAAACACCAAAGATGTTTTAAAGAAAAATGGGTTTTTAACAAGAGACTCTAGAACAGTAGAACGAAAAAAGTATGGTAGGCAAAAAGCTAGACGAAGTTTTCAGTTCTCTAAAAGATAATTTTTTATTTATTTTTTCTGTCATTTCACTATCAATAATTACTGTTTCTTGCGAAAGATCATTCCAGAGTTTTGATAAAAATTTGATGGAAAAGAAAAAAGAATTAGAGGAATTCAATGAAAAGAGTAGTATTAGAAAAGAACAAATTTTAAAATCTCAAAATGAACAAGATTAAAATAGCAGTTTTAGGTTTAGGGGTTGTAGGCTCTCATGTGGTAAGGCTATTAGAAAAAAATTCATATATTTTAGATCAAACTAAATGTGAAATAGTCGCTATTGGTGCAAAAAACAAGAAAAAGAAAAGAATTATCAATATTAGTAAATACAAATGGATAAATGATTTCAAAAGTTTAAATAAATTTAAACCTGACTTAATCATTGAAACTATTGGAGGCACAGGAAAGTACATAAATGATCTATATAAGTTTTGTTTAATAAATAAAATATCTCTTATTACTGCCAATAAGGCTCAATTAGCAGAAAAGTCCGATTTATTTTTTGAGGGCTTTGATAAGTCTAATTTATTTTTAGGTTTTGAGGCTGCCGTATTAGGCGCTGTACCCGTAATAAGAACAATAGAACAGAGCATCCACCCCTCAAAAATTAATTCAATTTATGGAATTTTTAATGGAACGACTAATTATATTATCTCACAAATGTATGAAAATAAAATTGGTTTTAAAGAAACATTAGAACAAGCTATTAAAAATGGATTTGCTGAACAAGACTCTAGTGCGGATTTATCTGGAAGAGATGCTATGCATAAACTTGTTTTACTATCAAATATATCTTTTGGGAAAAAGTTTAAATTCTCTAATATGTATTTTGATGGAATTGAAAATATTAAGCTAATAGATTTAGAACAAGGACTTAACCTTGGTTATAAATTAAAACTTGTATCTATAACAGAGAGACATAAAGATAAGTTTTTTTCATCTGTAGCACCTTGTTTTGTGCCAGAGTCAAGTTTGATTGCAAAAACTAATTTTGAAGAAAACGTTATTACTTTTGAAGGTGAGAATTTTTTAAAAACTAGTCTAGTTGGCAAAGGGGCAGGAGGATACCCAACAGCAACTTCTATTATTTCAGATATCAAGAGATTTATCAGTCACTCTTCTAGTAAAGGTATTTTTATAAAAAAATACCCACAAATGTTGATTGCAAAGTTTGTCAATCAATCGCAAAGAGTTAGACCGTATTATTTAAGAATGTCTGTGCTTAACAAAGTTGGTGTTCTTAAATCGATTGCTCAATTATTTTCTCAAAAATCAATTTCCATAAAATCTATAATTCAATTGAATACTACTAACGAAAAAGTTGTTCCTATAATTATTATATCTGACGCTGTTGGTTTAAAAAATATCACTCAAGTTGTAAATAATTTAAAGAAAACAAATTTTATTAAAAATGAGATATCAGTTATTAGGATAGAGGAAAATATTGGATAGAAATCTTGCTATTGAGTTAGTTCGAGTTTCTGAATTTGCAGCACTAGCTGCTTCTAAACATATTGGTAGAGGAAATGAAAAGGCAGCTGACCAGGCTGCTGTAGACGCAATGAGAAAGTGTCTAAATTCTCTTACAATATCTGGAACAGTGGTTATAGGTGAGGGTGAGAGGGATGAAGCACCCATGCTCTACATAGGTGAGAAAGTGGGCCAGGGCGGCCCTAATGTGGATATAGCCCTTGATCCTTTAGAGGGCACTACAATAACAGCAAAAGGTGGAGAGAACGCTATGGCTGTTATTGCGTTGGCTCAAGAGGGTGGTTTTTTAAATGCACCAGATGTCTATATGAGAAAAATTTCAGCTAAGGTTGAAAATGAAAATGTTGTATCTCTCAACCAAGATCTTAGATCAAATATTAAAGCACTTGCAGAATATAAAAAAATTAATACTGAGGATTTAGTAATATGTGTTTTAGATCGAGAAAGACACCAAGAAGATATTGAAATAATAAGATCTGCAGGTGCTAGAATAAAAATTATTGGTGATGGAGATGTCAGTGCTGTCATTTCCTCTGTGATAGATAGTAGTAACATTGATATGTATTATGGTATCGGTGGCGCTCCAGAGGGTGTGCTAGCCGCTGCCGCTTTACAATGTGTTGGAGGATATTTAGAGGGGCAGCTTATTTTTTATAATGACCAAGAAATTGATAGAGCGAAAAAAACGGGCATAACAAATTTAGATAAAATTTATAAGCTCAACGATCTAGCTAAAGGAGATGTTATGTTTTCAGCTACAGGTGTAACTGATGGTACAATGCTTCGTGGAATTAACATAAACAAGAATTTTGCTACAACACACTCTATTGTGATGCGTTCAAAAACAGGAACTATTAGAGAGATTGATGGAAAACACAACTTTGACATCAAACAACTTGACTACTGATAAGAGTTTTAACGGTACTATTTGGAGACCATTAAATTCTGATTTAAATGATGAATTAGTTTTTGAAGTAGCTCAAAAGAATAATATATCTATTAATCTTTCAAAATTATTAATAAATCGTAAAATTAGTAAAATACCAAATTTTTTAAATTCAAAATTAAAAGATAACATATCTTTTAATGAAATTTTAAAATTAAATAATTTAAAAAAAATAACTTCATTTTTTAAAAAAATAAAAAATGACAAAAAAATTTCTATATTCTCAGATTATGATGTAGATGGTGCCTGTGCTGCATCAATTTTCAAAAAATATCTAACTCAATTTGACATTGAAGTCTTTGTTTATATTCCAAATAGATTAAATGAAGGGTATGGATTAAGCACACCCGCCTGTAACAAATTACTAGAATTTAGCTCGAACATTTTGGTTTTAGATTGTGGTAGCAATAATTTTGATGAACAGAAGTATATTAACAGCCAAGGTGCAGAACTTCTTGTAATTGATCATCATGAATGTGATCATTATTTTAATGAATCGATTGTTATAAATCCTAAAACACCTGAGGATAAATCTAATCTTGATGATTTATGTGCAACAGCTTTATCATTTTTAGTTATCGTTTTTTTAAACAATGAGGAAATATTTGAAAAAAAAGACGTTTTACAATATTTAGATCTTGTTTCTCTTGCTACTATTTGTGATTTAGTTCCTTTAAACAATATAAATCGAACACTTGTAAAACAAGGACTGAGACTAATTAATTCTGATAAGAGCAATAAAGGTATACAAACTCTTATTAATCTTTCGAAGATAAAACAAAAAATATCAGAATATCATCTCGGATATATTATAGGCCCTAGAATTAATGCTGGAGGAAGAATGGGAGAGTCTTTACTTGCTTATAATCTTTTATCTTCAGAAAATATACACCAAGCTGTTCAGTTTGCACAAATTATTGAGCTACACAATCAAAACAGACAAAAAATTCAATCGAAAATTGTTAAAGAAATAGATATCAACATCAATAACAATTTAAATATAAATTTTTTCTATGATGAAAAATGGCATATTGGCGTTGTAGGAATTATAGCTGGAAGATTAATGCGTATTAATAATCGTCCATCATTTGTAATGACTCAATCAAACGATTTGGTTGTTGGATCAGGTAGATCGCAGGGTGAAAAAAATATTGGATTATTGATGATGCAAGCTACAGAAAAAGGTATTTTGATTAAAGGTGGTGGTCACCATAAAGCCTGTGGTTTTACTTTAAAAAAAGAAAATGTTGATGACTTTAAAAACTTTTTAATTGCAGAGACAAATAACCTGGAAATTTTAAATGAAAAGTCTTATGACTCTTTAATTGATGTTAATGTGATCAATAATAATCTTTTAAGTGACCTTGAGTCTTTAAGTCCTTTTGGCCAACAAAATGCTGAGCCAATATTTAAAATTGAAAATGCTAAAATTGAAATATTACAAATTTTTAAAGATAAGCATGCCAAATTAAAAGTATCAGATAATCTTGGCTTTTCATGTGAAGGCATGTTCTTCGATATTCCATCGAAAGAATTAAAAAATTATTTATCAAACAAACCTGAGTTTAATTGCTATTTTAAGGTAAAAAAAGATACTTATAGTGAAAAAACTATAATTCATCTTGAAGATATTCATTGATTGATTTTTTATTAAATCTAGCTATTTTGTTTGTTTTAAACACCGATGTCTCCTTCGTCTAGCGGTTAGGACATCACCCTTTCACGGTGAAGACACGGGTTCGATTCCCGTAGGAGATGCCAAAATATTGACTTTTTTATTTCACTTTGTGAAATTTTAATAAATATTGTATTAAAGCAATCCATAAGGTCATTATTTGTATAGAAAGGATATAGAATAAATTATGCCAGGTAAAACTTCACTTTTCGTACCAGGACCTACAAACATGCCAGATAGGGTAAGACAGGCGATGGATATTTCAAACGAGGACCATCGTGCACCCGGTATGGATAAATTTTGGCACCCACTAATAAACGATTTAAAAAAAGTTTTTGAGACAACATCTGCACAACCAATTATATTCCCTGGTACAGGTTCAAGTGGATGGGAAGCAGCACTTACAAATTTATTAAGTAAGGGAGATAAAGTTTTATCAGCTAGATTTGGACATTTTTCACACCTTTGGATAGAAATGTGTAAAAAACTACACATTGAAGTTGAGGAAGTTGATTTGGAGTGGGGTTCCGGGACGCCTCATGACGAATTTAAAAAAATATTATCAGAGGATAAAGATCATAATATTAAAGCAGTTCTTGTAACTCACAATGAAACCTCCACAGGGGTTACAAATGATGTTAAAGCAACAAGAGACCTTTTAAATAATCTAAATCACCCTGCCTTACTATTTGTTGATGGCGTAAGCTCAATAGGTTCAATCAAATTTGAAATGGATGCATGGGGGGTTGATGTTGCAGTTTCAGGCTCTCAAAAAGGATTTATGTTACCTGCTGGTTTAGCTATATCTTGTGTAAGCCAAAAGGCATTAGAAATTGCAAAAACATCTAACTTACCCAGAGCTTACTATGATTATCATGATATGCTTAAAATAAATGAAACAGGCTATTGGCCTTATACAAATCCAATGCCACTATTAAGAGGGCTTAGAGAGGCGCTTAATATGATGATGGAAGAAGGAATTGATAATATTTATGCACGTCATAAATTTTTAGCTCAAGCTGTTCAAAAAGCATCTAATGCATGGGGTCTTAAACTTTGTGCAAAGGATCCCTCGCTTTATTCAAATACTGTTACAGCAATAATGGTACCAGAGGGAATTGACTCTACTGATGTTGTTAAAACAGCCTACAATAAGTATAACACCTCATTTGGAGGAGGGCTTAATAAAGTAGCTGGAAAGTTGTTTAGAATAGGCCATCTTGGAGATTTAAATAGCACTATGATTTTAGGTGCAATTTCTACAGCAGAATTAGCAATGTACGATGTGGGAATAAAATTTGAACTTGGAAGTGGTGTTGCTGCTGCCATCAAACATTTAAAGGCTTAGATGAAAATTTGTATTTACGGTGCAGGAGCTATTGGTGGTTATCTGGGAGCAAAACTTACTGAGATAGGCGCAGATGTAACTTTGATTGCTAGAGGGCCTCATTATCAGGCTATCAAGCAAGACGGATTGAGACTAAGAAAAGATGGTAAAGAACTAGTTGTTTACCCTAAGTGCGTAGACACAGCAGAAAAAGCCGGAAAGCAAGACTATATTTTTGTAACTTTAAAAGCTCATTCAGTTCCAGGTTGTCTTGATGCATTTGAAGTTCTCATGAAAGATGATACTTCATTTGTTTGGGGTGTGAATGGTATCCCATGGTGGTATTTCTACAATCACACTAATCCTGATTTCAAAGATAAAAAAGTTACTTCAGTTGATCCAGATGGAAGTCAATGGGATCGAATTGGTCCTGAAAAAATCATCGGCTGTATAGTTAATCCCGCATCAGAAGTTATCAAACCAGGCGTTATTCAGCACTTAGAGGGAGATAAGTTTCAACTAGGAGAAATAAACGGAGAGGAAACAGATAGAATTAAAAATCTCTCTGAAACTTTAGAGAAAGCAGGCTTTCAAGCACCTGTAAGACCTAATATTAAAGGTGATATCTGGTTAAAACTTTTTGGTAATCTTTCTCTTAATCCTATTAGCGCACTTACAACATCTACACTTGTCAAAATTTGTAGCAACGACGAAGTCAGAGCTGTCATAAAAAATATGATGAATGAAGCTCATGCAATTTCTCAAAATTTAGGAATAGACAAGCCTTTTGATGTTGAGAGAAGAATTGATGCAGCTAAAGCTGTTGGCGAACATAAAACATCTATGCTCCAAGATTTAGAACGCGATAGACCTATGGAGATTGACGCTTTAATTACTTCAGTTCAAGAACTTGGAAAAATTACAAATGTTCCAACACCTACAATTGATACAGTTCTTGCTTTAACAAAACTTAGAGCTAAAGAAGCTAAATTATATTAGCTTAAAGCTTCTTTGATTGTCTCGCCTAGCTTTGCTGGTGATTTGGATATATGAACTCCTGCTTCCTCTAGCGCACTAAACTTTGACTCTGCAGTGCCTTTTCCACCAGAAATAATAGCACCTGCATGACCCATTCTTTTTCCAGCTGGAGCACTAGCACCAGCTATAAAAGAAGCAACTGGTTTTTTTATTTCAGATTTTTTAATAAATTCTGCAGCTTCCTCTTCAGCAGTCCCACCAATCTCTCCGATCATTATGATACCTTCAGTTTCGGGATCTTTTAAAAAAAGATCAAGGCAATCTATAAAGTTTGTTCCATTGATAGGATCTCCCCCAATACCAATACAAGTCGATTGACCCAGACCTACAGCAGAAGTTTGTGCTACTGCTTCATATGTTAGTGTGCCAGATCTACTAACAACTCCTATTTTTCCTTTTTGGTGAATATGACCTGGCATAATGCCTATTTTGCATTCATCAGGTGTAATTATTCCAGGACAGTTGGGCCCAATTAAACGCGATTTTGATTTTTCTAATTTTCTTTTTACTTGCATCATATCAAGAACTGGAACTCCTTCAGTTATACAAACAATTAGTTCCATTTCTGCATCAATCGCTTCAATAATAGCACCAGCTGCAAAAGGAGGTGGAACGTATATTACAGTTGCATTTGCATCTGTGTTGTCTTTTGCCTCTTTAACACTATTAAACACAGGAAGTCCTAAATGCTCTTGACCACCTTTCTTTGGTGTCACCCCACCAACCATTTGAGTTCCATATTTTATAGCTTGATCTGAGTGAAATGTACCTTGAGAACCAGTAAAACCCTGGCAAATAACTTTTGTATTTTTATTAATTAATACTGACATAATTTCTCCTTTAGTTTAAAGCCCTAACTGCCTTTTGAGCTGCATCTTCTAAATTATCTGCCGAAATAATTGACAGCCCAGATTTATTTAAAATTTCTTTTCCTAAGTCAACATTGGTCCCTTCTAATCTTACTACCAACGGAACTTGAATAGATAGCTCTTTAGCTGCAGCTACCACACCCTCAGCGATAATGTCACATTTCATAATGCCACCAAAAATATTTACCAAAATAGCTTTTACATTTGGATCTTGCAGAATTATAGAAAAGGCTTTTGCCACTCTCTCTTTTGTAGCTCCTCCTCCTACATCTAGAAAATTCGCAGGACTGCCACCGTGTAATTTAATTATATCCATTGTCCCCATTGCAAGACCAGCTCCATTTACCATGCATCCAATTTGACCATCTAATTTGACGTAGTTAAGCTCATGTTTTGAAGCCTCAATCTCTGCAGGGTCTTCTTCAGTTTCGTCTCTCATTGAAGCTACATCTTTATGTTTATAAAGCGCATTATCATCTATCGATACCTTCGCATCTAAAGCCAAAAAATTACCTTCACCAGTCAATACAAAAGGATTAACTTCTACTAAAGAGGCATCTGAAGACAAAAAGCTATTGTAAATTTTTTGAATTTGATCACAAAAATCATTTGATAGGTTTTGATCTATCTTAAGACCTTCAGTTAATTTATTTAAACTATTTTGATCAATAATACTGTCCCCAGGGACATTAACAGTAATAATTTTTTCAGGTTGCTTTTCTGCTACCTCCTCAATTTCCATGCCGCCCTCAGTAGAGGCTATAATTGAAATCGAAGATGAGGCTCTATCCACGAGCATACTAAGATAGTACTCTTTTTTGATATCACACCCTTCCTCAATATAAAGTCTATTTACCTGTTTTCCACTTGGGCCAGTTTGTTTTGTAACTAAAGTTTTACCAAACATTTTTTTTGCATTGTCTTTGGCTTCATCTTTTGAGAAGCAAACTCTCACACCACCTTTGTCATCACCACTATCTGTAAATTTTCCTGCGCCTCTTCCACCTGCATGAATTTGAGACTTCACAACCATAACGGGTGTTTGGATAGAGTCTACAGCAGTTTCTATATCGCTATCATCTAATACTGGGTAGCCATTTAAAACTCTAACATTATTATTTTTTAATAATATTTTTGCTTGGTATTCGTGCAGATTCATTTTTTTTCTCCTTTTATGCTTAAAACTATTTTTCCTGTATGGTCAGATTTTTCCATAACCTCATGTGCTTTATTTACATCACTCATATTAAAAGTTTCAAAAATTGTTGGTTTATATTTATCATTCTCTATCAAAGGCCATATTTCTTTGACAACCTGATCAACAATATTTCCCTTTTCAGATGGAGATCTTGATCTTAATGTTGATCCAGATATTTTTAATTGTTTATTCATTATATGTAAAAGATTAGTTTCTGCTTTAATCCCACCGAGGGCAGCAATATAAGTAAGTCTTCCTTTAAAATTTAATATTTTTAAATTTTTTTTTAAGTAATCTCCTCCAACCATATCTAATATTACATCAACCTTTAATTTTTTCTGATTAAAATATTCTTCAAAATCTTTATCTTTGTAGTTAATAGCATCAGTGGCTCCTAATTCGATACAACTTTTACATTTCCCAATCGTACCAGCGGTTACAAAAATATTTTTTGTATAATTTTTAAGAATTGAAATAGCAGTTGTGCCGATACCACTACTTCCACCATGTATCAAAATCGACTCATCTCTTTGAAATTTAGATACATTGAAAATATTCTCATAAACAGTGAGTGTGGTTTCTGGTAAGCAACCAGCTTCATGTAAATTTAAATTTTTTGGTAATGGCATTACCTGTTTTTCATTAACATTTACGTACTCCGCATATCCGCCGCCTCCAAGAATTGCACAAACTTGTTCTCCTAAACTAAAGTTTTTTACTGACTTTCCTAATTTGGTAACTATTCCGGAACACTCTAATCCAATAATTTCACTCTCACCTGAGGGTGGTGGGTAATGTCCGTTTTTTTGGAGAATATCTGCTCTATTTATTCCAGCGAAATGAATTTCAATTTGGATTTGTTCATCAAGAGGGTCAGCGATCTCTTTTTCGTCTAGAAACAAACTTCCATCTTTATAATTTATAAACTTCAATTTAACTGCCTGTGGTATTTTGTATACATTATACAATTAAATAACACAATCACTGTTGTAAATGTCAAGAAAATCAATGCTAAAACAAGGTTTTTTTCTAATTTTAAACTAAATCCTAAATTAAGAATGTATTTTTAATATTCTCTTAAATAGTTTATTGTACTGCTTAACCTATAGGAGGAAACAATATGTCAATAATCAAAAAATTAGCATTAGTTATTGTTTCACTTTCACTTGTCGCTGTTAGTTCAGTGTCTTCTGCGAAGCCTTTTAGTCCAAAGAAGCCCATTGAGCTTATTATCCCAGCTGGTCAAGGTGGTGGAGCTGACGAAATTGCTAGATTAGTTCAAGGTGTTATCGAGAAAAACGACTACGCATCTAAGCCAGTGATTCCAATTAATAAAAAAGGTGGTTCTGGTGGTGAAGCTATGACTTATGTTAAGAAAAAAGCTGGTGATGAGCATACACTTATCATTACTCTTAACAATGTTCTAACTACACCTGTTAACCAGCCTGAGTTAGGAATTGACTTCTTTAATGACTTCACACCATTAGCAAGACTTATTACAGATACATTCTTAGTATGGATTGCAACTGAAGGTAAAAATACTCAAGGTGTAGAAACATTTGATGACTTCATCGCACTTGCTAGAGGCAATGGTCTAGTAATGGGTGGTACAGGAAGTATGTCTGAGGACGAATTACTTCTAGGTATGATGAGAGGTCAGTTTGGATTTGATGCAAAGTACGTACCATATGACGGTGGTGGTGCTGTTGCAAAAGGTCTAGTTGGCGGCGAGTCAGATTTCACATTAAACAACCCTTCTGAGCAAATGGGATTCTATCAATCAGGTGATTCAAAAGCATTAGTTATGATGACTCCTGAGAGAAATCCTGCATTCCCAGAAGTACCATCTTCATATGAATTAGGTTATCCTGATCTTGAATACTATATGATGAGAGCATTTATGGCTCCAGCTGGTGTTGATGCAGAGGTAGAGAAGTACTACACAGGACTTCTTCACACTGTTTATCATGATAACGAGTTCCAAACTTTCAACATCGACGATGGAAAGTTAATGAGCTGGTTAGAGGGTTATGGTCTTAAAGATTTCTTAGCAATCGAATATGCTAAGCACGGTGAGATCATTAAAAACTTTGACTAATATTTAAATTAAGAGTGATATGAGCATAACAAATAAAATAACTGTCAAAAGAGCAGAAATTGCAGTGGCCGTTATTTTAGCGTTATGCTCAATCGCTCTGATGATTAAAAGTGCTGAGAATAGAATTACATGGAACGCAGAAGAAAACATGGGTGCAGGATTTCTTCCTTTTTACCTTTCTCTTGGCATGCTTATTTGCACTGTCCTTACCATAATTAAATTCGTTCTAAAAAGGTCACCACAATCTAAAGATGACTCTCCTTTTATTGAGGCTGATGCATTCAAATATATTGCAGTAACAATTATTTCATTAGTTATTTTAGTTTTAGCAATAGGCTATTTGGGAATTTACTTTTCACTTATCTTTTTTTTAGCTTTTTATCTTAGGTATTTTAGTTCTAAAAGTGTCCTATTTATATCTGTATTCTCTTTAATCACACCAGTTTTAACCTTTTTATTTTTTGAATGGCTTTTAAAAATACCTTTACCCCAAGGTATTTCAGAGCCCTTATTTTATCCAGTATACGACTTTATGTATTCATAATGAGATTGGTAAAGTAAAGACATAAAACATGGATGTGTTTATACTTCTTCTAGAGGGAATTTTTGTATCCTTTGAACCCTTAAACCTTGGTCTTTTAGTATTTGGCTGTCTAATTGGTTTATTTGTGGGTGCAATGCCTGGTCTTGGTTCAGTTAATGGTGTTGCAATACTTATTCCAATTACATTTATTATACCACCCACTGCAGCAATAATATTTTTAGCAGCTGTCTATTACGGCGCTATGTATGGAGGTGCCATAAGTTCCGTTATGCTAGGCATACCTGGAGCTTCTACTGCAGTAGCTACAGTTTTTGATGGAAGACCCTTAGCTGTTAAGGGAGAAGCTATGACAGCTTTAACTGCAGCAGCAGTAGGTTCCTTCGTTGGTGGAACTGTATCCGTTATTTTATTTACTTTATTTGCACCACCTCTGGCTGAGGTAGCACTAAGATTTAATGCGCCTGAAACCTTTGCATTAATGGTAATGGCATTTGCAACATTTGTAGGCTTAGGTGGAGATGACGTTCCAAAAACTATTTTTTCTATATTAATTGGATTAGCTTTATCGACTATAGGCTTAGATCTAATTACAGGAAAGCCAAGATTAATTTTCTTTAATATCCCTGGATTTCTTCATGGAATTAATTTCCTTGTACTTGCTATCGGTATTTACGGAATTGGCGAGATGCTTTGGACCCTTGAAGAAACAAAAGGTAAAGTTCAAATGTCAAAATTATCAGTCAACATGAAGGAAGTTGGAAGAGCATTTGGCGCTCTTAAAAAAACTATAATGGCAATGAACATTGGTTCTTTTCTAGGTTTCTTTGTGGGAATTCTCCCTGCGGCAGGTGCCACACCGGCATCACTTATGTCATATGGAATTACAAAACAATTATCAAAAAATTCAAAAGAATTTGGTTCAGGTGTCCCAGCTGGAGTTGTTGCTCCAGAATGTGCAAATAATTCTGCTAGCACTGGAAGTATGCTTCCTATGTTAACATTAGGTATTCCAGGGTCACCTACAACTGCTATTTTACTTGGGGGCATGATTTTATGGGGACTTACACCAGGTCCTCTTTTATTCACTCAAGAGCCCGAGTTTGTTTGGGGCTTAATTGGTAGTCTTTATATCGCTAACTTCTTTACACTGGTTTTAAATATTGCGTTAATTCCAGCTTTTTTAATGGTATTAAGGATACCATTTGCCATCTTGGCCCCGGTTATTTTTGTTCTTTGTGTAACAGGTGGTTATGCACCTACACAAAGCCTTCACGACGTATGGTTAATGTTGCTATTCGGTTTTGCCGGATATATTTTGAGAAAACTAGATTACCCTGTGGCACCAGCTGTTTTATCTATTGTTCTTGGTCCATTAGCTGAAAAAGCTTTAAGACAGTCTCTAATTTTATCTGATGGTAGTATGGGAATATTTTTTGATATGGCAGAAAAACCTATTGCTGCAATCATAATGTATATTGCAATTGTGCTTTTAATTATGCCAGCATTTGGCCCTCTTTATAGAAAATTTTTTAAAAAAGCACAGACTACATAAATGATCCAAAAAATAGGACCGGTAAACCTAAAAGGTAAGGTATACGACTCACTAAAAAAATATATTTTGTCACTTAATATATATTTAAAACAAAGTGATTTTCATCTAGATGAAAGACAATTATCTGAAAAGCTAGGAGTTAGTCGGACACCTATTCGAGAAGCTGTTGCTAAATTAGAGCAAGAGGGAATTGTTAAAACAGTTCCAAGAAGAGGCGTATTTGTGCACAGAAAATCAAAAAAAGAATTGATTGATATTGTAACTGTATGGGCAGGTCTGGAGGGTTATGCAGCTCATTTAATTATTGCTAATTCTACTAAAGATGAGATTGAAAGTTTAAATAAGTATTGTCATTACTCAAAAGAGAACGTTTTGTCTGAACTTGATAACTACTCGAATGATAATATTAAATTTCATAATCAAATTATGAAATTAACTAAAGTAAAATTAATGGGAGAAATTTTAGAGTCACAGTTAATTCATTTACAATACTTGAGGAAAAAATTTGTAATAGAGTCACATAGAGCTGTCAAATCTATTGATGAACACAATGACATTGTTAGATCTCTTGTCGCAGGCCAGGGATCAAAAGCAGAAAAACTTCTTAAAAATCACGCACTTACTTTAGTTGATAAGATACAAGAAAGCATTAATTCATAAGGCAAAATTCTTTGCAAGACCTCTAAATCTGGTATACATTATACCACCAGGGAGAGGTTAAAAATGTCTACAGGATCTAACGAACAAATGATAACTGGCGGGGAGTTGGTTGCTAAAGCCCTTAAAGCAGAGGGAGTTGAGGTTATTTACACTTTATGTGGGGGACACATTATTGATATTTACAATGGATGTCTAAACGAAGGAATTAAAATTATTGACGTACGTCATGAAGAAGTTGCCTCTCATGCAGCTGATGGTTATGCAAGAATGACAGGTAAACCTGGGTGTGCAGTTGTTACTGCTGGACCAGGCACGACACATGCATTAACAGGAGTAGCAAATGCTTTTAGAGCTGAAATCCCAATGCTTTTAATAGGAGGACAAAGTTCACTAACACAGCATAAAATGGGATCTTTACAAGATTTACCTCACGTAGACATGATGCAACCAATTACAAAATTTGCAGCAACTGTAATGTCAACCGAGAGATGTGCAGACATGGTATCAATGGCTTTTAGGGAAACTAGAAATGGATCTTTTGGTCCATCATTTTTAGAAATTCCAAGAGACATACTTGACTCTTCAATTCCAATGAGCAAAGCCGTCTTACCAGAAGCTGGAAAATATAGTGCTTCATCAAAAACATTAGCAGACCCAGTAGATGTACAAAAAGCTGCAGACATAATTTCAAATGCAGAGAGACCATGCATACTTTTAGGTCAACAGGTTTGGACTTGCCAATCTACGAAAGATGCAATCGACTTTGTTAAAAATATGAATATCCCTGCTTATTTAAATGGTGCTGCAAGAGGTTCAATGCCTCCTGGAGACCCACATCACTTTCACAGAACAAGAAGAAATGCCTTTACCAAGTCAGATTGTATTATAATTGTTGGAACACCTTTTGATTTTAGAATGGGTTACGGTAAAAGATTAAATCCTAACGCAACTGTTATTCAAATTGATATGGACTATAGAACTGTTGGAAAAAATAGAGATATATCACTTGGTTTAGTTGGACATATAGGAACAACTCTAAAGGCTATCTCTGAAGCAGGAACAAAAAAAGATCGTTCAGATTGGTTTAATGAACTTCGATCTGGAGAAGAGGCAGCTTTAGAAAAATTGATGCCTACATTTACAACAGATAAATCTCCTATTAGTCCTTATAGAGTAGCTTGGGAACTCAACCAGTTTTTAAATGATGATACTATATACATAGGTGATGGAGGAGACGTTGTAACCATAAGCGCTCAAGCAGTTCAACCTAGAATGCCTGGTGCTTGGATGGACCCAGGGCCCCTTGGAACTTTAGGTGTCGGAGTACCATACGCACTTGCAGCTAAATTAGCTGCACCTGAAAAAGAAATTCTTTTATATTGTGGTGATGGTGCTTTTTCAATGACCGGAATGGACTTCGAGGCTTTTGTCAGACACAAAGCACCTGTCTTAACAGTTATTGGAAATAACTCTGCTCAAAACCAGATCAGATTTGGTCAAATTATGAAGTATGGTGAAGATAAAGGAAATGTTGGAAACATCTTGGGTGATGTTAACTTTGATGAGTTTGCAAAAATCTTTGGTGGTCATGGCGAAGCTGTTAGAGAAGCAAAAGAAATCCAACCTGCCCTTCAAAGAGCTAGAGAAGCCGTAAAGTCAGGTATACCTGCAATCGTAAATATTTGGGTGGATAAAGAAGAATTTGCTCCTGGTACAAAAAACCAGACTATGTACAAATAAACTTTAGGAGGAAACTATGGAAGCTTTAAAAGGTGTCAAAATATTAGACATGACACACGTCCAGTCCGGACCAACTTGCACACAATTACTAGCTTGGTTTGGTGCAGATGTCGTAAAAGTTGAAAGACCAGGAGTGGGTGATGCTACAAGAGGTCAGCTAAGAGACGTTCCTGATGCAGACAGTTTGTACTTTACAATGCTAAACTCAAATAAAAGAAGCATAACATTAAACCCAAAGAAACCAGAGGGTTCAAAAATATTTACTAAGTTAATCCAAGAGTGTGATGTCATGGTAGAAAATTTTGCTCCTGGTGCTTTAGATAGAATGGGCTTTTCATGGGAAAAAATTCAAGAAATAAATCCAAGAATGATTTATGCGTCTGTTAAAGGTTTTGGTCCTGGCAAATATGAAGATTGTAAAGTTTATGAGAATGTTGCTCAGTGCGCAGGTGGATCTGCTTCAACTACAGGTATGCTTGGAGAAGTTCCTTTAGTCACTGGTGCACAAATAGGAGATAGTGGAACAGGACTACACTTAGCATTGGGTATAGTTACTGCTTTATTCCATAGAGAAAAGTCAGGAAAGGGGCAAAGAGTATCTGCCGCAATGCAAGATGGAGTTTTAAATCTTTGCAGAGTTAAACTTCGTGACCAACAGAGACTTTCAAGAGGGCCTTTAAAAGAATACTCTCAATTTGGAGAAGACATTCCTTTTGGTGACTCTACGCCTCGCGCAGGTAACGACTCAGGTGGTGGTCAGCCTGGAAGAATTCTAAAATGTAAAGGTTGGGAAAAGGATCCTAATGCATATACATATTTTATTACCCAGGCGGCTGTTTGGGAAAAAGTATGTGATGTTATTGGTAAACCCGAATGGAAAGAGGATGAAAATTACTCAACTCCTGCTAAAAGACTACCAAGGTTAAACGAAATATTTGATACAATTGAGTCATGGACAATGACCAAGACTAAATTTGAGGTTATGGATATATGTAACCCTTTAGATATACCAGTTGGTCCAATATTATCTCTAAAAGAATTAGCTGAAGATCAAGGCCTAAGAGACACTAATACTATAGTCGAAGTCGATCACCCTGAACGAGGGAAATATTTGACTGTTGGTAATCCAATTAAGTTATCTGACTCCCCAGCAAAAGTTGAAAGATCTCCACTTCTCGGAGAGCATACTGATGAGATATTAAAAGAATTTTGTCAGATGAGTGACGATGAAATTAAAGCTGTAAGAGAGGCCGGAGCAGTATAAGATATATTTTAATTTAAGGAGCAATAATGAAAATAATTTTAATGGGGCAACAGGCATTTGGAAAAAGTGCTTTAGAAAAATTTCATACAGAAACAGACCATGAAGTAGTAGCGGTATATTGTGCACCTGACAAAGAGGGTAAACCAGTCGATCCTGTTAAAGAATACGCTCAAAGTGTTAGTTTGCCTGTTTACCAACCCTCAAATTTTAAAGACCAAGAGGTACTAGATCAAATTAAGTCTCATGGTGCGGATTTATGTGTCATGGCTTATGTAATAATTTTTGTGCCTGAAGGAGCGAGAGATATTCCTACTCATGGATCTATTTGTTTTCACCCCTCACTACTTCCACTCCATAGAGGACCAAGTTCAATAAACTGGCCTATAATTGGTGGCTCCACAAAAACAGGTCTTTCAATTTTTTATCCAAATGATGGGCTAGATGAGGGTGAAATATTACTTCAAAAAGAAGTTGATATTGGTCCTGATGATACTTTAGGAGATGTTTACTTTAAAAAGATATTTCCATTAGGTCTAGAAGCTTGTGTTGAAGCTGCAAATTTAATTGAGTCTGGTAATGCACCAAAGACACCTCAAGATGACTCTAAAGCAACATATGAGTCTTGGTGTAAAAAAAGTGATGCAAGAATTGATTGGAAAAAACCCGGAAACGAAATTTATAATTTAATAAGGGGTTGCAACCCTCAGCCTGGTGCATGGGCTGAATTCATGGGTGATGAGTATGTCTTTTATGACACTAAGTTTATTGACGAGCAAAGTGCTGAGCATTTTCCAGGTCAAATCATATCAATTAATGCTGAAAACGTCAGAATCGCAGTTAAAGGTGGATTTATTGAGGTATCAAGATTTAAATCAGACCAAGGTAAATTATTTGTTAAAGACATGAATACTGCAGTATTTACAGAGGGTGATTTATTCTCATAATAGCTTTTAGTGGCTAAACTTAATAAAGATTCACTTAAGACCTTATCATTTATAACTTATTTCATAATACTTTTTGTATTCTGGTTTATTTTATCTGGTTACCTTAAATCGCTTTTACTTTTTTTTGGACTACTCAGTGTTCTTTTTGTTTTTTGGATGTCTTATAGAGCTAAAGCTCTCGAGGAAGACTCTCTTCCTTTAAAAATTATTCTTAGATTACCATTTTATTGGATTTGGTTATTTAAAGAAATTTTTAAATCTGGAATTACGACAACAGCTTTAATATGGAATGGTAAATACTCTCCACAACTTATAAGTGTTAAAGCATCTCAGAAGAATAGAACAGGTATTGCAAACTATGCAAACGCTATAACTCTTACTCCGGGTACAGTAACAATAGAAGTAGATAAAAAAACATTTCTAGTTCACGCATTAAGTAAGAAGCTATCAGAAGACTTGCAAACAGATGATATGAACAAAGTAATTACGGATTTAGATAAATGATTTTTTTTGTAACTTTAATTGTTCTGGGCGTCTCTGTTGCATTATGTTTAGTTCGAGCAATCAAAGGACCAACTCCTTTTGATAGAATATTATCTATTTCAAGCATTGGAACTATTATAGCCATAGGTATCAGTGTTCATGGTTTTGCATTTGATAGACCTGATTTTGTCGATATTTCTTTGATGTATATACTTTTGAATTTTTTAGGCACAATTGCAATACTTAGGTATTACAAAATAAAAAGAAAAAAAAGTAATGTCGTATAATTATATCGAGTTAATTTCTTTAGTCTTATTAGCTATTGGCTGCTTCTTTATTTTATCTGGAAGTCTAGGCCTTATAAAGTTACCCGATGTATTTAGTCGAATTCATGCTGCTGGTTTAATTGATACTCTAGGATCAGGTTTTATAGTCTTAGCTTTGATAGTTTATTCTGGTTTTAGTTTATTAAGTCTTAAACTTTTATTAATACCGTTATTTTTAATATTTACTAGCCCTGTAACAGGCCATGCAATAGCTCTATTTGCACATGAGTCGGGGTATAAGCCAAAGGGAAAAAATAAAAAATGAACTTTTTATTAATTAATTTTTTCTTAATTTCGCTTCTATTGGTAACAACCTTTTTTATTTTTAAAACTACGTCATTAATAAGTGTTGTTGCACTCACAGGCGCTTTTACTTTGTTATGCTCAGCTATATATGTGAATTTAGATGCGGTTGATGTAGCATTTACTGAAGCTGCAGTTGGTTCTGGTATATCAACAATTTTAATGGTAATGGCTGCTGCGAAATTACCAGAAGGAAAAAAAAATAAATTATTAAACTTATTTCCGAGCATTATTCTTGCAGTAGCGATATCACTTATATTGATTATTATAATTGCAAACCTCCCTTTATTAGGAGATCCTAATGCACCAATACATCTTCATGTAGTTCCAGAGTACTTAAAGGAAAGTAAAGATTTTTTTCATATACCTAATGTTGTTACTAATATTTTAGCAAGTTATAGAGGTTTTGATACTTTGGGAGAAACAATAGTAATATTTACCGCAGGCTTAGGTGTCATTGCTTTATTAACTAGCAACACTCTTAATCGTAAAACTAATTTTAAAAAAAATAAAAAAAATGAGAGATAAAATTTCATCTAGTCCAGTATTAAGCGTTGTTAGCAAAATTCTTTTTGCACCGATTATTATATTTGGGCTTTACGTTCAATTTCATGGTGACTATGGACCAGGCGGTGGATTTCAGGCTGGGGTAATAGTAGCGGCAGCATTTATATTGTATTCAATGATATTTGGGCTTTCAAAAGGAGAAACTTTAGTTCCAATAATGATCAATCGATATTTAATGTGCATAGGTGTTTTGTTATATGCAGGTGTCGGAATAGTTTCAATATTTCTTGATGGGATGTATTTAGATTACAATGTTTTGTCATCAGACCCATCAACTGGTCAACATATTGGTATTATATTAGTTGAGCTAGGAGTAGGCATTACAGTTGCAACTGTAATGATTGCTTTGTATCACTCTTTTGCTTCCTTTGGGGAAATTAATGAGTAATTTTATTTATTTTTGGAACCATTTTGCCTTTATTTTACTTATGGTTGGCGGATTATTTATAATCATCACAAGTCAAAACTATTTAAAAAAAGTAGTTGGCTTAGCAATTTTTCAAACTGCAGTTTTTGTATTTTTTGTATCACTTGCAAAAGTTTTAGATGGAACCGCCCCTATATTAACAAAAATGGCAAATGCCTATTCAAATCCATTGCCACACGTCTTAATACTGACCGCTATAGTCGTTGGAGTGGCTACTTCAGCGCTTGGATTAGCTTTAGTATTACAAATTTACAAGAACTACGAAACAATTGAAGAAAAAGAAATAGAGTCTTTGGAGCTAAAGTCAGATAAATAAATGTTTGATATATTTTTAGACGATGCTCCTGCATTGGTAGTAGTTTTACCTCTACTTATTTCTGCAATTATTGCATTTATGCCGTCAAAAATATGGCCTTGGATAATTTCAATCTTCACTTTGTTGTTACATTTATTTTTATCTTTACATCTTCTTAAAGAAATTTCTGTTTCTGGTTTAATTATATATGAGTTTGGAAATTGGGAACCACCATGGGGTATTTCTTTTAAAATAGATGGGGTGAATATTGGACTTCAATTGTTATTTTCAATTTTTGTTTTGGTATCAACATTTTACTCAAGAAAAATCTTCTTGAATGAAATTGACTATAGGGACTCTGGAAAGGCCTATTCTTTGTGGTTATTGGCAGTTGGAAGCCTGAACGGGATTATTTTAACTAATGATATTTTCAATTTATTTGTCTTTTTAGAAATATCTGCATTAGCTTCTATTTCTTTAATTGCCTTAGGTGCAGGACAAAATAGAAAAGCATTACTCGCAGCTTTTAATTATCTAATTATCGGGGCGATCGGGGCTACATTTTATGTAATTGGGGTTGGCTTTGCCTACGCTATGACAGGCACGTTGAACATGAATGATCTTGTAATTCAACTGGCCCAATATTCCGATGGTCAGTTAGCTATCTTCGCAGGTATGTCATTCATGCTTATAGGTCTTATGGTAAAGGCTGCAATTTTTCCTGTCCATATTTGGTTACCACCTGCATATAGTTATGCTCCATCAGCTGTCTCAACACTTTTGGCTGCTTTAGCGACAAAAACAATTCTTTATTTTTTTGTGAGACTTTTGTACGAAGTATTCATAATTTATCCGAGCTATTTAAGTTTGTTTTTAGATTTTGTTTTATATCCTCTATCTTTACTCGCTATATTCATTGGGACTGTAATAGCCATCTATCAAGATGATATCAAAAAACTTTTGGCATTTTCCTCAATTGCGCAAATTGGTTACATCACACTGGCTTTTAGCCTTAAAGACCACAGTGGAGTGGCTTCGGGCTTTGTGCATATATTTAATCATGCTTTGATCAAAGGAGGATTATTTATGGCTGTTGGTTACTTCGCTATTCTTTATAAGGATCGAGTAACCCTAAACAGTTTAAAAGGTTTTGGCTATAAATACCCCATAACTTCATTTGCTTTATTAATTTGTGGATTATCTTTAATTGGATTACCTCTAACAAATGGCTTCATTTCAAAATTATATTTATTTCAAGCTCTTTATACAAACCAGATGTATTTTTCAATCGCTTTAGTTGCGGTAAGTTCCGCATTAGCTGTTGTATATTTCTGGAAAATAGTGGAACAGATGTGGTTTTCAGAAGTTAAATTTAAATCTGAAAAAGAAGATGCTTATATTTATTTACCAATATGGATAGTTACAATTTCAATCATTGTTTTTGGGATATATTCAACACCAATAATTGAATTTTCTAACTTGTCCGCAGACTATTTAATATCAGGTTATCAAAATTGAGTAATTCGTTTTTAATTATACTGGGTATTATCACCCCACTTTTTGCAGCATTATTTTCTTATGTCTGTAGATATAATAATAACTTAAGAGACTCTTTTGGTATAATTGGAGGTCTCATAACCTTTGTAATCAGTTTAAAAATTTTTCATGGAATACAAAATAATGAGGTATATCAAATAACTTTTTTTACACTTTTTGATGGGGTAGATTTTGCTTTTAAAGTATCAGCTCTTGGATCTATTTTTAGTTTAGTGGCATCTTCATTATGGATACTGGCATCTATCTACACTATTGGTTATATGAGGGGTGCTGGTGAAAAAAATCAAACAAGATTTGTAATTTTTTATTCAATCGCAATCCATGCTGCATTGGCAATAGCTTGGTCTGGAAATCTTCTAGTCTTATTTATTTTTTATGAAATATTAACTTTTTCAACTTTCCCTTTAGTTGGACATAAGCAAAACGCTGAATCGCAATCTGCAGGAAGGCTCTATTTGTCGATTTTAGTGGGTACCTCTTTAATATTTTTCTTACCAGCTATATTTTGGATTTGGCTTAAAACAGGGACTTTAGATTTTCAAGATGGGGGAATACTTATGAATAAATTCCCAGCAGAGTACCTATCTTTTCTAATAGCTATGCTTGTGTTTGGTATAGGTAAAGCAGCAATTATGCCTATTCATCGTTGGTTGCCTGCTGCAATGGTGGCGCCAACTCCAGTTTCTGCATTACTCCACGCTGTTGCTGTAGTAAAAGCTGGTGTATTTAGCTTTCTCGTGGTTGTTGTTTATATTGTTGGTCCAGACTTTTTAATTCAAACAAAAAGCTCTGACTGGTTAGTCTGGTTAGCATGTTTCACTATAATGGCTTCTAGTATCATAGCGATAACAAAAGATGACCTAAAAGCGAGATTAGCTTATTCTACTATAAGTCAACTTTCCTATATTATTTTGGGAGCAGCTTTGGCTTCATCTTTAGCTCTAAAAGGAGCATCTTTTCATATTATAACTCATGCTTTAGGTAAGATAACTCTATTCTTCTGTGCAGGTGCTATTTATGTAACTGCCCATATTAAAAAGGTAAGTGACCTAAAAGGCATGGGCTACAAATTACCGTTAATATTTTTTGCTTACACTTTAGGGGCTCTATCTATCATTGGGGTTCCTCCCTTTATTGGTTCTTGGAGTAAATTTTATTTAATTATGGGCTCTATTGAGAGAGAATTTATATTCGTTGCAATAATCTTAGGTATTTCCTCATTGCTAAATATTTATTATCTATTACAGCCTGTAGTAATAGGCTTCACCCAAAACTCTAAGAAAGAAATAAAATTAATTAGAGCCCCTTTAACTGTTTGGCCACCATTAATTACAGGTTTAGGCTGTTTAGTTTTCTTTTTTTATGCAAACTATTTTTTGAATAATATTAGTGGAGTAATTGTGAATTAAATGAAAAAAAATGATTTAAAGAGTATGGGTAAAAGCTTTACAAAGTACATACTTATAATCGGAGCACTTTTAATTCTTTTAGACTTTACTTTTCACAGACATGAATACTTTTCCTTTGCCGAGATATATGGCTTCCCAGCATTTTTCGGTTTTGTAAGTTTTGTTTTTATAGTCATGTTAGGAAAGTGGCTGAGGAAATTCTTAATGAGGAAGGAGGATTATTATGATCAGTAATTTTATTCCCGGTTTAATTATGATAATTACTTCATTCCTATTGCCAACCATTCCTCAATACTTTAGACATCCTGCGATGTTATTATCGGTGGGTTTATCAGCTTTATCTTTATTTAATGGTTATGGAACTTTTTTAGAGTGGGACATACTTGGTTTAAATTTAATATTATATCAATCAGATAGTTTAACTCTTCCATTTGCTATTATTTTTCATATTGCAGCTATACTTGTAATAATTTTTAGCTGGCACAGTAAAAATTTAATGGAGCACATGGCGACACTAGCTTATGCAGGCTCTGCTATTGGTGCTCTCCACGCAGGAGATTTTTTTAGTTTATTTATTTGGTGGGAAGCAACAGCTCTTACTTCAGTCTTTATAGTTTTTGCTGGAAATACAAATGCAGCAAAAGATGCAGCTATGAGATATTTGATCATTCAAGTTTCTTCAGGTGTATTACTTTTAATTGGCGCATGTTTAATGCTATATCAAACAGGAAACCATAATTTAGCTGTTCTAGATTTAAAAACTAATTTCGGAATTTTTATATTTATTGCTTTTGGAATTAAGGCTGCATTTCCTCTTTTAAATGGTTGGCTACAAGACTCTTACCCTGAGTCTTCGGTTACTGGCACAGTGGCACTTTCTGCATTTACAACAAAATTGGCAATTTATGCTTTAGCTAGAACTTTTCCAGGCACTGACTCACTGATTTGGATAGGTGCAATAATGACAGCTTTTCCTGTATTTTTTGCGGTCATAGAAAATGATTTAAGAAGAGTTTTGTCATTTAGTCTTAATAACCAATTAGGCTTTATGGTTGTTGGTATTGGTATTGGGACTGAACTTTCTCTTAATGGAACGGTAGCGCATGCGTTCGTTCACATAATTTATAAAGCTCTTTTGTTTATGAGCATGGGTGCTGTTTTATACAGAGCTGGAACAACAAAAGCTTCTGAATTAGGTGGCCTTTACAAATACATGCCATTCACAACAATATTTTGCATTATAGGGGCCATGTCTATTTCTGCATTTCCGTTGTTCAGCGGATTTGTCGCTAAATCTTTGATAATGTCCTCGCTTGGAGGTATGGGAATGGTTTTAATTTACTTTATTTTATTCTTTGCTTCCGCAGGTGTTTTGGAGCACTCAGGGATAAAGATACCTTACTTTGCTTTTTTTGCACACGAGAGGAAAAATAAAGTTGAAGAGGCTCCAATTAATATGCTCATTGCAATGGGTATCGCTGCTTTTTTATGTATTGCTATAGGTGTATTCCCAAAATATTTGTATCAAATACTTCCATACACAGTAGACTATCAGCCCTATACTTTAGACCATGTAATAAGTCAGCTACAACTTTTAGTTTTTGCAATTATTGCATTTTTATTTTTAGTTAAATTTAAACTTTATCCCTCCGAGATTAGATCAACTGTTTTAAATTCTGATTGGTTTTACAGAAAAATGTTACCTGGTATTGGTAAACCCTTATTTAAGAAAATAGGTATATTAACAGAAAGTTTATATAAAAATTTAGGTTTATCTTTTAAACAAGTATTAAGTAAATCTTATAAATTTAGTAATTTATCCTACATTAAAGTTACAACACCTAGTTTTGCAGGCACAATTCTAATATCAATTTTATTTATAATGCTAGTAATCGTTTTGGTGTGATTATTTTTTTATTTTTGCAGACTCTAGTTTAATAGCTTCTTGGATAAAAATTTGCCAAATTCTAACAATTATTTCAGCGTCAATTTTATTTTTTTTTGCTTTTGACTGAACAGACTTTAAAATATGAGTAATTCTTTCGTGATCAATTATTTCTTCTCTATTTTCCTTTAATTTAGTGACTTTGTGTATTTCTTTAAATCTATCACCAATCAGCTCAATAATCTTGTTATCAATATTATCAATTTTCTTTCTTACTTTTTTAAGCTCTTCAATGTTATTTTTTTTAGTCATTTTTTTCAATATTGCTGTACAGTAAATTTATATGAAATTAAAAAATTCTAAACATAAAGTTGCTGTATTTTGTGGATCTATGTTTGGATCAAACAAAAATTTTAAAGATTTAGCTATAACAGTTACAAAATATCTAGCACAAAATGATTATGACATTGTTTATGGAGGGGGAGAAAATGGATTAATGGGTGTTGTAGCTAAGACTGCATTAAAATATAACGCTCATGTAACTGGTATTATCCCATCTTTTCTAGATAAGCGTGAGAAAATTCACACAAAAATTAACAAAATTCATGTTACGAAAACAATGGAGCAAAGAAAAAAAAAGTTTCTACAACTGTCAGATAGTTTTATCGCTTTACCCGGAGGCGGGGGCACAATAGAAGAAATTAGTTTAGTAATCAGCGCTCTTCAATTGGGTGTTATAAAAGGTAAAAAATGTATTTTGTTTAATTATAATAATTATTGGTCTGATATAATTAATCAATATAAGAAAGTAATGAACTCCAAATTTGCTTATAAGAACTTTAAAGATTTATTTTCAGTTTGTAATAATCTAAAAGAATTTAAAGAATTATATTAATTTTTTCTTAAATAACTTAGCCAATTTTTTAATTCTTTGTGTCTTAACGTATCTTTTAACAAAGATTGACTATAGCTCTTTATATTAGGTCTTTTAAAGTCTTTAATTAAGATTTGTATTTGATTTTTACTAAATAGTTTTTCCTTGAGTAAAATATTTTTTCTTGCATTTAAAATTTGTCCTGTGTATTTAAAATTAAATTCAGGATGATATTGGGTACCCCAAAATTTATTGCTTACAAGAGACTGAATTGAGTAATGATTGTCTGAAAGAACATTAGAGCTATTTGGCTTTTGGGATATATGGTCAATATGAGAAGCAAAAGCATCAAATATCAAGGGCTTATCTTTATACATTGGATGATGCGCACCATATTTATTAATACTTATATTATAGGCTATACCAATTTCTCTACCTTTAGGATTTTTTTTAACTGTGCCACCATTTGCAACAGTAAAAAGTTGCATACCCCAACAACTACCAAACATTTTTACCTTTAATTTTGATAACTTTTTCATGAGAGAAATTTGGTTTTTAATTTCTCTTGTATTATCATAAATATTAAGACTTGAACCTGTCCATACAATGCCAGTAAATGATTTGATGAAACTTTCATCATAATTTTCATCTAAGTTCATAGAAGGATAAATGAATGTAGTTTTTATTTTTGAATTAATTATTTTTAGTTGGTCTCTATAAAACTCACATATTGGTTGTAATCCATATCTAGCTAGTTTACCCCATCCGTTTTTGTCATATCCATTAACTATTAGTAAATTCATTCATATTTAATATATTTAGATTAACCACATGTCAGCATTTATCTACAAGTCTTTGTCCGTCCTTTTTTTTGTTTTAATGAGTGTATGTATAAAAGCAACAGGCGACAACTTACCATTATTTGAGGTAGTTTTTTTCAGAAATCTATTTGCTCTTATCCCATTGATAGTTGTCATTTATTATTTAAATCTAAAAATATCCTCTATTAATAATTATAAACTTCATTTTTTTAGAGGTTTAGTAGGAATTTCAGCAATGAGTCTTTTCTTCATATCTCTTAGATATGTTCCGCTGATCGAAATGCAAACAATCAGTTTTTCATCTGTTTTTTTTATATCTATATTATCAATTTTTTTTCTGGGTGAAAAAATTGGATATAGGAGGGTAATTGCAATTATTATTGGTTTTATAGGAGTAGTAATTATTTTGAAACCAGACGTGAATTTATTAAACAACTATTCTGTATTACCACTTTTAGCTAGTATATTTTTGTCAATGGCAGTGATAATTCTAAAAAAAATATTAATAACTAATAATAATATTTTAACGGTATGGGCCTTTACTTTATTTGGAACAGTTTCAAGTTTATTTTTCTATAGTGATAATTGGATATGGCCAAATAATTTAGACTTAGTTTTTCTAATTGCTTCGGGTTTTTTAGGGTTTACTGCTCAATTTTGTCTTACAAAATCTTTTCAATTAGCAGAAGCCTCTGTTCTTGCTCCTTTAGACTTCACTTCTGTTGTTTGGGCATTTGTCATTGGTTATATTTTTTTTGGTGAGTTTCTCTCGAAAGAGGTGCTACTAGGAGGTCCATTAATTTTACTTTCAGTCGGATATATTTTTTATCGTGAAACTGTCCTTCGAAAAAAAATAGTCCTTGGAAGCAATAAGCAATTTTAGAAATTTTTAGACAGATTTAAAATTTTTTGATATTTAATCTTAATGGAATATTTGCACACAATGGTTCGAGTAAGTGATATTGAGCAATCACTTGACTTTTATTGTAATAAATTAGGACTAATTGAATACTCTAGAAAAGAGAGTGAAAAGGGTCGATTTACTCTAATTTTTCTTTGTGCTCCTGATGATAAAGACACTGCTGATAGTAAAAAGAAACCTCTTTTAGAATTAACTTACAATTGGGACAAAGAAGAATACAAAGGTGGCAGAAATTTTGGTCATCTAGCTTTTAGAGTAGATAATATTTATCAAGTTTGTGAAAATCTGATTAAAAAGGATGTTGTGATAAACAGGCCTCCTAGAGATGGATATATGGCATTCATAAAATCACCAGACGGCATATCAATAGAGTTACTTCAAAAAGGTGAGAGCCTTGAAATAAAAGAGCCTTGGGCCAGTATGCAAAATAATGGGTATTGGTAGATTATATTTCTGAGAGTTTTTTTACTAGATCTTCTCTAGTCAGACTACCATTATTTTGAGCTAATACATCTAAGGCTTTACGTATTATGTCTTCATCTCCTGGTTCCTCAAGATCAGATAATATTATTTCTCTCAGTAATTCTGAATTATCGGATTGTCCAATATCATCTAAAATGTATTGAGCAAAGATTTTGTTTCTTGAATTTCTTTTTTCAAATTCTGTTTGCTCTTTTTGGCTTTGCTCCGCTTCAAAGGCTTTTTGTCTGTCTTTAAATTTGTCCATAATTCATTATTTCATAGTTGGCATGTTGAGTGAAGCCCCTGCGACATCATCTGGCCATCTCGATGTTATTGTCTTACGTTTTGTATAAAAATTAATCCCTTCTTCTCCATGCATTCCATGACCACCAAATATAGAACCTTTCCAGCCACCAAATGTATAAAAAGACATTGGAACTGGAATAGGAATGTTTATCCCAACCATTCCTATTTGGACATTTTTCATAAAATTTCTCGCTAATGAACCACTTGATGTATAAATAGAAGTGCCATTGCCAAACTGATGTTTATTAATCAGTTTTATAGCCTCTTCAAAATTATTCATATTAAGGACAGATAAAACAGGGCCGAAAATCTCTTCTTTGTATATAGTCATACCATCAGTAACATTATTAAATATTGTAGGACCAACAAAATTACCATCTTCATAACCTTGAAGACTAATTCCTCTTCCATCTAACTCTAATTTCGCACCCTCTTGAACACCTTTTTCAATATATGATAGAACTTTTTGTTTGTGTTCCTTTGTAATGAGAGGTCCCATTTCACTTTGTGGGTCTAAAGACTCCCCAACTTTGATTTTACTTGCCTTCTCCTTTAGCAAATCCATAAATGGTTTTTGAATATTTCCAACAGGCATAGCAACTGATGTTGCCATACAACGTTCACCAGCAGATCCAAAAGCTGCTCCAATTAGTCCATTTACTGCATCCTCTAAATTCGCGTCTTCCATTATAAGCATATGGTTTTTTGCACCACCAAGAGCTTGAACTCTTTTATTTGTTTTTGAACACTCGGTGTAAATGTACTTAGCAACAGGTGTTGAGCCAACAAAACTTACTGAAGAAATATCTTCACACTGAAGTATTAGATCTACAATATTTTTATCGCCATTTACGACCGTGAGGACGTTATCAGGTAGACCAGCTTCACTCATTAATTCTGCAAGTTTTAAAGAGCATTGAGGAACTTTCTCAGAAGGTTTTAGGATAAAGGCATTTCCACATGCTATAGATAATGGAAACATCCACATTGGAACCATAGCTGGGAAATTAAATGGTGTAATACCAGCACAAATTCCCAAAGGCTGCTTAATATCAAACAAATCTACGTTTGTTCCAACGTTAATTGAGTGATTTCCTTTCAATAAATGAGGAATACCGCATGCAAAGTCAACTACTTCAAGACCTCTTTGTAAAGATCCTTTAGCATCAGAAAAAACCTTGCCATGCTCTTCAGATATTATTTTTGCTATTAAATCAAAATTTTTTTCAATTAAATTTTTAAATTTAAATAAAATTTCACCTCTTTTCGTAATGGGTATATTAGCCCATAAAGGTTGTGCTAATTTCATTTTATTAATAATTTTTTCAAACTCATCTCTTGTTGTTTTTGGAACATGCGCATATTCCTCACCCGTACTAGGTTTATATAATTTTATGAAGTCTTCTGAATTACTAGATACTCCTTTAGAGTCAGAGAAGTTTTCAATTATTTTCATGTGATGTTTTTAATATTAAATTTGTTTTTAGTAAAGATAATTGATTTATTTTAGTTAGTTTGATAATATTACAGTTTAAGGGGTGCTGTAAGGCTGAGAAAGGTAATACTTAACCCTCGAACCTGATCCAGGTAATTCTGGCGTAGGAAGTTTCCCTTAAATACTTTTAAAACAAGAACAAATTAGATGGAAATTCTTTTTTTAATTTTTTTTGGATTAATTTTTACTGCGTCATTCTTTTTTTTGAAAAAAAATGAATTATCAGATGATAAGTTCGTTATTAAAAATAAATATAACTTATTTTTTTCAATATCTTCTTTTGTATCCTCTGCATTGGGTTTTTGGATAATATTTTCTCCTGCCGCAGCAGCTACTTGGGGTGGAATGGGTAATGTGATTGGTTATGCACTTGGAGCTGCGATGCCTTTAGTTTTATTCATCTTTATAGGAAAATATGTAAGAAAGGTTTTTCCAAACTCAACAGGCTTTCACGATTGTATCGAAAATCGGTTTGGCAAGAACTTATCCCACTTTGTTATAATAGTTTCGTTAGTTTATATGACAGTTTTCTTAATAGCTGAAATTACAGCTATCTCAAAGTTCTTTAATTTTTTAAATGATACACCTTATTGGATTTCTTCAATGATAATTATATTAATTGCTTTATCGTACGTTCTAATTGGAGGATTGTCGGCAACAATATTCACCGATTTAATTCAATTCATATTCATTATAGGAATTTGTTTGTTTTTAGTTTTTAAAATTCCATTCCAAGACTTTTCAAATAACTCTTCATTTATGATCGAAAATGCACATTTATTTGATTTCAATAATCAATTCCTATGGATAACAGGTTTGACTTTTTTAATAGCAGTTACATTTACAAATCTTTTTCACCATGGTAATTGGCAAAGAATTTATGCTGCTAAAGATAATAAAACACTTAGTATTGGTTTAGTTATATCTGCTTTAATTATATTTATAATTGTTTATTTCATTGGATACTCTGGACTAGTTTCAATCTCACTTTACGCAATGGATGATCCTGATTTAACATTTGTGAAACTTTTCGGTTTACTCGAGACTTCATTTATAAAATACATTTTTGTAATATTAGCTACTTCCCTTGTATTGAGTAGTATTGATACATTAATAAATGCGATAAATTCTCAGATTGTCTCCCTGAGCACAAGTTACTCCTTAAAATCCTCTTCAAATTTATACTTTATTATTGTTTTCTTGGTGGCAGTTTTCATACTATCTTCACAAGGCTACAATGTCTTATACGTGTTCTTAATTGCCGATTTAATTTGTTGTTGTTTAGTTTTACCTTTTTTGTTGGGATTATTTGGTTTTAATATCACTACTAAACAAATATACATAATTTCTTTTTTGAGCTTACTACTGGGAGTATTAATATTTCCTGACCCCTCTTATATTAAAAATATATTGAGCGATTTTTTAAATATTAATTTCACATTTATTAATAACTATAAATTATTCTCATCATTTTTAGTGCCAATTCTATTTTCAATAATATTGACACTTTTGATGAAAAAGAAAGGTATATAATGGAGCATATTTATAATGATTTAAAAAATTTAAGAGATAAAGGAGCGCTTGTACATTGTATTACAAATTATGTGGCAATGAACATAAACGCTAATATTCTTCTCTCTATCGGAGCATCTCCTTTGATGTCTCATGCAACAAATGAACTTAAAGAAATAGCTGCTATATCGTCTTGTCTTGTTAATAATATTGGAACGTTAGACGATAATTGGAGGCCTAGCTTTTTAGAGGCTTCTAAATATTATGTTGAACAAGAAAAACCAATCATATTAGACCCTGTGGGTTCAGGTGCGAGTAAGTTAAGAACACAAACTTCTCTTGACATTATTAAAAGCTCTAAAAACTTAATTATTAGAGGAAACGCATCTGAAATTCAATCACTAGTAGATCAAAATAAAATATCTTCAAAGGGAGTTGACTCATCAATTGAAAGTCACGCAGCTATTGAGTCTGGAAAAATTTTATCTAACGAGAATAATTGTGTTGTATTTATAAGCGGTAGTGATGACTTTATTATCTATGAAGATAATGTCACTAAAATTTCAAATGGATCGAGTGTAATGACGAAGGTTACAGCTATTGGTTGCTCTTTATCGTGCATAGTAGGAGCATTTGCTGCTGTAGGTGAAAGTTTATATAAATCTGCGATAAGCTCAGCGGCTATTTTTTCAATCGCAGGAGAACTCGCAGCATCAAAGTCAGAGGGGCCAGGAGATTTTCAAGTAAATTTCTTGAACAAATTAAATAATATTACAGAAAAAGAAATTTTAGAAAATTTAAAGATTACTAGTGTTTAAATTTTGTTTTGTTACTGACGATAAACTTACACCATTAAGTAAGTTGGATAATTATTTGAAAATAATATTTGAGAGTAAGGTCGATTGTATTCAATTAAGGTTTAAAAATTTAAAAACAATTGATTTATACAACTTAGGAAAAGATTTAAAAAAAGACTGTGTTAAATTTAAAAAAACTCTCATTGTCAATGATCGTGTGGATATTGCAAAATCTATAGATGCTCATGGTGCGCATGTTGGTATGGATGATTTACCCTATAATCAAGCTAGAAAAATATTGGGAAGAAAATCTATAATAGGAGTTTCAGCAAGTAATAAAAATGAATTTATAAAGGTAAAAAAGCTAAAGGGAGTTGACTACATAGGTGTTTCAGCCTTCTCGTCTAATACAAAAAAAGAAATGAAAAATTATTTTGGTTTAAGCGGGCTTAAAATTTGTGCTAAAGCTACAAAAATTCCTTTAATAGCAATAGGAGGTATCAATATTAGTGATGTAAATAGTATACTTAAACTAAAAATCCATGGCGTTGCTATGATATCCTCTTTATTAAAAGGTAATATTAAAAAGAATTGTATGGATGTAAGTAAAATTATTTCAAGTTATGAAAAGATATAAAACTGTATTAACAATTGCAGGATCTGACTCATCAGGAGGGGCAGGTATCCAAGCTGACATCAAAACTATAACATACTTTAAATGTTATGCGATGTCTGTAATTACTGCTTTAACTGCACAAAATACTCAAGAGGTCAAAAGTATTTTTAATACAACCCCAAATTTCATAAGAGAACAACTTAATACGACGTGTAGTGATATTAAACCAGACTCAATAAAGATTGGTATGTTAAGTGATAAAAAAATTATTCAAGAAATTTCAAAATTTATCGACAACTATAAAATATCTAAAGTTGTTTTAGACCCTGTTATGGTTTCAACATCTGGTTATTTACTCTTAAAGAAAAGCGCTATATCAAGTTTAACTAAAAACCTTATAACAAAATCTATGATAATTACTCCTAATTTGAAGGAGGCAGAAATTCTTACAAATACCAAGATTAATAGTAAAGATGATATGATTAATGCAATTCAAATCTTAGAAAAAATTGGCGCTAAGGATATACTGATCAAAGGTTTAATTAAAAATGGAAAAATATTCGACTGTCTATTTATAAAAAAAAATAAAAAAATTCACTTTTTTGAGTCTAGTATCATTAAAAGTAAAAACACACATGGAACTGGGTGTACTTTATCGTCAGCAATTGCTTCGAATTTAGCTTTAGGTGAAGATATTTTAAATTCTGTCAAAAAATCAAGAAATTATATAAAAAGAGCCATAATTAAAGGAAGTTTGTATAAAATTGGTAAAGGTAGCGGCCCGGTTTACCATTTTTAACTTTAAATTTAGAAAAATTGCTATAAAAAGTTTACCAATATTTAGGCTTATTATTTGAATACTAATTAAAAAATCTCATAAAATTTTTAACTATGTTTGGATACGCTAAATATTTACTACTTAAGATTAAGAAAGGACTATAAATGGCTACTGGAACAGTGAAATGGTTTAACCCAAAAAAAGGATATGGGTTTATTGCCCCTGATGGAGAAGATAAAGATATCTTTGTCCACATCACAGCTGTTCAACAAGCAGGTTTAGACCGCCTTGATGAAGGCGACAAAGTCGAATTTGAAGTTGTTGAAGACAAAGGCAAATCCAAAGCAGATCAGTTAAAAAAAGTTTAATTGATTTTGCGAATACTTTTTATTTTATCGTAGGCTTGATTTATCTCGGATAGTCTGTCTTCAGATTTAATGATTAATTCTTGAGGAACACCCTGTGCCCTTAATTGGTCAGGGTGTAACTCTTTGCTTAGCTGTATCCATCTCTTTCTAATTTCACCATCAGAAAAACTTTTCTCAACTCCTAAAATTTTGTATGGATCAATTTGTTTATCCATCCAAATAGTTTTTATGCTTTCATATTGAGCTTTATTTAGTCCAAAATAATCTGAACAATTTTGAATAAATACTATCTCTGAGTCACTGATTTCACCATCAGCCTCTGCGATATAAAAAAGTAAGTTTAAAATTTGCTCCAAAACTTGAGGCTGTCCACGAAATAGCATTCCTATTTGTTGAGCATATTGATGATAGTCATGAGAGCTTTTTTTAGCTTCATTAAATATTTTGCTAACATCGCTTTGAAAATCAGGAGGTATTTTAAATTTTTCTTTAAAGGCGCTTATTTCATCAGTTGTAACTTGACCATCTGCTTTAGCCAGTTTAGCTGCTAAAATAATTATACCTATCGTTATAATTTCTTGTGGTGAATTAGAGGCTATATTAGAGTCAGATTTTTGGTTTCGAATACGATCAACACTGTGACCCGCTATTACACCTAACATAGCTCCGATTGGCCCCCCAAGAGCAAAACCAAAAGTCCCAGCTAAAAGTTTTCCCCATATACTCATCTAAAATTTATTTTTTATAAGTCTTATTAATTATTTAAGCCATTCGTTAGTTTTGTTAATGTCCTTAAGACTGCTTTCTGTGCCATGAGAAAAATGTTTGCTCATATCAGGGTAATATTTATAAGAAATTGGTTTTTTACCCATAGCAACTGCCATTTCTCTTACATGATGAGGGTCGGCACCGCAACAAATACCAATAAAATTTACATTGATGTCCATACATTGTTTGGTGAATTCAGCCATTTCAAACCTGTTACATGTTAATCCATCAAGAGCAATATGAGAAACATTACCATCTAAACAATTACAATTTGGATCCTCTATATACATGTGTGTTGGGAATTCTTCAGTTGTTCTATATGGAACAGGTAATGCAGCCACATGGCATGAGACTTTTTCTCTAATGCTTGGCAGCAGTTTCATTGTCATTTCAGGACCACGATAACAATTAAGGCCAACTACATCAGCACCATGGTCTTCCAAAATTTTACAGGCCTCTGCAGCACTATGGCCTTCTCTTGTTTTGTCACCTTTAGGTATAGCAAGATTTACGACAGCTATTAAACCTGCATTTTTAATTTCCTTTAATGCTAATTTAGCTTCTTCAGTCCAATTAATTGTTTCAGCAATAACAAAATCAACATTAGCTTCTTTTGCCCAAGCTATTTGTTCTTCAAACATTTTTTGACAATCAATGTGAGATTGTTTGTCATCAGGGTCATAAATATTAGTATTAGCTACATTACCAGCTATCATTAAATCTAACTGGGGAAACTCAGCTGCAGCATTTTTTGCAATTTCTAATGCATTTTTTTGAAGAGGTTCTAATAATTCTTCCTTTCCAATCAAACGCAACTTTTCTCTGTGACCGTAATAAGTAAATGCTTGAACAACATCACTACCAGCTCTAATAAACTCTCTATGAAGTTGAGTTACTACTTCAGGATTATCAAGAACAACCTCAGGAACGTAAGTTCCTGCCTGTAAATATCCTCTTCTTTCCATTGCAAAAAGATAGCCTTCTGCACACAAAATATGTCCTTCATTGAGTCTCTGTATTAAATCCATACTACCTCCTAAATAAATATCTAGATTATTATAGCTTTTAAAAAAAATTCTATAAAAAATTTCTAAATGTTTTTGGATTTTATCCGTAGAAAATAATTCAAAGATCAGTATGTTTTAATCAAATGGAATTTGAAAATAAAATCAAGAGTCTTCCAATATGGAAAAATCTTGAAAATATTGAACCTTTAGAGGGAGGAATTACAAATCTTAATTTCCTAGTATCAGACTCTGGTTCTAAATCAGTTGTTAGATTAGGTTCAGATATACCAGAACATCTAGTTTATCGATCAAACGAAATTATTGTTAGTGAAGCAGCCTATCAAATAGGGGTGTCTCCAAAATTAATTTATAATGAACCTGGAGTATTGGTCTTAGAATTCATTGAAAGTAAAACTCTTGAACCAAAAACTGTAAGAGAAAATTTAAATAAAATTGTTCCGATCATAAGAAAAATTCATGATGAAATACCTAACAAGTTATCAGGTCAGCCTCAAATTTTCTGGGTTTTTTATGTCATAAAGTACTACTCAAATTACTTATTAAATAATAATAGCTCTCACATTTCATTAATTCCAAGTTTGTTAAAAAAAGCAGAAAAGTTAGAAAAACTCTCCTCTCCAAGAGAAATTGTATTTGGTCATAATGATTTATTGGCTGCAAATTTTCTTGATGATGGTTCTAAAATATGGGTAGTAGATTGGGAATATGGTGGTTTTAATGATCCTTTGTTTGATATAGGAGGCTTATCTTCTAATAATGATTTAGATGAAAATCTAGAAAATGAGGTTTTAGAAATGTATTTTAAAGAAAAACCATCAAAAGATTTAATAATTAAATATAACGCAATGAAAACTGCTAGTTTATTAAGAGAGACAATGTGGAGTATGGTCTCTGAGATCACTTCTAAGATAGAATTTAATTATGCTGAGTATACTTCAGATAATCTCAAAAAATTTGAAGAGTCATTTGATAAACTATAATGATAGATAGTTCAAAAATTGTAGTAATTGGGGGTGGTATAGTGGGTTGCTCTACTGCATATCACTTAGCTGATTTAGGACATGAAGTTGTACTTATTGAAAGTGGTAAATTAACATCTGGTAGTACATGGCATGCTGCTGGACTAGTTGGCCAATTAAGAACAAATGCAAATATTACTCAATTATTAGGATATTCTGTTGATCTTTATGACAAGCTTGAAAAAGAAACAGGATTAGGAACAGGATGGAAGATGAATGGTGGATTGAGACTAGCTTGTAATAAACAGAGATGGCAGGAGGTTTTAAGACAAACTACTACAGCTCATTCATTTGGTTTGGAGATGGAACTACTTACTCCAAAAGAGGCTCAAGATTTATGGCCAATCATGAATATAGATGATGTTTATGGAGCAGCCTTCCTTCCTACAGATGGACAAGCAAATCCGACAGATATTTCACAAGCATTGGCTAAAGGAGCTAGAAACAAAGGAGCAAAAATATTTGAGGAAACTAGGGTATCAAAGGTAATTATAAATAATGGCGTAATTGAAGGTATTGAAACATCTAAAGGTAAAGTCAAGTGTGAAAAAATTGTTTGTTGTTGTGGTCAGTGGACCAGACAGTTTGCACAAGATGTTGGAGTTAATGTCCCTTTAGTATCTTTTCAACATCAATATTTGGTTACTGAAAAAATAGAGGGTGTTAAATCAGACCTTCCTACTTTAAGAGATCCTGATAGGTTAATTTATTTTAAAGAGGAGGTTGGAGGCCTTGCAATGGGAGGGTATGAACCAAACCCTTTATCATGGGCTGAAAAATCAGTACCAGAAGATTTTCATTTTTCACTTTTAGACTCAAATTACGATCATTTTGAACAAATAATGAATAATGCTCTTGGAAGGGTCCCTAGTCTTGAGACTGCTGGAGTCAAAGAATTAATAAATGGACCTGAGAGTTTTACACCAGATGGAAACTTTATTTTAGGAGAGAGTCCTGAATTAAAAAATTTTTATGTTGGCGCAGGTTTTAACGCATATGGGATAGCTGCTGGAGGTGGAGCGGGAATGGCACTTGCAGAATGGGTAGCCAATGGAAGACCACCTTACGATTTATGGCCAGTTGATATAAGAAGATTTGGAAAACCTCATCAAGATTTGGAGTGGGTAAGAAAAAGAACTTATGAGGCTTATGCTAAACATTACACTATGGCATGGCCTTTTGAGGAAAATTCCTCAGTAAGAGAATTTAAAAAATCTCCAATTTATGAAAAACTTAAAAACTCAAATGCATGTTTTGGTGAAAAAATGGGTTGGGAGAGACCTAATTGGTTTGCGCCAAAAGGAAGTGAGCCTATGGATATTTATTCCTTTGACAGACAAAATTGGTTTGAATTTGTTGGAAATGAAGTAAAGGCCGCAAGAGAGAATGCTGTTCTTATTGATCAAACATCTTTTGCTAAGTTTATCGTATCAGGTAAAGACTCACTACAAGCTTTAGAGTATTTATGTGCAAACAAAATTGATAGACCAATTGGTTCGACAATCTATACCCAAATGTTGAATGACGATGGCGGAATTGAATGTGATTTAACAATAACAGTTATAGATAAAAATACATTTTATATTATAACTGGAACAGGTTTTATGACCCATGACTATGATTGGATAATTTCAAATATTCCAAATAATTTAGAAGTAGAAGTTAAAAATATAACGTTTGATAATTCAGTTTTTTCATTAATGGGACCAAATTCTAGAAAGATCCTTCAAGGACTTACAAATACAGATTTATCAAATGATAATTTTCCATTTGCTACATGTAAAAAAATCAAAATTGCTTCAAAAGATGTTTATGCTATTAGAATAACCTATATGGGTGAGTTAGGTTGGGAGCTCCATTTCCCAATAGATTTTTCCTCAGAAATTTATTCAAAGATAATGGAATATGGAAATCAATTTGGACTAGTTAATGCTGGATATCGATGTATAGAGAGTTGTCGTTTAGAAAAGGGCTACAGAGCTTGGGGTTCAGATATCGGGCCAGACCATACTCCTCTTGAGGCTGGATTAGGATGGGCAACTAAGATTAACTCTGACAAAGATTTCATTGGAAAAAAAGCACTGTTAAATCAAAAATCAAAAGGTTTGAAAAAGATTTTTGCAGGTTTTACGTGTGATGACCCAAATCAAATACTTTTAGGAAGAGAAACTATATTTAGAGATGGTAAACAAGTAGGTTGGTTATCGAGTGGAGGTTACGGATACACCATAGGCAAATCTATTGGTTATGGGTACATAAGAAGTAAAGATGTTATTGATCAAAACTTTGTAGAAAATGGTAATTATGAATTAGAGATAGCTACTAAAAAAGTTCCTTGCAATGTGCATCTTTATCCTATCTATGATAAAGAGATGATTAAGATTAAATCTTAAGCTCTTTTATTTTTAAAAAAGCGTATTTTGTAACAATATTATGTGTTTTATTTGTTTTTAAAATTTCTAAAATTTGTTTTTTTTTCATCGGGATTATCTTTATATATTCTCCCTCATTAGGATTTATAATTTTAAAGTTTGTAATTCTAGGGACGTATGCAAGATAGATATTAGTAATTTCTTCTAAAATATCTGGGGCAATAATGAGTGACTCCAACTTTTTTACCGAAATAGGTTTGACTCCAAGTTCCTCTTTAATTTCTCTAATAATAGCTTGTCTACTTGATTCTTTCTTGTTAATCCCACCAGCTACTATTTCCAGAGGGTAGGGTGAAAATTTATTAAAAAAATAATTTGGTCTCATCTGTCTTATGAAATAAAAAACTTGATCTTGTTTATTAAAACATATAGCTGAGACACTATTTCCATTATAAATGTAGTTTTCTCTTATCTCTTTAAAATCAAGTTTATTAGTATATTTAATAAATAATTCATAAATATTTTTATAGATCTTCCTCTTCTTAATATTTGTCATAGTTTTTGGATCTTGTAAGTTGTTTAAGTTAGTTTATTTTATTGAAATTCAAATGAAAGTTTTAGTTGCTGTCAAAAGAGTCGTTGATTACAAAGTGCAGATTAGAGTAAAAAGCGACAATAGTGGAGTAGAAACCCAAAATGTTAAAATGTCTGTTAATCCACCAGATGAAAATGCCATTGAAGAGGCAGTAAAGCTTAAGGAACAGGGTCTTGCAAATGAGATAGTATCTGTATCTATTGGAGATGATAAATCCCAAGATGTTTTAAGAACATCCATGGCTATGGGGATTGATAGGTCTATATTGGTTAAAAGTCAAAACACATTAGAGCCATTAGCAGTTGCTAAAACACTAAAAATAATAATTGATAAAGAAAAACCAGATCTCGTTTTAATGGGTAAACAAGCTATCGATGATGACTCAAATCAAACAGGTCAGATTTTATCTGCATTATTAAATTGGCCACAAGGATGTTTTATTTCAAATTTAAAAATTGAAAATAATAAAGTTTTCATATCAAGGGAAATAGATGAAGGTATTGAAAATCTAGAAACTTCACTTCCAGCTGTTTTAACATGTGATTTAAGATTAAACACACCAAGGTTTGCCTCTCTTCCAAATATAATGAAGGCTAAAAAAAAACCTCTTGAGACAATTGATATTGACACTCTTGGAATTGATACATCATCAAAAATTAAAACCTTAAAAGTAATTGAGCCTCCAAAAAGGAAAGCAGGGATTATGGTTAATGATGTCAAAGAATTGGTTCAAAAACTAAAATACGAGGCAAAAGTAATTTAAATGTCTGTACTTGTAGTAGCGGAACATGATAACAAAAATTTAAAATCATCAACTCTTAATACTATTAGTGCTGCTGAAAAATTAAGCGAAGATATTCATCTTTTAATTTTAGGGAATAAAATTGAAGATCTTGCTAAAAGTTCAAAATCAATACAGTTAGTGAAAAAAGTAATTATTTGTGATCATGAGAAACTAGAAAATCAAATACCAGAATTATCATCTCCTATAATTTCTAATTTAGCTGAAAACTATTCACACATTTTAGCACCTTCTAGTACATTTGGAAAAAATCTACTACCTAGAGTGTCTGCTCAGTTAGATGTCACTCAAATAAGTGATATTATAGGTATAGAGTCCCAAGATACTTTTATCAGACCTATTTACGCGGGAAACGCTATTTCTTATGTTCAAACTGATCAAAAAATTAATTTAATGACTGTCAGGCCCACTTCTTTCGAAAAATGTGAAGAAGCAGGAGGTGATGCTGCTTTAGAAAATATTACTTTCATTGACTCAGAGGTTAAAACAAAATTCGTAAGTAGAGAAGTATCAAAGAGTGACAGACCTGAATTGGGCAATGCTCGAGTGGTTGTGTCTGGAGGTAGAGGGCTAGAAAACTCTGATAATTTTAAACTTTTATATGATTTAGCTGATAAACTTAATGCAGCTGTTGGAGCGTCGAGAGCTGCTGTTGATTCAGGATATATTGGCAATGAATACCAAGTCGGACAAACTGGTAAAATGGTTGCTCCTGAGCTTTATATTGCCGTAGGTATATCCGGTGCAATACAGCATTTAGCGGGTATGAAAGAAAGTAAAGTCATAGTCGCTATTAATAAGGATTTAGAGGCACCAATATTTAATATAGCTGACTACGGACTTTCTTCGGATTTATTTCAAGCAATACCTGAAATTATTAAAGAGTTAGATCTACTTAATCAGATAGAATCGTAATATTTAATATATAATCAACATTATGAGCGAAGTGCAGAGAGAAGAATTAAATTACGATGTAGTAATAGTTGGAGCTGGTCCAGCTGGTTTATCAACAGCAATTAAACTAAAACAACTCGATACGAATTTATCTATTTGTTTACTAGAAAAAGCATCTGAAGTCGGTGCTCATATTTTAAGTGGTAATGTTTTTGAAACTAAGGCTTTAGATGAACTCATTCCAAATTGGAAAGAACTTAATAGTCCAATCAATACATCAGTAACATCAGAAGATTTTTTATTTTATACAAAAACTAAAAGTATAAAGGTGCCAAACTTTTTTTTACCAAATGTTTTAAAAAATCATGGAAACTACATTATTAGCTTATCTAATCTTTGCAAATGGTTAGGTGAATTTGCCGAAAACTTAGGAGTAGAGATCTTTCCAGGATTTGCAGCTAGTAAATTACTTTATGATAACGATCAAAAGGTTATTGGTGTTCAAACAGGTGATATGGGTTTAGACAAAAATTTTAAACCTAAAGATAATTATGAACCTGGGATTAATATCAAAGGTAAAGTTACAGTTTTATCAGAGGGTTGTAGAGGTCACCTGGGAAAAGAGGTCCTTAAAAAATTTAATTTAGACTCGAACAACAAATCTCCTCAACAATACGGTATAGGCTTTAAAGAAATTTGGGAGATCAACTCTGAAAATCACCAACTTGGTAAAGTTTCACATAGTGTGGGATGGCCTCTTGAAAGTGATACATATGGAGGTAGTTTTTGTTATCACGCTGAAAATAATCAAATATACTTAGGTTACGTAATCGGTTTGGATTATAAAAATCCATACCTTTCTCCTTATGATGAATTTCAACAGTTTAAAACTCACCCTGATATCAAAAAATTATTAGATGGTGGTAAAAGAATTTCTTATGGAGCAAGAGCTCTAATAGAGGGAGGATTGCAGAGTCTTCCACAAATGTATATGCCTGGGGCGTTATTGATAGGATGTGATGCAGGCACTCTAAATATGCCAAAAATTAAAGGATCACATACCGCAATGAAAAGTGGAATAATTGCTGCAGAAGTCATCAATGATCACATAAATAGTAATAAAGAACTGTCAGAGTATGAGTCAAAATTCAAAAACTCATGGGTATATGAGGAATTATACAAAGCAAGAAATGTAAAGCCCAGTTTTCAATGGGGCCTAATACCTGCAATGATTTTTACTGGATTAGATCAAAAAATATTTGGAGGTAAACTTCCGTTTACCCTTCAACATAAGCATGCTGATCATGAATCTTTGATCCCAGCTAAAAAAGCAAAAAAAATTACCTATCCTAAATATGATGGTGTTATTACTTTTGATAAACCCAGCTCAGTTTATTTATCAGGAACTAACCACGCAGATGATCAACCTAACCATTTGTTACTTAATGATAATGATCTGTCAACTAATTTTACTATTGAAGAATACGACGAACCTGCCCAAAGGTATTGTCCTGCAGGTGTGTATGAAGTTGAATTTGATAATGACCTCCAAAAAAAAATTTTAAAAATTAATTCTCAAAATTGTATTCATTGTAAGACATGCGATATTAAAGAACCTTCTCAAAATATTGAGTGGGTAACTCCTGAGGGGGGGGGTGGACCTATTTACTCTGGGACCTAATTAAAGTCGTATTCAAAGTTTTGCGAAGTTGCATTGATATTTACTAATTTAGCACCATGCTTTATATGAAAATGTGTTGCAATAGGTGTCAAAGGAGAAAGTGTGATAAAGCGATCTATATTTTTCATCTCATCTTTAACAAGCTTTTTTGTTGTAAAAATAGTTTGTTTACCTGCTCCTCTTTTTCTTGACCAAACAGTATAGGCTACAGCAATGTTTGCGTTTTTTTCATGAAAAGCATTTTTGCTCATTAAGTCTAATTCTTTCATTGTTTGTGGTACATCGTTACAGAATGCTAGACAAATAAACCCTTCAACATCTTCATTAGATTTTAATCCATAAATCTTGCGGCCATATGAGGTGCGAAATTCATTGTCAATGTCTGGTCTGATTGGATCTTCGCTAGTATCCACTGAGTCTAACTCAACTAATTCTGCCTTTGAAAGCCAACTAAAAAAATTACTTAATTTATTTTTGAATTTTTCCAAATTACAACCATTGATGTTTCATAGCTAAAACATCTTCATCGCCATGTAAAATTATGGAAGCTAAACTATCAATTTTAGGCAAAATACTTGATACATAAATACTTGATGTAGCTATTTTTGCATCCAGAAATTCATTATCAATTTCGCCTTTATCTTTTAGTTCGAGTGATTTTTTGGCAGTTTTAATCATCATCCAACCCCCAAAAATATAACCTAACATCATTAAATAATTAACACTCGATACAGCAGGTCTTTTTTTATTGTTAGAAGTAGAAACAATGTGCTCAACAACTTTTTTTGCAGAGTCAATTGAGCTATTCATTTTTTTACATAACTCTTGTAATCGATCTGAACTCGCAGATCCTTCTGTATCGGTTTTAATTTCATCAATTAATTCTAATATGCTTTTACCATTGTCTCGAAGCGTCTTCCTAAAAACTAAATCATTTGCTTGAATTGCAGTGGTGCCCTCGTATATAGGGAGAATTCTAGCATCTCTATAATGTTGTGCGATTCCTGTTTCTTCAATAAAGCCCATTCCACCATGAATTTGAATAGCATTTGATGTAATCTCTAGTGATCTTTCAGTCAACCACCCTTTAATAATAGGTATCATTAAAGATGATTTTGTTTCCCAATATTCACTCTCTTCTGACTTAGTCATATCCAAAGCAAAAGCTCCATAAATTGCAAGAGCTCTCATAGCTTCGATTTCTGATTTCATAGTCGAGGATAATCGAAGCACATCTGGGTGATGAATAATAGGATCACCTTTCTGACCATCAATCGGAACTCCTTGAACTCTATCAAAGGCATACATTTTAGATTGTTGATAAGCTCTTTCAGAAACAGCAAGTCCCTGAACTCCAACTGAGAACCTTGCATGGTTCATCATTTCGAACATTATATTTAAACCCTGATTTTCTTCTCCAACCAAATAACCAATAGCTCCATCCTTTTCACCAAACTGTAAAACTGCAGTAGGAGAGCCTTTGACACCAAGTTTTTTTTCAATAGACAAACAGGTTACATCATTTTTTTTGCCGATACTGCCGTCATCATTTGGAATAAATTTAGGTACAAGAAAAACAGAAATACCTTTATTACCCTCTGGCGCTTCAGGTGTTCTCGCTAAAACCAAATGAATAATATTCTCAGATAAATCATGTTCCCCATAGGTAATATAAATTTTTTGTCCATAAATTTTATAATGACCATTTTCTTTTATGGCTTTAGTTTTAATCGTAGACAGATCTGTTCCGGATTGTGGTTCAGTTAAATTCATTGTACCAGTCCAATGACCTGATGCTAATTTTGGTATATAAAAGCTTTTTTGATCTTCTGATGCTGATTTTTGTAAAGCATATATCAGACCTTGTGTTAACAGGTGGCAAAGCGCCAATGACATATTAGAACTATGCCAAATCTCATTAACAGCGGCAGATAAGGTTACTGGTATCTGTTGACCACCAAATTTTTCTTTGGCCTCTAAGCCAAACCACCCACCATCTCTTAAACTCTCATAAGCCTCTTTGTAGCCTTTAGGAGTTACGACTTCACCAGTATCGAGTCTTTTCGAGCCCTCATGGTCTCCTGAAAGGTTACAAGGGTCTAACACTTCAGAAGCTATTTTTCCTGCCTCTTCAAGAACTGCTTCAACTAAATCATCAGAAAATTCAGAATAATCACTAACTTTATTTAGTTTGCCTAAATCTATTAGATTCTTAATTACAAAATTTAAATCTTTAATCGGAGCTTCGTACATGACTTATATATATACTTTTCTTAAGTTCCTGCCTAAAGAAATTAAAATCTCGTGTTCATTAGTCCCAGTTTCGTATGCAATTCTCTCATATCGTTGATTACTTCCAATTATTTCGACAGGTTTGCCAAGATACAATTTGTTATTGGGAACCTTAGACACATCAATCGTGATCAAGTCCATTGAAACTCTTCCTAAAATTCTACATTGAAATTTATCTATATAAACAGATGCTTTATTACTTCCGCTTCTAAGAAATCCATCAGAGTAACCAAAATCTATTGTTGCAACTTTTAAGTCTCTTTTAAGTTTATAAGTTTGGCTGTAGCCAATTGAATTTCCTTTTCTGACATTTTGAATTTGTAATATAGGTGAGTAAATACTCATAACCTGTCTTAGGTTAAATCTTTTTTTATAGAAAGGATTAATTCCGTAAAGACTTTTTCCAGGTCTTACATAGTTTAAATGATATTGCTTTCCTAAAAAAATTCCAGAT
>CACMUL010000006.1 GCA_902616855.1 uncultured Alphaproteobacteria bacterium | reverse complement strand
GATTCGTCTATTAGTACAGAGTCAGCTTCATCTATTAATGCTATATGATGTTCATTTTGCATTTTTGGTTGACTGATACCTCTTAAGTTATCTCTTAAATAATCAAAGCAAAATTCATTATTATTTCCATATACTACATGAGATTTATAGCTATTCACTTTTTCTTCAATAGTTTGACTGTTTTGAATGTATGAACAGCTGATATTTAAGTATTCAAAAATTGGTCCCATCCAAATAGAGTCTCTTTTTGCCAAATAATCATTAACGGTAATTAAATGAACTTTTTTATCCAAAACAAAATTCAATATGATTGGAATTGTTGCAGCAAGTGTTTTGCCTTCTCCTGTTTTCATTTCTGCAATAAATCCATGATATAGAGCAATACCTCCAATTATTTGAGAGTCATAATGTCTGAGTTTAATGGTTCTATTTGATACCTCTCTCAATAGAGCACATATAAAACTTATATCCTCATCTAATAATTCATCTTTTTGAGTAGAAACATAATTTTGTTTTAAGGTTTCAATTTGTAGTGTAATTTCCTCTTTTGATAACTTTGAAATATCTTCTTCTAATTGACTCACTTTATTTAAATATTTATCTGAAATTTCTTTAATTAAATTTGAATTTTTTTTTGAAGAAAAAAAATTATTAATCTTTTCGAACATTAGACTACAAGTATACTAAATTCATTTTATTTCCATGATGTAAATGTAGCAATCTCTATTTCTAATGGAATATATTTATGATTATCAATTAATTTTGAAAATAATTTATTTGTTAATTTTAAAAAATCTTTTTTGAATCTGTATTTTTCATTAAAATAATTGGAAATCCCAAATTCTCTAAAATCATTTCTAATTTTGCTTAAAGAACTATAGTTTATTTCTATATTTTCTATCCCTACAACTACATCTTTATATTTGCTTTTATTTAAATCGTCTATCAATTTTGAAGTTTCTAAAAATGGTCCGAATCTTGTATAAACCCCATCAAAAATCTTTTCATCAATTTCTAAAAAAATATTTTGAAGTGTTTTCATTGAATTTGACGTTATAACATTGAAACAAAATAAACTGTTATCGTTTAATTTAGATAAAATAATATTAAAAATATTTCTGCTGTTCAAAAATAATGGAATTTGAAGAGAAAAATTTGATATAACAGCATCAAATTTACCTTCAACGACACTAATATCCTTGATATCTATAATTTTCGTATTTTTAAAATTTGAAATATCCATACTATAATCTTCATCTAGAATTAGACAGTGTTCTATTTTTTTTAAGATAAACTTTAATTTATCATTTATTAATTTTGACCCATTTTTTGTAAGTAAATTATTTTTATCGAAATACGCCTTTCTTCTAACGCTTCTCTTTTTTAAATTAAATTCACTCATAATGTGCTAAAGTAACTTATCATGATATCTAGATTTAATTTAGATCAAAAAAGGCTTACATTTTATGAAAATCCAGAATTATTTCATAAAGAATTTACTGAATTAATTTCTTCAAATAATGATAATGAATTTTTCTATTCTACTGAAGAACCAATTGTAGTTCTAAATAAAGATAAGACATTAAAATTAACCCTTGTAAAAGATGACAAGGAATTAGAGTATATATTATTTTCAAATCATAGTATTTCTATTTTACCTCAAGAAAAAATAAAAATTCATAAAGCGATTAAAGATGTTTCAAATTATATCATATATAAATTAAATAATTAAATGAAGGTTGCGCTGATTCAAATTACAGTCGGATCAAACTTTGATGAAAATTTTGAAAAATCAAAAAAATTTTTACAAGATAGTTTAATCTCAAGCCCAGATTTTATTTTACTACCTGAATGCTTTCTCTTTTTATCAAGTAAATCTAAAATTTTGATTGAAATGACTCATGACTCTGTAAAATATTTTAAAAATTTTTCAAAGATAAATAATGTATATTTACTTCTGGGATCAATTCCTATAACTGAAAATAATAAATTATTTAATCGGCAAATTTTAATTAATCCTGATGGAGATATAATTTCAATTTATGACAAAATTCATATGTTTGACATTACATTAAAAAATGGAGAGTCTTACAAAGAAAGTGATTTTTACTCACCTGGAAGTGAATTAAAAATTACTAAAGTAATGGGTTATTCAGTTGGTCATACTATTTGTTATGATTTAAGGTATCCTAAATTGTATAGAGCTTTGGCAAAAAAAGGTTCGCAAATTATTGTTGTTCCTTCAGCATTTACACACACAACTGGTAAGGCTCATTGGCATTCTCTTATTAAAGCAAGGGCTATTGAGAATGGAGTTTTTATATTGGCACCTAATCAATGGGGGATAAATAATGAAAAAAGGTCAACCTATGGACATACTTTAATAGTTGACCCCTGGGGAGAGACATTAGCTGAAGCTAATGATGGTGAAATGATTGTTACTGCTGAGCTCGATTTAAATAGAGTTAGAGATTGTCAAAACGCAATACCTGTATTAAATAATGATAGAAATTTTGATTAATTTTATTGAAAATAATTATTGAATAACCAAATATAAAAAATGATTAAATTTGATTTAGTTTGTGAAAATCAACACATATTTGAAGCTAGTTTTGATGACTCAAACTCTTTTGAAAAACAGAAAAGAAAAAAACAAATTGAATGTCCATTCTGCAATTCATCAAAAATATCAAAATCAGTTATGGCACCAAACATTTCTGGTAAATCTACAAGCTCAGCTAAAATAAATCGTGAAAAAAACAAATTATTTTCAAATTATAATAAACAACTAAATAAAATTAAATCAGAAATAGAAAAAAATTTTACGTATGTTGGAAAAAAATTCCCAGAAGAGGCTAGAAAAATTCATTATGGTGAAGTAAAAGATAAACCTATTTATGGAGAGGCAACTGAAAAAGAAAGTCAGGATTTGGTCGATGAGGGTATTGCTTTAGTAAGACTTCCATTTAGTAAAAAAGAAAAAAATAAAAATTAGTATTTCAAAGCTCCAAAGTAATTTACTAAATCAATTTTAGTTAATTTAAATGATTTAAAAATTGGATTGTATTGTATACCCTCTATGTCCATTACACTTAAGTTATATTTTTGACTAATTGATTGTAATTTAGAGGGTGATAAAAAAAGATTAAAATCATGAGTTTTTTTAGGAAGTAGTTTTAAGAGATTCTCAGCAATATCAATTATTAAATATTTTGATAATAAATTTTTATTAAGCGTGGATATAAACACATACGCATTTTGTTTAAGTTTTTTACTTAAATTTTTAAAAAGTTTATGTTTATCTTGTTCTTCTAAATGTTCTAAGAATTCAAATAAAAAAATAACGTCAAACTTTTTTTTACAATTTTTTAGAAATTTATTAGCTTCTATATTAATGAGCTTAAAATTTATTTTATTTTTTATCTTAAAATTATTCTCAATATCAATACCCAAACACTCTGCGCCCATACCACAATAATTATTAAGGAATTCGCCAGTTCCACATCCAAGATCTAAAACCTTTTTATTCTTAAAAAATTCATAAATATCTTGACCATTATGATCTCTTAATATTTTTGACATATACTGATGTCTTATAGCCATCATTTGCTCTAATGGTTCGTAATACTTGCTATTATAAGTGCTCATGTTCTTTACATAATAAATGTTAGGAGTATATTACCGTAATTCATGAAAATTAAAGTTCTAAAATTTGGTGGTACATCTGTTGGGAGTATTGAAGCTATAAAAAGATCAGCAGATATTATTCATGATTGGTCAAAAAAATCAAAAGTTATAGCTGTATTATCTGCTATGTCAGGTGAAACTGATCGTTTAATAAATTTAACAAAATCTTTTTCAAAAACTCCAAATCCAATTGATTTTGATAACGCTGTATCATCAGGTGAAAATATTTCTTGTGCATTAATGTCTATATGTCTTAATAATCAAAAGATAAAAGCTAAATCGCTTCTTAGTTGGCAAATACCTATCATAACATCATCAGAGCATATGAAGTCTAGAATTTTGTCTATTAACAAAAAATTTTTATATGATGAATTAGAAAATTTTGAAGTTCTAGTAATTCCTGGTTTCCAAGGTATTAACAATAAGGGAGAATTAACTACCTTAGGCAGGGGTGGATCTGATACTAGTGCTGTTGCTGTAGCAGCAGCGATGGAAACAGAATGTATAATTTATACTGATGTTGAGGGTGTATTTACAACTGATCCAAACATTGTACCTAAAGCAAAAAAAATTAATAAAATTTCATATGAAGAAATGCTTGAATTAGCCTCACAAGGGGCTAAGGTTCTTCAAACTCGTTCTGTTGAGTTAGCTATGAGAAAAAATACTAAATTAAGTGTAAGATCTTCTTTCAAACCCAAAAAAATTGGTACCATGATTACTGATGAGAAAAGTGTTTTAGAGAATAATACTGTTAGTGGAATAACTTACTCCAAAGATGAAGCAAAAATTACACTTTCAAGAGTACAAGATAAACCTGGAGTCTCTTCAAAAATCTTTGGTCCATTGGCTAAAGGCAATATAAACGTTGATATGATACTCCAAAATGTTTCACAAGACGGAAAGCTTGCAAATTTATCTTTTACTTTGCCAAGACTAGATTTAGAAAAAGCATTAAAAATACTAAAAAAAGAGAAATCTAAAATTGGATATAAAAAAATTATTTCATCTAATAATATTTCAAAAATTTCAGTAGTAGGAGTAGGAATGAGATCTCATGCTGGAGTTGCCCAAACATTATTTGATACTCTTGGAAAAAATAAAATAAACATTCAAGTAATTACCACTTCAGAAATAAAAATAAGTATATTAATTCATGAAGATCAAACTGATTTAGCTGTGCAAAAATTACATCTAGCATTCAAATTACATAAATAATTTTTTGGATAAGTTAATTTCAATCAAAGAGGCTAGAATTAAGAAAGGATTATCAATCAATGATTTATCCAAAGCTCTTAAATTAGATTTAGAAATAATACGACTTTTAGATGATAATTTAAAACTCCCTAAAAAATACCGTGCTTATCAATCAACATATAAAAAATCTATATACAGATATTTGGGTTATGAAATTAAATATGAAAGTTCAATGAGTAAAATCCCAATTGATTATACAAAATTTTCAATAATTTATTTTTTATTGCTACTTGTTTTTACTATTTTAGTTCTATTATCTTTCAACATATATAATAAATTTAATAATCAAATTTCATTTAAAGAAATAGAGAAAGATCAAGTTTATAATGATGTTTATGACATATCTACCCAATATAATTTATTTGAATTAAGTCATGATAAATTTATAAATAATCTTATCCCCTTAAAAAGAGCTAACTATTCGCAAAATCTATCAATTTTTGCAAAACCTGAGAAGACTATTTTTTACAAAATTCAAAACAATATCAAAAATTCTTTGCAATTTGGTGAAATTACTAAATCTAATGAACTTATTCTCGATTTAGACAATGATTTTTTTATCGATTTATCTAATATAAATAATATTGATAAGATAATTTACAGAGGTGTAGAATTTAGATTAAATAAGGAATTAAATTCATATTTATTTAATTTTGACATTAAAGATTTAGATATTTTATTATGAAATATTCTCATTCAATTAAGAGAAAAAAAACAAAAAAAATTCAAATTGGAAATATTTTTGTTGGTGGAGACTCTCCAATTACGGTTCAGACAATGACAAATACTCTTACACATGACATTGAAGCAACACTTGACCAGATATCTCTCATTGAACAAGAGGGATGCGATATAGTCAGAGTTTCAGTCCCTGACGAGAAATCATCAAAAGCATTAAAAAAAATAATTCCAGAGATTAATATCCCCTTAGTCGCTGATATTCACTTTCATTATAAAAGAGCACTTGAGGCTGCAGACAATGGTGCACATTGTCTTCGAATAAATCCAGGTAATATCGGCTCTAAGGAAAAAGTAAAAGAGGTTGTTGAAGCTGCCAAGCAGAACAAAATACCTATAAGAATAGGTGTTAATGCTGGAAGTTTAGAAAAATCAATATTAGAAAAATATAAAAGCCCGACCTCTGAGGCATTATTTGAAAGCGCTAAGCTAAATATAAAACTTTTAGAGGATCTAAATTTTGATAATTTTAAAATTAGTGTTAAAGCCTCTAATGTTTTTACAGCAGTAGAGTCGTATAGAATGCTATCTAATTTTTGTGATTATCCTCTTCATTTAGGTATTACTGAAGCAGGAAGTTATTTTAGTGGATCAATAAAATCTTCTATAGGTCTTGGTTTGCTTCTTTATGATGGTATTGGCGATACAGTGAGAGTTTCACTTTCAGATCATCCAACTCAAGAGGTTAAAGTAGGGTTTGAAATGTTAAAATCACTAAATTTGAGAAATTATGGTGTAACAATAATATCTTGCCCATCTTGCGCAAGACAACAATTTGACGTTATTGAGACTGTTAAAAATGTTGAAAAAAAACTTTCTCACATTAAAAAACCTATAACAGTTTCAATTATTGGATGTGTTGTTAATGGGCCAGGTGAAGCAACAATGACTAATATAGGTATAACTGGCGGTGGAAATAACACACACATGGTATACGTCGATGGTGAAAAAAGCCATCGAATTCAAGACGAAGATTTAGTTGAGTACTTAGTTAAAACTATAGAAAATAAAGTTAATCAGATTCATCATTTAAAATGAAAAGAAATATTAGTTTAGTAAAAGGCACACATGATATTCATGGAGCTGAAATTGAGAAGTTTGAATTTATTATTGAAAAATTTTATTCAGTATGTAGGAATTTCAATTTTAAATCTATACAAACTCCTATTTTAGAACAACAAGATTTATTCTCTAGGACCGTAGGCGAGCAAACCGATATTGTCTCTAAAGAGATGTACTCATTTTTAGATAAAGGAGAAGCATATATTTGTTTAAGACCTGAGGCTACAAGTAGCTTAGCTAGGTTTGCTGCTTCAAACTACCAGTCTGGCTTACTTAAATTAATTACGCATGGCCCAATGTTTAGAAGAGAAAGACCTCAAAAAGGTAGATATAGACAGTTTCATCAAATAAATATTGAGTCTATTGGTGAAAAAAGTCCCTATGTAGATTTTGAATTAATTCTAATAGCAAAGTTATTATTTGATGATCTTGGAATAAAAGACAATAAATATAGGTTATTAATTAATTCTTTAGGGTCAAAAGAGGATCAAATCAAATATGCAAATGTATTAAAAAAATATTTAACTGATTTTAAAAAAAATTTATCAGAAATCTCACAATCTAGATTGGATAAAAATCCACTTAGAATTTTGGATAGTAAAGATCCAAAAGACTCTGAAATATTAGTAAATGCTCCAAAAATAAGCGAACACTTATCTGAAAAGAGTAAAAATTATTTCAATCAAGTTAAAAAACTTTTAAATGATAATAAAATTAAATTTTTTGAAGATTCAAAATTAGTTAGAGGATTAGATTATTATTCACATACGGCTTTTGAATTTCAAACAAATGAAGATAAAAGACAAAATGCGATATTAGCTGGTGGAAGGTACGATAATTTAATTAGTATGATTTCTTCTAGAGATATCCCAGGAGTTGGCTGGGCAGCAGGTATAGAAAGATTAATGGATTTGATTTCTATAAAAGATAAAAAATCAGAATTACATAAAAAGATATTATTTGCTGTTCAAGACGAGTCTTATTTAGATAATAATAGAATTTTAAAACAAATTTATAGATTAAGATATAATCATGAAGTCAGAGTTAATAAAAATATAAAAAAACTTTTTAGTTATGCAGATAAAAATAATTTCAGTTTTATTATTCTTATTGGCGAGGAGGAGATCAAAAATAAAAAAATTATTTTAAAAGATTTAAAAAATAAAAATCAAAAATCTTTTGAAATTTCGAAATTTGAGCTTAAAAATGAAATTAGATAAACAAATTATTGATTTAAAAAACAAATTTAACCAACTTAATGAAAAACTTTTAAATTCTCAAAAATTAAAAAATGAAGAAATTATTCAAATAAATAAAGATTTATCAAAATTGGAGCCAATTATTGCTTTATCTGATACCATTAAAAATTTAGATAAGGAAATCAAAGGCTATAAAGAAATACTTGAAAATGAAAGTGATGAAGAGCTGCGAAATTTGGCAAAACAAGAATTACCTTTGTTTGAAAAAGATTTAGAAATCAAAAATAAAGAATTACTAATTGCTCTACTGCCTAAAGATGAGGCTGATGATAAAAATGTAATATTAGAAATAAGGGCTGGTACTGGAGGAGATGAGGCTGCATTATTTGCTGGAGATTTATATAGAATGTATGAGCGATATTCCTCATTAAAAAGTTGGAAGTTTCAGCCAATGGAGAAGAGCGAGACAGGATTGAAGGGTATAAAAGAAGCAATAATAGAAATTAAAGGTGATGGTGTTTTTAAATTTTTAAAAAATGAGTCAGGTGTCCACAGAGTTCAACGCATACCAGAAACTGAGTCTGGGGGCAGGATTCATACCTCCGCTGCTACTGTTGCTGTTTTACCAGAAGCTGAGGACGTTGACTTAGAGATAAAAGATACTGATTTAAGAATAGACGTTTATAGATCAGGAGGGGCGGGAGGCCAATCGGTAAATACAACAGATAGCGCTGTAAGAATTACACATTTACCTACAAACATAGTAGTAACTCAACAAGACGAAAGATCTCAACATAAAAATAAAGCTAAAGCATTAAAAATTCTAAGATCTAGATTATATGAAGTTGAAAGAATAAAAAAACAAGAAGAGGTTTCATCTAATAGAAAAAATCAAGTTGGTTCTGGAGATAGATCTGAAAGAATCAGAACATATAATTTTCCACAGGGCAGAGTATCAGATCATAGAATTAATTTAACGCTCTATAAATTAGATCAGTTTTTAACTGGTGAGGCGTTAGATGAAATGATTTCAGCGTTGTCAGCTAGTGAACAAGCTGAAAAATTAAGTCAACTTAATGCTAATTAATAACTATTTAAGTAAATTAGATATAAAAAAAATATTACTTGAAAATTTAAACTCAATTACTGGATCTCAAGCTGAACAAGAATCCCAAATAATTATTTCTTACTCATCTAAAAGTGAAAATAATTTAGATATTAATAATGATGAAGTTGATAAAGAATTAATTAATAAGATCCTAAATGAAAGAGTAAAAGGAAAGCCATTAGCAAAAATAATTAATGAAAAAGGTTTTTGGAAAAAAATTTTTTATACAGATGATTTTACCTTAGATCCTAGAGCTGACTCAGAAATATTAGTTGAACAATTATTAATTGATTGTAAAAAAAATAAAAATGTACAAAACTTGAAGTTGCTTGATTTGTGTTGCGGGACTGGGTGCCTAGGTATTTCTATTATTGATGAGTTAGATAGTGCATTTTGTGATTTTATTGATGTTTCTGAACATGCTCTTAATGCTTGCAAAAAAAATATAATAAAATTTAAACAGCAGCAAAAAACAAAAATATTCCACTCAAATTTATTTGAAAATTATCCAATAAATAGACTGAAATGTATTGATTTTATTGTTTGTAACCCACCATATATACCAACAAAAAATTATTTAAATATAAATAAAGAGACTTTTTATGATCCAAGAATATCACTTGATGGTGGAAAATTAGGCATGGATTATTATGTTAAGATTATTAATTTTTTAATTAGTGTAAAATTTAAAGGAGCTGTTTATTTTGAAATTGATCCAATTATCACTAAAAATATGTATAAATTTCTATTAGAAAAAGGTGTAAAAATAGTTTATAAAAAAACTGATTATCTTAATTTAGATAGACTGATAAAATTAAAATTCCCTACTATTTAATTGATGGGCTTTTTTAAAGATAATCGAATAAAAATTAATGAAAAATTTTGTTAAAAGAAAGCCTTATGGTGGCCAAAGAAAAATAAACTCATCTAGATCTGGTGTTGCTGACTCTCCATACCTACAAGCTAATGGAAATTCCAACGGATTTAAAAGAAACGGAAAAAATCCCAAAGATCAATATAACGATTATCTTAACAAAGCAAAAGATGCTAAGGGACAAGGTGATGATGTATTAGAGCATTTTTACCTTCAACACGCTGAACACTATTTTAGACAAACAGATAATTCAAATAGAGGTTTTGTTGCTAGAAAAATTATTACTAAAGACAAAATTGAAAATAATGACAACAATTTGAATAAAGATAATAAGGCAGAAAGTAGCTCAACCTCTGATTTTGACGACTTAGCTAGTCAGTTAGCTTAATTTATTTTATTTTTATAAATATTAATTTCCTTATCAATTTTTGAAACTAATATTTCAAATTCATTTAGTTGTTGTTCGTTAAGCTTTCTTCCTGAGGGTAGTTTAAGTGTGGCTGGGTTTATTTGTTTTCCATTAACAATAATTTCATAGTGTAAATGAGGTCCAGTCGATTTTCCTGTTGAACCTACATAACCAATAACATCACCTTGCTTAACTCTTACACCACTTGATATACCTTTTTTATAACCATTAAGATGCGCGTAAGCTGTTTTATAAGTACCATCATGACGAATTCTAATATATTTTCCATATCCTCCATTTCTACCTACGTACTCTACAACACCATTTCCAGCAGCAAAAATTGGAGTTCCTGTTGGGGCAGCAAAATCAACTCCTTTATGCATTTTATTATAACCGGAGATAGGATGTTTTCTCATACCATAACTGGAACTAAGCCTTGCACCATTAATTGGAGTTTTCATTAAGCTTTTTGTCATACCTTTCCCTTTCTCGTCAAAATATTCGCTGAATTCCCCATTATCATAAAGATAGTAAATTAATGGAGTACCTCTTGATGATAGCTTCAGGTATTTTGGATCTTCGATTTGAATTGTCTTACCGTCATTGTTTACCTTTTTGACAAATAAAATTTCAAAATTATCACCCTCATAAATATCTCTCTGAAAATCAACATCAAAACTGTAAATCCTAATAATTTCATTAATAACTATTTCAGATAACCCCTTGTCTTTCATAGCTTTATATAAACTTGTTTTAATTTCCCCAGTCACAAAAATCTCTTGGGAACTTAGCAGAATTTCATTAATTTCATAAATAAAATTATCATTTAAGTAAGATATGATTAATTCTTTGGTATCAGAATATTTATAAATAAGATCAAAAATTTTTAAACCATCAGCATCATATTCGCTAAATATTTTTACAGTATCCCCAATATACAATTTAGAAAAATCATAATATTCTTTTCCGTTGAGTATTACTAAGTCTATATCTCTACCTTTTAGACCACCTTTTTTTAAAACTTTTGCAAAACTATCTCCTTTAGAAACTATTATTTCATTAAAATTTTTTTCTAATTCTTTATCTATATCATCTTCAATAATTTTTTGTTCTTCTAGATTTTTTAGATTAATTTCATCTTCTTTTTTTATTGAGTCTTTATCAAAAATATTTGATAAATTTTCAAATGTTATGTTTTCAAAATATTTTTTTGATTTTTCTTCGTCAAATATTCGGTCGTCTAGATTTTCAATACTTATAATTTCATAATATTTTTGAAATTTTTTTTTATCAAAATAATTTATTTCTATATCATCATAAATATTGGTATATTGATTATTTATTTTTACAAAATCAGAATAGCTAATATAAAAGCAAAAAAAGCTAATTAAAACCAATACGGTTGTTAATGAGGCTTTTATTACAAAACTATTTGTTCTTATCATTTATTTCTTTATAAAGAATTAAAAATAATCGATTTTAATAATAATGGAAAAATCTAAAAAAATACTAGTAAATATATTTCAAGAAACCACTAAAATTTTTTGGATTTTATTCAAAGTTATATTACCTGTTGTTATAATTATTAGACTCCTTGAGTTAATAGATGCTATACCTTTTTTAGCTAAATTTCTTGAACCATTAACCAGTTTTATTGGTATTGATGGCTCATTAGGATTGGTTTGGATGGCAGCTATATTGGTAAACATATATGCAGGTTTGGCTGCCTTTGCATCTTTACAAGCCATATTTGATTACACAATAGCTGAAACCACAATTTTAGGATTAATTATATTAATTGCACATAGTCTACCTATTGAAGTGGCTATTGCAAAAAAATCAAGAATTTCTTGGGTATTTAATTTATCTTTTAGATTTGTGAATGCAGTAGTAGCTGGAAAATTATTAAATTTAATATTCACTCAATATAATTTATTTAATGAACCTAATAATTCTATCTTACAAGTCCCGATTGAAGCAGTCTCAAACATTGATTGGGCTATTCTTCAACTTCAAAATTTTTTCCTAATTTTTTTAATAATATTTTTTATTATATCAACAATTAACATACTTAAAGCAATTGGTATTTGGAAATTCATAATTAATACTTTGAAAATTCCATTATCCTATTTAGGAATGTCTGAGAAAGTAGCAAATATAATTTTAATTGGCTTAACGTTGGGGATTTCATTTGGTGGAGGTTTTTTAATTGAAGAGTCCAAAAAAAATAATATCTCAAAGAAAGATATTTTACTATCTTTATCTTTTTTAAGTTTATGTCATAGCATAATTGAGGATACAATATTAATTTTGTTATTAGGTAGTCATATTTCTGGTATTTTATTTTTTAGATTTATTTATACCGTTATTATAATTCTTATAATGAAATTTTTATTAGAAACAAAAATGCAAAAATTTATTTTGAGTAAAATTACAGATGGATAATTATATTCAATTTCCTCGCTACTCAATTTTCCTTATACCCAATAAATTATTTATTGATCAAGTTGACAATTTACTTTTAAAGTATGATTTAAAATTTGATAGTCTTGAATTATCTAAGTATGGTCTTCATTATACAGTTAAAGCTCCTTTTTATTTAAGCCACCTTTATAATGAAGAGGAACTTAAAAATTCATTTCAAGAGTATTTTTTAACTAATCAGAATAAATCTTATAAAGAAGTATTTAATGTCTTAGGCTTAAAAAAAATTAAAAATGTCTTTGCTCTAGAAATGAATACAAATAAAAAATTTGATTTTTTGTGCAATGATATAATGAGACATTTTGATTTATTTAGAAAAACACTCAACCAACAGGAAATACAAAAAGATCTAAAACGTTTCAGTAATTTAACTTCGTTAGAGACGGAATATTATTTAATATGGGGATATCCTTATTTATTTGAGTTTAACAATCACCATATCTCAGTATCAGATACCTCAAAAGAGATAATATTTGATAACTCAATCAAATCTTTGAATTACTCTAATTTCAGCTTAATGAAACAAGATAGTTTAAATGGTAAATTTATCTCTATATGTAAAAGCGATTAGTCTAAATGCTAAAATTATTTACACTACAGTAATAGTCAAATAATATATTTTTCTCATGGGTATTTACGTTAAAAAAAAGAAATTTAATATTCTAAATATTTTTTTGATTTTTCTATTTGTAATAATAGTTTTTACAACTTTATATTTTTACATTTTTTTAGAAAAAAATAATTTTGTTTCATCAAATATAGCAAATAAACAGTTTGATGAAGAGTCAAATAATATTATCGAACCAGATCTTAGCTCTTATTTAAAAAAAGAAGATGTAAATTTTGATGAGTATTTTACAAAAAAGGAATTTGATCAAAATATTAAAAAATTTATAAAGGAAAATCCAGATTATATCTTAAGTGTTCTTAGAGAATATCAATTAGAGCAGAATAAATTAGAACAAGAAAGAACTAATCAAAAAAATATCTCAAGTATAAATAATTTAAATCTTGCAAATCATCCTATGTATTTGGGTGACTTAAATTCTGCAAAAGTTATTTATGAATTTGTTGATTATAATTGTGGTTATTGTCAAAAATTCCATCAAGAATTAATAAATGTAATGAACGATAATTCATTAAAACTTGTTATTATACAGATGCCGATTTTAGGGAACTTTTCAGAGGAATTGACTAAGTTGGCAATAGCTGCCTCCTTACAAGGTCAATTTAAGGTTGTCCATAATTATTTATATTCTACTGAGAGAAAATCAAAAATGGAGGATATTTTGGCTGACTTGTTTTTAAGAGGTGTTGATCTTGACATTCTAAAGAATGATTTGGACTCACAAGAGGTATCAGATTTGCTATCAATTCATAAAAGTTACGCTGATGAATTTAAATTTACTGGAACACCTGCAACTATAATTGGAAATCAAATAATTCCAGGCTATATAGATGCTGATAAAATTACTGAGATTTTGGAAAAAGAATTTTCCTGAACTCAATGAAAATCAGTAATTTTTCAAAGATTTCATCAAATATTTTTGGATCTCGTGTAACCGGATTTATTAGAGACATACTTTTTGCAAATTATTTAGGTGCCAATTTGATGTCAGATGCATTCCTCTTTGCTTACAGATTACCAAATTTATTTAGAAGAATTTTTGCTGAGGGTTCAATGAATAGTGTATTTATTCCTTTGTATGTATACCAAGAAAAAATGAATGCAAAATCTGCAAATGATTTTATCTGGATTGTTTTCAATTTTTTTTTTGTAATTACTTTATTTTTATCTTTTTTAATATTTTTATTTACTGAGCAAGTAATATCAATTTTAGCACCAGGATTTTTATTAAATAAAAGTCAATTTTTATTAGCAAATCAGTTATTAATTATAACTTTTCCTTTTTTGATATTTGTTACTTTATCATCAGTTTTGAGTTCTGTTTTAAATGTAAAAGGAAAATTTTTTTTACCATCCTTCCTATCAGTAGTTCTAAATATCTTTATGATTGTAGCTTTGCTGTCTTTCAAGTCTAACTCTCATTTTGCACTTGCTTGGTCTATGATAATAGCTGGTCTCACTCAATTGATCCTTTTGTTTATCAATTTAGGCACAATAAAAATATTTTGGGGTATTGGATTAAGTAGTTTTAAAGTCTTATCTAGAGAGCTTAAAAAATTTTTTAGGAGATTTCTCTATTCTTTACTGGGCTCTGGTATTGTTCAGTTAAATATTTTTATCTCAATGTTATTTGCATCTTTAGTGGGTGGGGGTGCTATAAGTCAAATTTACTATGCTGATAGAATTATTGACTTACCATTTGCTCTCATAGCAGTTGCAATGTCTTTTACACTTTTGCCTTATTTAAGCAAAAATATTTCTGATGAAAGTAAAAATTCTAAAGCTTTCAATGAGACAGTAATATTTTGCTTTCTTTTTGCTATCCCAAGTGCATTTGGTATTTTTATTCTAAGTGAAGATATTATTAGAGCTTTATTTGGCAGGGGTGAATTTAATAATGAGGATGTGTTGATAACATCTAAGATTTTACTAGTCTATTCTTTTTCATTACCAGGATATATGCTTGCTAGAATTTTTAATCAAGTTTTTTATTCTTATGAAAAAGTTGAGTATCCCGTTAAAGCAGCTGTCCCAACATTTATATGCAATTTTATTTTATGTTTTCTTCTTTACAGGCCCATGGGTGTTTTGGGTTTAGCTATATCTGGTGCTGTGAGTATATGGTTAAACTTATTTATCCAAATTTTTTTTCTAAGAAAAAATTTCGCGAGTTTTTATGAAAAATTATTAATTTTTGATTTTAAAAAGCTATTAAAAATTTTATTTAGTGCAATTATTATGGTTATTTCAATATTAATATTAAAAAAAATTTTAGGTTTTAACATTTATTTAGATTTATTTGTTCAAATACTCATTGGTTTGATAATATATTTTTTATTACTAAATCGGCTTAAATTAAATGAAATAAAATTAATTCTGCAATTGAATAAATTTAATTAGGAATTTTATTTACTAATTTTTAATTTAATTTAAAAATATCTATCCCTATTTTTGAGGGCGTGTAGCTCAGTTGGTTAGAGTACTTGCTCGACACGCAAGGGGTCACAGGTTCGAATCCTGTCACGCCCACCATTTACTTTTAAATTTGATGATGTATATTTTTTAAATGAAAAAATATTTATTAAGTTTCTTTATTTTTGTACTTTCATCAAACATAACTATTAAAGCAAATAGTTATTCTATTTTTGGAGGTACATATGATTATGATGATGATAATACAACAAATTTATTGGGTCTAAATTATCATATATCTGATAATGAAATAGACTTGATTAGTATTTTAACTATCAATCCTGTTATTGGCGGTTTAATTACAGCTAAAAGTGCAACAATGTTTTATGGGGGTTTTGAAACAAATATTGGTGCAGATTTAATTTATCTTAACCTTTCTTCATCAGCAGGTATTTACAGTAATGGGGATGGCAAAGATTTAGGAAATGCACTACAGTTTAAATCGGAAGTTAATCTATTTTTTAGCATTTCTAAAGAATCTAGATTAGGTATAGGGTCTCATCACATATCTAATGCAGGCCTAGACTCTGTCAATCCTGGAACAAATAATTATTACTTGATTTACAATAGAAACTTCTGAATTTATTAATAATTATCCAATTGTTAATTTGCAAAATTCGTTTATTTTTAGCTTGATGACTAAAAACTTTTTAGCATATTTATTATTTTCAATCTTGATAGTGATTATACTTGTAATTGGATATGAGGAAATTAAATATTATTTTGATGCCAATCCTTACATAAATGGAATAATTCTTCTAACACTTGTAATTGGTTTCCTTCTATACTCCTTTAAAATATTCACTTTAAGCTCCGAGTTTCGATTTATGAACTCTGTGGCATTTGGAAAATTAAAGTTAAACGACTCATCTTTAAATAACTATCCAATAACAAAATCTATTGCAAACAATCTTGGTATAACAACTACTAACAAAAGTATTACTAAAACAATTGATGAGATACTAGATGATCTTTTATCTACTGTTGAAAGTGGAAGTGACATATCAAAATATCTTATCAACTTAGCTATATTCTTAGGACTTATAGGAACATTTTATGGATTGCTCTTAACTATAGGTAGTGTTTCGAATGTCATTGATAGTCTGTCAGTTGAAGAACAAGATTTTGGTGTATTTTTTAATAATTTAAAAGATGGACTAAAGTCACCTTTATCTGGAATGACAATTGCCTTTAGCTCATCATTATTCGGTTTAGTGACCTCCTTGATTTTAGGACTATATGAAATAATAACTAGAGGCATAAAGCAGAATTACTATGAATTCTGTGAAAATCAAATTCGACTTTTCTACAGATCTAATCCGAATGCAAATAAATTTAATCAGAGCTTCGATAATACTAACTTCTCTCAAAATATTATTTCTAAGCTTGATGATTTAGTTGATGGCATGAAAAATTCCAATGACGATTTAAGGAAAGAAGTTATTGCAGAACTTAAGTCTGTTAGCAAGTCTATTAAAGACTTAGACAAAAAGTGAGCTATCTCTCTAAAACTCAAAGCTCAGATAATGGAAATATAATTTGGCCTGGATTTGTGGATGTATTGGCATCTACTTTGATGGTTATAATTTTTATAGTTTTATTATTCACAGTAGCTCAAGTTTATTTAGGAGATCTTGTAGTAGGAAAAAATGAACAAATACAAAGTTTAGAAAAGACAATTGATATACAAGATGAAACTATTGTAGAACAAGACGTAACACTTACTGATAAAGAGATTGAATTAATTGACAGGCAAAATTTAATTGAAAAACTTGATGAAGAGATATCTATTAAGCAATCTCAAATTTTAGCTCAAGATACTATTATTCAAGACCAAGCACTTGATATAGATAAACTAAATACAATAATTGCTAAAATTACTGACGAGCTATCTTTATCTTTAGCTGACAGAGAGACCCTTCAACAAAACCTTTCTGAATTAAATAAACAACAAGAAATATTAAAATCAGATTTAATAAAACTTGGTGGTGAAAATAGTGAGCTAGTTGGACAAATTGGAGAGTCACAAAATAGAATCGAAAATCTTTTAGAGTCATTAAGCTCCTCAGAGAATAAAAAACAAGAACTACAAAGCAAATTATCTACTTTAGAGGAGGAGTCAGCAATACAATCAAGTGATCTAAATGATGCTCTAAATTTGATATCTAATTTAGCCTTGGATATTGAAATACTTAGTAATGAAATTAATCTCTTAAATAACTTACTTGAATCTAAAGAGGCTGAAATAGCTCAAAATGAGATAGAACTTGGAGAGTTAGGAGATAGATTAAACAGAGTACTTACAAGTGAATTATTTAAGTTACAAAAGTATAAATCAGAATTTTTTGGCAAGTTATCTGAGTCTTTAGCTGATAGAGACGATATTCAAATCAAAGGGGATAGATTTATTTTTCAATCTGAGATTTTATTTGACTCCGGAAGTGCAAATATTCAAGAAGAAGGAAGAATAGCTTTATCTCTTATTACCAAAACAATCATAGAAGTTGCAGATTCAATACCATCTGACTTAGATTGGATCTTACAAATAGATGGTCACACTGATAAAATACCTATTTCGACCTCTCAATTTCCATCAAACTGGGAACTATCTCATGCTAGGGCACTTGAGGTTGTAAAATTTCTTATTCAACAAGGTATCCCCGCCAACAAATTATCAGCAAATGGATATGGTGAATACCAACCTATTAACTTAGGAGATACTAGAGAGAACCTAAAAGAAAATCGTAGAATTGAGTTAAAAATTACTCAAAAGTAAATTTATTCAATCCACATTTTAATAATCTTATCTGGGTCGTCTACCAGACCATTTTTTATAGGATCGCCTTTTTTTATTGCATCAACATATTCCATTCCTTCGATTACTTCTCCCCAAACAGTGTATTGTCCGTCTAAATGTGGAGTATCACCGAAGCAAATAAAAAATTGACTATCGGCACTATTTGGATTTTGTGCACGTGCCATACTTAAAGTTCCTCTCTTATGTGGCGTGTCATTAAATTCTGCTTCAATGTTATTACCTGAACCACCTGTGCCAGCTCTTCTTAAATCATAATTATCTGAATTAGAATTTCCAAACTGAACATCTCCTGTTTGGGCCATAAAACCATCTATCACTCTGTGAAAAACTACCCCATCGTAACTGCCTTTAGCAACTAGATCAGTAATTTGTTTAACATGCTTTGGTGCCTTGTCTTCAAAGGTCTTTATTTTGACGATTCCGTCTTTAAGTTGTAAATTGATGACATCCTCCTTAGAATATAAATTGCTAGAAAATACTAAAAATGAAATTGAAATAATTAATTTAATCAAACTCATTTGAAGAAATTAGCATAGTTTACTATCAATAAAATTTATTTATTTGATAATTCTGTCGCTATAGATGTTATTTTTTTTCTCAGCGAATTAAGGCCGTTAGACCTTGATTGACCGAGATGGGTAGAAAGACCAATTTCTTCAAAAAAAGATAATGGGGTGTTCATTATTGTTTCAGGGGTTTCATCGTTATAAGTAAAATAAACTAAATAAAACAAACCTTTTACAATTACAGAGTCACTTGAACCTAAAAGGTTGATTTTTCCATCATTGATTTTAGGCACCATCCATAGATTTGATGTACATCCTTGAACACGATATTCCTCAGTTTTGTAAACATCCTCAAGATCAGGAAGTTTTTTTCCTAAATCTATAAGGTATTGATATTTATCTTCCCAATTATCAAAAAATGAGAAATCTTCCTTAATTTTGTTGATTTTTTCATTAATTAACATAAATTTCTGCCTTATTATTAATTACTAATACATTAAATTATGAAAATTAAAAGTTCTCTTAAAACAGCCAAAACCAGAGATAAGAATAATCAACTGGTTAGAAGAAAGGGTAGGTTATATGTAATCAATAAAACCAACCCAAGAATGAAAGCCAGACAAGGCTAAAGCTAATCTAGATACTTCTCAACTTCTAAAGCTGCCATACATCCCATACCAGCAGCAGTAACAGCTTGTCTATAAATCTTATCTTTGACATCTCCTGCAGCAAATACTCCTTCAATGGAGGTCTTTGTACTATCTGGATCTGTAATAATGTATCCACCCTCATCCATTTTTAGTTGACCTTTAAATAATTGTGTTGCTGGATCGTGCCCTATCGCAATAAATACACCATCTATTTTGAGATTTGAAATTTTATTTTCTTGTTTATTCAACAAGTCTATTGACTCTAAATCATCATTGCCAATAAACTTAGTTACTTCACTATTCCAAATAAACTCTATTTTAGAATTTTGTTTTAATCGATCTTGTAATATTTTTTCAGCTCTTAGTTTATCCCTTCTGTGAACAAGATAAACTTTTGTTGCAAACTTAGTCAAAAATAATGCTTCCTCAGCTGCACTATTTCCACCACCAATTACAGCAACCTCTTTATCTTTAAAGAAAAAACCATCACAAGTTGCGCAAGCAGATAGTCCATGACCTTGAAATTTAGCCTCATTTTCTAAACCTAGCCATCTTGCCTGTGCTCCCGTGCTAATTATCACAGTTTTGGAATTCAGAGTTGTGCCATTATCTAAATTTAATTTTTTAATTTTTTTGTTTAAAAAAACTTCTGTTACTTGTGAATTGATTATTTCAGTGCCAACATGTGCGGCTTGCTTTTGCATTTGTTCCATTAACCAGGGTCCTTGGATAGGATCTTCGTACCCTGGATAGTTTTCTACATCAGTGGTTATGGTGAGTTGACCTCCAGGTTGAAAACCGCTCACTAAAATAGGCTTTAAATTAGCCCTAGCAGCATATATTGCAGCAGTATATCCAGCAGGTCCTGAGCCTATAATAATAACGTTATTGATATCAGCCATCTATTGGCCAGCTAGTGGGGAAGGTTACATAATTTATTTGCATGCATCTTCTCTCAACTTTAATTTCTTTTTTTTCAAGTCCGTGCCAAGTATTATTTCCAGAGGCAAAAAAATAACCAGTGTTATGTTTGTATGGAACTGTTTTAACAAGATTCATATCAGTATCATAAAAATCTGTTCCAAGTTTTTCTGATTCATCGTAGGTGTTAATAAATAACATCATTGTCATTAATTTCTCTTTGATATCCAAATGTGGCTTTAACCAAAAACCTTTACGATCTGATATATACTCAATTCTAATAAAGCTATTTGATAAATTTTTTTTGATTTTCTCTTGTATAGACTCAATAACATCCTTATCCCTAAGATCATTAATTAAACCCATACCATTTGACAAGTTTTTTGAATTATCGCTTTCTAAAAATACTCTCAGTTTGCCATCTATCCCATCTCCACCTGCATCAGCGGCTCTTGTGCCGTCAAAAGATCGAGGTGCATCTGATATATCCACATCATTAAGTTCTTTTATGAGCCCATCTGTTAAAGGGGATTCTAGCTCCCAATGAGGGAAAGGGTCTGAGTATGTTTTACAACGATTTAATATTGATTCCTTAAGCATTATTAGATCTGAACCTTAAATTAGATTGTATCTTATTCAAGATCTTAGTTTTAAGATTTTTGTTATACGCATCAATAGAGATTTCATAAGGTTTTAAATTTTGATTATAAAATTGTGCGAAATTAAGTTCTGTAATTTTATCAAAAAACTTAAGATATCTTTTTGGGCAAAATTTTTCTTCAAACTTAAATAAAAAAGTACCAGCTTCAGAAGATATAGCTTCAGATATCATGGATATTGAGTCCCAAGTTACAACTTGTAAATTACCCTCAGATAGAAGCTCACCATACTTCCTTGGATTAAATAAATCATTAAAGGTAATAACATTTTCATTATCAATTTTTGATAATTCTTCTATGAGTCCTCTTGGAGTTCTTCGTGATGGTATAACATTGACTTTGAACTTATTACTTAAAAAATTTATTTCATTTAAAATTTTTTCTTGTGTTTGTTGTTGAAATTTAAAATATTTATTTGGTCCGCCAATAATAAAATTTATTGTATTTTTATTTCTAATATTTTTTTTGAATTTTATATTATGTATGGCTAATAAAGTTGAAATACAATTATCAAAATTTAGATTATCATGTTCTGGACAAACAATAAGATCAAAATATTTATAATTTATTTTTGGGTCTTGTATGTGAATATTAAAAATTAAATCCTTATATTTTCTCTTTAAATAAACAGATGCTTTTACACTTTTTTTACCACAACTAATTACAATTGTATTTTTTTCAATCTTCAATGAAGATAGATTTTCATAAGTAAATCTACTTGTAGGTATTAATTCAATAGGTAAATTCTTAAAAATAGATTTTATTTTTAAATCTAAGTTCTTGTAAGAGTCAGATATTAAACTAGCTAATCCCTCTATTTGACTTCTCATACCAGCAGCACCCTCACTGATGGTAATTACTTCGTAGGTATTCAAATTTTATTATTTAAATCTTACTGACTTAATTTCATATGAAGTTATACCTTTTGGTGTTGACACTTCAATGTAATCACCCTTTTTTTTCCCAATCAAAGCTCTTGCTATAGGGCTTGTTACAGATATTTTTTTCTGCTCAATGTCAGCTTCCACTTCTCCAACTAACTGATATTTAGATTCTTTATCATTATCTAAATTTATAATTGAAACTGTTGCTCCAAATTTTACAACCGTTCCTGATAATTTTGATACATCTATTAGTTCTGCCTGAGCAATAATACTTTCAATCTCAGCTACTCTACCTTCAATAAAGCTTTGTTTTTCTCTGGCAGCATGATACTCAGCGTTCTCAGAGAGATCACCATTACTTCTTGCATCAGATATGGCTTTAATGATAATTGGCCTTTCAACTGTTTTTAGATGTTTAAGTTCGTCGAGGAGTTTCTTTTGCCCCTCTTCTGTCATAGGTATTTTGTCCATTTTTTTACTATTTTAATTAAGTTGTAGAAATTATTGAATTTTATGTGTTTTTACAAATGAAATTTTACACTAAAAAGAATGATGAATTTGTATAGGTCTTACTGAAAGAGGCTTATTTTTCAATGTAATTAGCGATTTAATAAGTATTTTTGCACTTCTAAGATTGGTGTAATATGGAACATTAAGATCTACTGATGTTCTTCTTATTGTAAAACTGTCAATTATTGCCTGTTTTTTTTCGGTGGTATTTATGACTAAATCAATCTTATTTTGCTTAATATACTCTACTACATGTGGTGATCCCTCAGCCACTTTATTAACTAAGTTTGAAGAAATTCCCTCTTTCAACAAAAAATCGTGAGTCCCTCTGGTTGTATATAAATTATAACCATTGTCTTTAAAAGATTTAGCTATTTCAGATATACTTTGCTTATCTTCATTTTTAACTGAGATGAATATATTTTTTAAATCATTAAGTTTCTGTCCTGCTCCAATTTGACTTTTGAAATATGCTAAATAAAAATCCTCGTCTATACCCATTACCTCACCAGTGCTTTTCATCTCTGGGCCAAGTATTACATCAGTGTTTGGGAATTTATTAAATGGAAACACAGCCTCTTTGATCGCAAAGTAAGGCAAAGTGCTATTATCAAAATTCTGATGATCTTCAGTTAAAGTTTTACCAACAATCAACTCAGCTGCAATTTTAATGAAAGGTATTCCTATAGCCTTAGCAAGAAAAGGAATGGTTCTACTGGCTCTTGGATTTGCTTCAAGTATAAAAATATCTTCATCTTTAATAGCATATTGGATATTCATTAAACCTAGAATTTTTAATTCATTTACCAGCGATATGCTAAATTTTTTTATATCTGATATGATCTTATCAGTAAGAGAAAAGGGAGGTATGCTACAAGCACTATCACCTGAGTGAATACCAGCTTCTTCAATATGCTCCATTATTCCAGCTATCATGGTATTGCCCTGATTATCTCTTAATACATCGACATCTACCTCTTTTGCATTTTGAAGAAACTCATCAATAAGAATTACATTATTTTCTAATGCCCAATAGTTTTGATCAATATAATCTTGAACATCATCTAAATTAGCCATTTTTTCCATCATTCTTCCTCCTAGTACATATGAGGGCCTTAACAAAATAGGAAACTTAAGCTTAGAGGATTTAGAGACAAGTTCTTTTGTTCCTAAAGATATATCACTCTTTGGTTGTTTTAAACCTACCTTTTGAATTAATTTTTGAAATCTTTCTCTGTCTTCAGATATGTCTATTGCGTCGAAAGATGTGCCTAATATTTTATATCCATATTCTTTGAGCTTGTTAGCTATTCTTAGGGGTGTCTGACCACCAAATTGTACAACAACACCTTCAACAAGACCTTTCTCATTTTCTTTATCAATTATATTTTTGACATATTCAAAGTCTAAAGGCTCAAAATATAGCTTATCTGATGTATCATAATCAGTAGAAACTGTCTCAGGGTTACAATTAATCATAATTGTTTCAAAACCAAGTTTCTGAAAAGATTTTACAGCTTGCACACAACAATAATCAAATTCTATACCTTGACCTATTCTATTAGGACCAGAGCCGAGAATAATTATCTTTTTCTTATCCGCTGGTCTAGACTCACAACTAAACTCATTTATTTCAGATATAAAAGTTGAATAAAGATAGGCAGTAGAAGAGTCAAATTCATTTCCACATGTATCTACTCTTTTAAATATTATTTTTAAGTTATTATTTTTCTGAATATCATAAATTTCATTTATATTAATTTTTGTTAAATTACTTATATGATGATTAGAAAATCCAGTTTTTTTGGCAGAAATAAATAAATTTTTTTCTAAACTTTTACCGGCCTTCACTAACTGTTGTTCAATTTTAATAATTTCATTTATTTCTCTTAAAAAAAATAGATCTATACGAGTTAATTCACTTATTTCAGTTAAAGGTATTTTACGTCTTATAGCTTCTGCAACTATTAATAACCTATCAGGTCTTTGCTTTATAAGTAAATTTTTTAAATTCTCATCTTTTATATTTAATAATTCATGACTTATGTCCAAACCAAAGTTATCTGACTCTATCGAGTAGAAAGCTTTTAAAAGTGACTCTTTGAAACTTCTACCAATGGACATAATTTCACCAACAGATTTCATGGCAGTGTTTAACTCACTGGGAGTCCCTTGGAATTTTTCAAAATTAAATTTTGGAATTTTGGTTACAATGTAGTCAATAACAGGTTCAAAACTTGCTGGAGTTACTTTGGTAATATCATTATCTAATTCATCTAAAGTGTAACCAACTGCTAACAAAGCTGCTATTTTAGCTATAGGGAAACCTGTAGCTTTAGATGCTAATGCAGATGATCTACTTACTCGAGGATTCATTTCAATAATCAAAATCCTTCCATTTTTTGGATTTACTGCAAATTGTACATTTGATCCACCAGTCTCTACGCCTATTTTTCTTAGAATAGCAATACTTTGATTTCTTAAATTTTGATACTCTTTATCAGTTAATGTTAGTGCCGGAGCTATTGTAATACTATCCCCTGTGTGTACTCCCATAGGATCTAAATTTTCAATTGAGCAAACTATAATTGAATTATCTAAATTATCTCTAACTACTTCAAATTCAAATTCTTTCCATCCAATTAAAGACTCCTCAACGAGTGTTTTTGAAACAGGACTTAAATCAATTGCATTTTTGACCTTAGAGATAAATTCATCTTTGCCATATACTATCCCCCCACCGGTACCTCCTAAAGTATAAAAGGGTCTTAAAATTAATGGAAAACTGACTTCATTGACTAATTTATTAAGATTAGACTTATCATCAACTATTATGCTAAATGGTGTTTCGAGTCCAATTTCAGACATCGCTTCAGCAAATAACTTTCTATCTTCAGCTACATCTATAGACTTTGGACTAGCTCCTAAAATTTTGATTGAACTATTATTGAAATAATTCTCTTTGTTTAATTCTCTGATAATATTTAGAGCAGTTTGACCTCCCATTGTTGGTAAAATTGCATCAGGTTTCTCTTTATCAATTATTTTTTTTACAATTTCTTTATCAATAGGTTCAACATAAGTCTTATCTGCAAATTCTGGATCTGTCATTATGGTTGCGGGATTAGAGTTAATTAAAACAACTTCATAACCCTCATTTTTAAGTGCCTTACATGCTTGACTACCAGAGTAATCAAATTCACATGCTTGACCTATAATGATAGGACCTGAACCAATAACCAATATTTTAGATATATCTTTTCTAGCGGGCATTCTTTTCCATTAAATTTATAAATTCATCAAAAAGATATCTACTATCATGTGGTCCAGGGCTAGACTCTGGATGATATTGAACAGAAAATAAAGGTTGATCATTTGCTTTCATGCCATCAATAGTTTTATCGAACAATGATTTGTGTGTTATTTGAAGATTAGGGGGAAAATTTTCATCCAACACTACGAATCCATGATTTTGAGATGTAATTTCAACTTTGTTTGTCTCCAAGTTTTTTACTGGGTGATTACCACCTCGATGGCCTTTTTCCATTCGAGCAGTAGAGGCATTAAATGCTAAACTTAATATTTGGTGACCTAGGCATATGCCAAAGGTAGGTATTTTTTCTCTTAGTAATTTATTTAATTCAGATTTTATATTTTCATATACTTTTTTAGGATCACCTGGGCCATTACTTAAAAAAAAACCATCAAAATTTTTATTAATAATATCCTCAGCTTTGAAATTCATATCAAATTCTTCTATATTACAATTTCTTGAGTATAAGTTTTTCTTAATATTGTCTTTTGCCCCAAAATTTAAAAAAGCTATTGAGTATTTTTTTTGACCTATTTCTTTTTTTTCTATATCTAGCTCTGATGTAAAGTCTTTAATTACATCATTCTCCTCTAATGAGGGACATTGATCTATTTGCTTACAGATTTCCTCTATTCCTTTGTTTTCAAAATATTCCTCGGAACATAGCATTATATTTTTTGGTCCAAATTTTCTTATAATTTTAGTTAAGGCCCTAGTGTCTAAATCAAAAAAAGCACAAGAATTTTGACTTATAATCCAATTTGTAAAATTTATTAGAGCTCTCCAATTTGAGCTTAATTCAAATAATTCATTACATATCAGGCCAGAAGCATGTATTTTCCATGACTCGTAATCTTCATCATTACATCCAACAATACCTATCAATGGAAAGGTAAAATTTATAAACTGAGATTTATATGAGGGATCTGTTAAAATCTCCTGATACCCCGTCATACTTGTATTGAAGCAGATTTCCGCTATCTTGAATTGATCGTTTGATAGAAACTTACCTTTGAAAATATATTTTTTGTTATAAATTAAGTACCCGTTTTGATAATTAAGTTTAATTTTATTATCAAATACGACCATATTAAATCATGTGTATTAGTATATTATATGAGAAGAATTTCAAATGAGTTTGGCAAAAAAAATTTCTGATGACGTCAAAAGTGCTTTAAAAGGCGGAGATAGGAAAAAACTTTCAATAGCAAGATATGCCCTTTCAGAGTTAAAAAATTTTCTAATTAAAGAGAATCTAGAGAGAGATGTGCTCAAATTATCCGATAATGATATAATCAAAATTATTAAAACCCAAATTAAGCAAAAAAAAGAATCTTTAGATTTTGCAACAAAAGCTAAAGATCAAGACAAAATAGATGACTTAGAATTTGATATCAATTACCTTAAAGATTTTCTTCCAAGTATGATAGATGAGAAAAATACAACTGATATTATATCAAATCACATAACTGAAAATAATTATGAGAATAAAGATTTTGGTAAAATAATGAGTTTTTTAAAACAAAATTATAATAATAAAATTGATATGAATTTAGCTTCAAAAATTATCAAAAATATTTTTAAAGAATGACCGATGATAATATTAAAGAAGTCATTAACAGAACGTCCATAGTTGATATTATAAACTCATCTGTACCATTAAAGAAAAAAGGAAGTAATTATTTTGGTTTAAGTCCTTTTAAAAAAGAAAAAACACCCTCTTTCTCAGTTAATGAAGAAAAAAAAATATTCCACTGTTTTAGTACCGGAGAACATGGAAATGTAATTGATTTTTTAATAAAAGTTAAAGGATATAGCTTTAAGGATGCTCTATATGAACTGGCAGATAAGGCTGGTATTGAAATAAGTTATAAATCATCAAAATTAAACAATATTATCTATGATATTAATTCTTTAACAAAAGAGTTATTTAAAAAGAATTTATTAAATTCTAAAAAACACTTAGATTATTTACTTAAAAAAAGAAAGTTTAACATAGAAACTATTCATAAGTTTGAATTAGGCTCATCAGTAAATTCATTTGAACTTCAAAAAAAACTCTTAAATAATTTTGAAGTCAATAATTTAATAGCAGCTGGTGTTTTTAGTAGAACTAATAACACTAAATTATTTTTTTCTAATAGAGTCATGGTTCCGATAATTAATATGCAAAATAAAACCTTGGGTTTTGGGGGAAGAGTAATTGATGATACTTTACCAAAATATATTAATACAGCTGAAACAAAAATTTTTAAAAAAAAACAAATCTTATTCAATGAAAAAATTATTAATAAACAAAATAGTAAAAAAATAATAATAGTTGAAGGTTATTTTGATGTTATTAAATTAGAGCAGTTTGGTTTTTCAAACTGTTTAGCACCTCTTGGCACGTCAATAAATCATGAAAAATTAATTGAAATTACAAAGAAAGGATTTGAGATAATTGTATGCCTTGATGGAGATATAGCTGGAAGAAATGCTACCATAAGATTAATGAATAATTTACTTGCAGATAAAAATTTTGAACTTGGAATAAAATTTGTACTTCTACCTAAAAATTATGATCCCGATCAATTAATAGAGTCAAATATGTCTGAAAAATTACATAAACTTATTGATCAACCATTATCAATTGAGGAATTAATAGAAAAATATTTAGAAAAGTTTCGTAAAAGTAAAGATGTTGATAGTCAGTTTAAAGGATCAAAAGTTTTAAAAAGTTTACTCAATAACATATCTAACATTGATCTAAAAAAAATATTAACCAATCACTTTAAGAAGATAAGTTTGAATCAGACAACATTAAAAAATGAGTCAAAAACGAATAATCAAAAACTAGAACTTAAATTTGATTTGAAGTCCAAATTTTCAGCGGCATTAATTATATTTTATATTGAAAACCCAACGGATAGGGAAAGAGTATTTGATTTGATAGCAACAGCTAAATTTGAAGGCAAATTTAGAGAAATTCGTGATTTGATAATTAAAAAAACACTTTTCAAATCGACACCTATTGAAATTTATGAAGAATTAGACTCTAAGGGATTGAATTTTACAAAAAATTTACTATTTTCTAATGAAGTTCGAAGGCTGTGTAGATTTGCATCACCTAAGTTTAACGAAGACCCGTATAATGAGATTGAAAAAACAATTAGTTTTATAAATAGTTAAAATGACAAAAAAAAAAGTTATTGCAAAAAAGACTAAAAAGAAAATTTCAAAAAAAAAACCTGTTTTAGAAAAAAAAACTAAATCAATTAAAATTAAAAAAAAACCTACTTCTAAAATTAATCCAATTGAACTTATTTTTAAAGAAAACGAGAGTCAGCTTACCTCTATAATTACTAAAGAATTTGACAAAGAATTAGCCTCAAAAGCAAAAACTTATATTAAGTCTTATTCTAAAATTGAAGAATCTATAATAACTGTAAATGATTTTTTAAATTATATCGAAAATCTTGATGAAGATCTTTTTAAATTATTTAAAGCTTATACTTCAACTTCAGAATTAGACTCATCTTCTTCAAATGAAGAACCAGAAGAGGAAGAAAAATCAACAGGTGTTAAAAGCGATGATCCCGTAAGGATGTATCTTAAAGAAATGGGTAATGTTGAGTTACTCTCTAGAGAGGGTGAAATTGCAATAGCAAAAAGAATAGAGTCTGGATTGGATAGAATGATGAATTCAATTCTTGAGTGTCCTGCTTCAATAGATATTCTAAAAAAATGGATTGAACAAGTTAAACATAATGAAATTAACCTAAGAGAAATAGTCGATTTTGATGAATATTTTAATGAAGATAATGATCCTTACTCTAACTCAACAAAAAGAAAAGAAATTCAAAAAATAATTAATGATAAAAAGAAAGCTCTTTTAAAAGAAAAGCAACAACTTATGAAAGAACAGGGAATAGAAATAGACAAAGAAAAACTTCAAGAAAGTTCAAATGAAGAAGACATTGAAAATGAGAGCTTTTCTATTTCTATAATAGAAGAGTTTTATAAACCTGAAATTCTCAAAAAGTTAGATAGAGTTCTTGTTCTTTCAGAAAATATTACCAAAATTAAAAAGAATAAAAATATTACTAAAATATCTGATACTAAATCTTTAAAGGAATTAAAAAAATATCAAGATGAGATACTTAATTATTTTAATGAAATTAAAATCAAGCCTCATAAATTAGAAGAGATTATTACTCATCTGTACTCAATTAACAAAGAAATACAATCAAAAGAGGTTTCATTATTAACTATGGCTACTCAAAACAAGATCAGTAGGGATATTTTTTTGAAGTACCACAATTTAAAAGATACATATACCCTTTATCAAAAATATATGATTTCCATGGATGACTCATTTAAGCCTCTTTTCCAGAAAAATAGTGTTAAATTAAAAAATATCTATAAAGAAATTTTAAATTTATCAAAAATAGCAAACCAAAATACAATTGAATTTAAAGAAAAAGTAAGAGAGATACAATCAGGACAAAGGACTGCTAATCAAGCAAAAAAAGAAATGATTGAGGCCAACTTACGTTTAGTTATTTCAATTGCAAAAAAGTATACAAATCGAGGCCTTCAGTTTTTAGACCTTATCCAAGAGGGAAATATTGGTTTAATGAAAGCTGTTGATAAATTCGAATATAGGAGAGGTTATAAATTTTCTACTTATGCAACTTGGTGGATTAGACAGGCTATTACTAGATCTATCGCTGATCAAGCTAGGACAATCCGTATCCCAGTCCACATGATTGAAACAATAAATAAAATAGTAAGATCTAGTAGGCAACTTATTCTTGAACTTGGTAGAGAACCTACTCCAGAGGAGTTATCTGTAAGATTGAAAATGCCTATCGAAAAGGTTAGAAAAGTTTTAAAAATAGCCAAAGAGCCTGTGAGTTTGGAAACACCTATTGGTGATGATGATGACAGTTTCCTTGGTGACTTCATCGAGGATAAAAATGCAGTAATCCCTGAAGATGCTGTTATGCAATTAAATCTTCGAGAAACTACAACTAAAATACTTTCAACATTAACTCCTAGAGAAGAAAGAGTCCTTAGGATGAGATTTGGCATAGGCATGTCATCAGACCATACTTTAGAGGAGGTAGGCCAACAATTCAGTGTAACTAGAGAAAGAATTAGACAAATAGAAGCAAAAGCTTTGAGAAAATTAAAACATCCAATTAGATCGAAAAAACTAAAGTCTTTTATGGACTCTTAAAGCTGTCGATAATTTATATTCTTGTTTTTTTATAATAAAATTATAATAGTTACAATTCTAATCATGGGCCTGTAGTTCAGTTGGTTAGAACGCGGTGCTCATAACGCCGTTGTCGCAGGTTCGAGTCCTGCCGGGCCCACCATAGTAAAAAAACTATATTTTTTTTATCTCTTTAATTAAAGCCTCTAAACTTCCTCTATTTTTTCTTAATATTTTATTGAATTCCGATTTTTTGGTTACAAAATAAGATGTATTCTCAACAATTACATCAATAATTTTGAAAGAAGACCCAGTTCTTATCACTTTCCAATAAAGGTTTGCAGAGGATTTTTTATCTGATATTTCTGATTTAATTATATAAATATCATCTTTTACATCGACGTCTTTTAGAGTTATTGAACTTGAAGTGTTCGAATTAGCAAGTTTATATATGGTTGTTATAAGGTAGTCTGTAAATACATTTAAATAAGCAGATAGTTCATTTTTTGAGCTTTTATTAACTATACTCTCCCCAATAAGACCATAAGCTATTGACTTGACCGCAAAATTCTTATTGACGAAATGTTTATATTTTTCATAGTTTTCACTTTCAGTTCCTTGATTGTTATTAATTATCTCTAAAAACTGGTTTGACTCTTTTTCAAACCATTCCGAAACTTCTGAAGCCTCTAGAGTTGAAAAAGAAAAAATTATAGTAAGTAAAATTATAAAATTTTTCATAACTTAAAGTAAATACGGTTTGGTCAACTATTCAATATAAATTTTTGGCACAGGTAAGTTTTGTATATACTCCTCTTCTAGTTGAGCATTTCTGTTCTGATAATAAATAGATTTTATCATTTCATACCTATCAGATGAAGCATCCCTAACTTTATCTAATTGTTCATCAATCTCTACTCTTTCATTTAATCCACTTCCTATGTCAATATATTCCCTATTTGGAACATTATTTGATAATGGATCAACAAAATATTCAACTACATCTCCACTAAAATCTCTTAAATTACTCGGACCTATAATTGGTAATACTATGTAGGGACCACTTGATACACCTCCTTTTGCTAGGGTGATTCCAAAGTCAGTTTCATTTTTTTCCATACCCACCCTTGAAGCTAGATCAAAAGTACCTAAGCTAGTTAATGTATTAAGTGTAAATCGACCAATTGAATTAAAAGATTTATAAAACTCCCCTTGAAAAATAAAAGAAACTGTTCTTATCGGCTCTTTTAAATTACTAAAAAAATTTGATACCCCTTTTTCGACTGGGTCTGGTGCTATAAATTTGTATGTTTTAACTATAGGTTTAATAGCAATATCATCTATAAAAAAATTAAAATTTAAAACTGCTCTGTTTATAGGCTCTATTGGATCATATATTTCATCATATGAAATACCTGATTTAGAAACATCCTCATTTGTATAAGAGGGCGTTATTTGTAAAAAAGTAATAGATATTATTAAAAGAATTACTTTCAAATGTTTTTTCATTACGTAAAATCTAGATTTATTATATTACATTCAATTTATGGATCTAAATACATTAAATAAAGAACAAAAAATTGCAGTTGAGCATAAAAACGGCCCACTTTTAGTACTTTCGGGTGCAGGAACAGGGAAAACTAGAGTTTTAACTTCCAGATTTGTTTATATTGTAAAAAATCTAAACGTTGATTTTAATAAAATTATTGCTGTGACCTTTACAAATAAGGCGGCCAATGAAATTAAAACAAGAGTTAATATTGAGCTTAAAAGCGCTATTGATACTCCTTGGATTGGAACTTTCCATTCAATTTTTGCTAAATTTTTGAGAAAGCATTCGGGAATAGTAAATTTAAAATCTAATTTTTCAATACTTGATATTGAGGATCAAAAAAAACTTCTTAAACAAGTTTTAGAGTATTGCAAGATTGATAAAGATATAAGCGAGGGTATTTATCATAGCGAAATTCAAAATTTAAAAGATAATAAAATTCTTTTTAATGAAAATAAAAAAATATCTAAATTTTCATCTCTAGAGAGGTTAGATGATATTTATTCTAATTATCAACAGAGATTAATTGAAATAAATGCAGTAGATTTTGGAGATATCCTATTACACAGTTATTTCATTCTTTTTAACAATCCAGAGTTAAAAAAATCTTATCAAAATTTTATTGAACATATTCTTATTGATGAGTTCCAAGATACAAATTTAATTCAGTATGATTTAATAAAATTAATCTTGAATCATAATAGAAACTTATTTTGTGTAGGAGACGATGACCAGTCTATTTATGCTTGGCGAGGTGCAAATATAGATAATATTATAAATTTTCCAAAAGAATTTAATTCGTCTGTAGTTAGATTAACAAAAAACTATCGTTCAAACAGCTCAATTTTAGAAGCAGCAGCTTGTATAATAAGTAATAACAAGAATAGGCTTGGTAAAGACTTAATTAGTTTCAACAAAAAAATACCTGATCAAAAAATTAATTTAAATTCTTTTTACTCTCAGGAAGAAGAGTCATTATGGATATCTGATAATATATCAAAGAAATTAGGAGAGAAAAATAGTATAGGAGTTTTAGTGAGACTTACTGCACAAATGAGAAGTATCGAAGATAAGTTAATAAAATATGCCTTGCCCTATGAAATAATAGGAGGACCAAGATTTTTTGAGAGGAAGGAAATCAAAGATATTCTTGCATACTTAAAACTCGCAAATAGTTTTCAAGATGATCTATCATTTGAAAGAATTATCAATTTACCTAAAAGAGGAATTGGTGATCAATCAGTAAAAATAATTATTGATTACGCTAGAGAAAAAAAAGTTTCATTTTTTGAGTCTTTAGAGTCCTTATCTTATGAAAATAAACTATCAGGATCTCTACTTGTTAAAACTAAGCCTTTTATAGATATTATTAAAAAAACATCTGATCTTATAAATAAAACAACTCTAGAGGATATAGGTATTTTTATAATTGAGGAGTCAGGATATTTGAAAATGCTAGAGAATGAAAAAAATAGATTAAAACAAGTCGAAAATGAATCGAGGATTGATAATCTGAAAGAACTTGTGAATGCCCTCTCAGAATTTGAAAATTTGGATGAATTTTTAGAGCATGTAGGTTTGGTTAATGAAAATCAAAAAAAAATTCAATCTAACTCTGTAAAACTAATGACCTTGCATGCAGCCAAAGGATTAGAATTTGATCATGTTTATCTTCCAGGTTGGGAAGAGGGTGTTTTTCCAAGTTCTAGAGCTTTAGAGCAAAACTCATCAAATTCACTAGAGGAAGAGAGAAGACTCGCTTATGTCGGAATTACTAGAGCAAAATTTGATTTAAATTTGAGTTATGCAACCACTAGATATACATATGGCATGAATAATTATTCATTACCTTCAAGATTTTTGAATGAAATTTCAAAAGTAGAAAAAAATACAACAAACATATTAGAAGAGTACTCGTCATCTAATTTGAATAAAAAGATTACTTCCAATGACGTGCAATTAAGTCCTGGAAAAAAAAGAATGTTAGAGTTTTTAAAGAAAAATAAGAAATGAAAACTCATTCAATAATTAAAAGATTCTTAAAAGATAATAATATGGATTTTTATCTAATTACTAATAATGACTTACATCTTAATGAAAGTCCAAATTTAGATTTAAAAGATATTTACAAATTATTTAAATTTGATTGCACAAGAGGATACGTACTTTTTTTTATTAATAAATTCATTTTTTTTACTGACACACGCTACACTCTGGCAGCTAAAAAATTTTTTAGAAATAATTGTGAAATTTATGATTTAAGTGAAATAACTATTGTTGATTACTTAATCATGCAAGACAAGAAATTATCTGGTATTTTAGATTCTAAACAAATTTCAGTTAAAGAATTTAAAGAGATTAATTTAAAATTAGAAAAAAATAAAATTAATATCTTCCCACAATTGAGAAATTACTTTAAAAAAAATTATTATCCAAACTTTAATATTTCTTATCCATTTAGTATGCCAAGATATTTAATTCCAAGGCAATTTAATGATAATTTAAAAAAAGTTAAAAATAATATCAAAACAGAGGGTATATTAATTTGGAATAATGCGCACGTAGCATACCTTTTAAATATTAGGTCATTTGAACTATGGAATTCTACTAAACCATTCGCAGGTTTATTTATTCCAAAAAAAAATATCAAACCTGTTTTAATAACAAATAACTTTAATTTAAATAAAATAAGTAAAATTAGTAATAGTTTTAATATCTTTGGAGAAGAAAAATTTATCAAATTTCTCAAATTGTCAAAATTTAAAAATATTGAAACCTCTTATCAATTTTTAAATTTAAATATGTATATGCGATTATCTAAATTTTTAAATTTATCTGAATCTAAAATTAATATTCCTAAATATTTGGGTATTAAAACACCCAAGGAAATAAAAAATATAGAAACTTGTCATATTGAAGATGGTTTAGCTGTATTAAAATTTATTATTGATTTAAAACAAAAAAAAATAAATCCTAAAAATGAATATGAAGTCTCAGAATGTTTATACAATAAAAGAAAAGAGGGTATTAATTTTTTTAGGAACTCATTTGATTACATTTGTGCATTTGACTCTAATGCTGCCATAATTCATTATAAACCACACCCCAAAAAATCCCTATTGTCTAAAAATAAAAATATATTATTAATTGACTCTGGTGCTCAATATTTAGAGGGCACTACAGATATAACCAGGGTATTAAAAGTCGGAGTAAAAAATATTTCCAGAATTAGATATTCTTATACTTATTTAATAAAGTCTTTAATTAAAATAGAAAATAAAATATTCCCAATAAATGTTTTATCATCAGAAATAGACTTATTTATTAGAAACTATCTTTCTAAATTTAAGATAACATACAGTCATGGTACTGGCCATGGAGTAGGTAATTTTGGTGATGTGCATGAAAAGTATCCAATTATTTCCCAAAGATCTAAGGACATTTTAACTAATAATAATCTGTTCTCTATAGAACCAGGCCATTATGTTGAGGGTCAATTTGGTCTAAGAATAGAAAATTTATATGTTACTAAAACCTTAAATAAAAAAAACTTATATTTAAAAAATATCACATTAGTTCCTTACGATTTAGACTTAATTGATTTGAAGTTAATTACAAATTTTGAGAGAAAATATATTAAAAAATATCATAAGGAAATTTATAAAACTCTCCAACCTAGATTAAGTAATGAATATAAAAATTATTTTTTAAAAAATTTAATTAATAAGATTTAAAAAATCACTTTCATTTAGAATATTTATTTTTAAATCTTTAGCTTTTTTTAGTTTGGAACCAGACTTCTCTCCAAAAACAAGTATGTCTAAACTTTTTGAAACATTTGATGCAATTTTATATCCTTTTTTTTTAGCTAATTCTTTAGCTCTGTCCCTTGACATTTTTTTTAGAGTTCCGGTAAATAATATACTCTTATTAAGGATAATTTTATTATATTCTACTTCCTTAATTTCTATTACATCGAGTATCGCAAAAGACTCTTCAAGGTTACTCTTATTAGAAAAGTGATTTATAAATGAATTAATAGCTTTTTCTCCTAAGCCATCGATATTCTCAAGTTGTTCTCTGAGTTTTTTTGATAAAATAAAGTTTTTAAATCTAGTTTTATTTTTTAAATACAAAGATATAAGCTCAGAATTGTTTTCACCTAAGTATCTTAGACCTAGAGAAAATAAATATCTTGATAGAGAGGTCACTTTAGATTTATTTATTGAGTCAATAAGATTCAGGTATGACTTTTCCCCAAATCCCTCAAGTTTAACAATCTTGTCTTTATGTTTTTCTAATTTATAAATATCAATTTTATCTGAAATCAGATTAAGACTAATAAATTTTTCGATCAATTTCTCACCAAGACCCTCTATATTCATAGCTTTTTTAGACACAAAGTGTTTAAGTGATTCTAAATTTTGATATTTACATTGAATTTTTGTAGAACTACATCTTTGTACTGCTTCACCATCTATTTTAATTATTTTAGAACCACATAAACATTTTTTTGGTGTTTTAAAGATTTTACTAGTTTTTTTTCTTTTCTCTATTTCCACTTTTGATATATAAGGAATTACGTCCCCAGCTCTTTTTACCCAAACGAAATCATCTAATCTTATATCTTTTCTAATAATCTCATCGAAATTATGAAGTGTTGCATTTGATACAATAACACCTCCTATATTTATTGGCTTCAGTCTAGCAACAGGTGTTATAGCTCCAGTTCTTCCAATTTGTAATTCAATTTTTTTTACTTGTGTTAATGCTTCCTCAGAACTAAATTTTGCTGCTATTGCCCATCTAGGGAATTTATTGGTACTTCCTAACATCCTTTGTAAATCTAAGTTACTAATCTTGATTACCATCCCATCAATATCAAAATTTATAGAAAGTCTTTTTTTTTCTGTATCGAAAATGTAATCATAAATATCCTTTAAATTATCGTATTTTTTTGCATACCCAGTTTGATCAAAATTATTTTTTTTACAAAAACTTAAAAATTCTTCAAAATTCAAAAACTCATTTTGATAAGTAAATTTACCATATCCATGCGGTATAAACCTTAAGGGCCGATCTTTAGTTATTTTACTATTAATTTGGCGAAGGGATCCTGAAGCAGCATTCCTAGGGTTAGAAAATTGGTTTTTTTTTTCAAATTTTTTGTTTAATTTTTCAAAATCATTTCTTAAGAAAAATACTTCACCTCTTATTTCAATAAGATCAGATTTACAATTTTTTAAAACTTTAGGTATGCCTCTAATACCTAGAACATTGTCTGTGATCTCCTCTCCTACTAGACCATCTCCTCTAGTAATAGCCTTAAATAACTTATTATTTTTATATATTAGAGATAATGAAACCCCATCTATCTTACAATCCACATTAAATATATAATTTGAATTAGTTTTTTTTAAAAAATTACTTGCTTTTTGAAAAAAATCTTCTGAGTCACTCATACTAAAACTATTTGAAAGTGATAGCATAGGTTCATAGTGTCTGAATTTTTCAAATTTTGAGGAAGGTGTTGTACCTATACCTAAGTCGTCAAATTGTTTTAATTCAGGGTTTTCTAATAATAAATAGTCATACTTCTTCTTAAGATTGTCATACTTTGAGTCATCAATTGATGGATTAGAGCTGTAGTATTCTTTGTTATATATTTTTAACTTATCTCTAAGTTTGATAAAGGTATCTTTTGTTTTCATTTCACTAATTTTGAAGTAAGTCTGAAGCTACTTTTTTTGCAGTTTCAGTAATTTTAGTTCCACTTATTAAACTTGCAATTTCATTGACCCTAGTTTCACCATTTAACTCAATGATTTGACTTGTCATTACATCATTTTTGATAATTTTCTCAATTTTCCAGTGTTTGTGAGCTTTTGATGCGACTTGAGGCGAATGTGTAATAGCTATAACTTGATTTTTTTGGGAAATATTATTTATTTTTTCTGAAACGTTAGAAGCAATTTTACCACTTAAACCACTATCTACTTCATCAAAAATAAGCGTTAGGTTACTCTCATTATTAGCTGATAGTGATTTAATTATCAGTAATAATCGAGATAATTCACCTCCAGAAGCTACTTTTTTAATAGAGCTAAATTCAGAATTTTTATTAGTCCTAAATAAGACATCTAATTCATCATATCCTTGTGAATTATAATCTTTTTCATCTTTTTCAAAAAACTTAAATAAAATCTCACCTTGCTCAATATTCACTATTGGAAGTTGTCGATTAATGCTCTCTGATATTTTTTTTGACTCCTTTTTCCTCAGTTTAGATATTTTTAAAGCCTCTTCTTTAAAACTATTAAGATCATTTAAATAATTATTAAATTTAATTTCCTTCTCTCTATCAAAGTTTTCTAAAGCTTCAATTTCATTTGAGATTTTATCTTTTATTAAAAATAAGTTTTCAGGCTTTACTTCAAAAAATTTTGATAGTTGTTGATATTGATAGATCTTTTCATCAATTTCATCAAAATTTATTTCCTCATAATCTAAGGAACCAAATTTATATTCTAACTCGTTCATTAATTCATTAATATCTAAAATTAAAGATGTAAATTTTTCTGAAATATCAGAGTATTCTTTATCAATACTCTCTAATTTATTTAGGTTTTTCTCAATTGAATTTAAGCTATCGTTTGAATTATAGTTTGATATTGATGTTTTAATTTCATTTGAAATTTCACTTAATTTCTTAATATTTTTATTTAGATTTCTTTTATTAATAAATTCTTCATATTCGTTTTTGGTAGGATTTAAAATTTTTATTTTATTACTTTTAATTTTCAATATTTCAAGCTTTTCATTAATATTTTTTTCATTATCTAAATGTGCTTGGTAAATATTTTTTGTATCTTTAAATTTTTCAAATTTTATATCTAAGTCATTTTTTTTAATGTTACCTATATTATCAATAAATCTTAGAAAATATTTATTATCAAACAATTCTTGCTGTTCAAAATTTTCTTGAAATTCAATAACATTTTTTAAAATTCTTTTAACTTGAGAAAGAGGTTTTATTTCATCATTTATTAATAACTTAGATTTTTGATTTGAATTTATTTGTCTCTCTACAATTAAATAGTCATCCTCAAAATTTATATCTAATTCATCAAGATTTCTTCTTATCAAACTATTTATCTCAAATACTGCTTTTATAGATGAAATTTCATTTTCTTTTAAATATAGAGTATTTTGGTTTTTGGCACCGAGGGCTAATTTAAGCCCTTCAATAATAATAGATTTTCCTGCACCTGTTTCACCAGTAAATGCATTAAATCCATCAATGAAGTTTATTGATATTTGTTTTATTAGAAGAAAATTTTTAATTTCAAGTGAAACTAACATTAATACTATTCTATAGTTTGTATTGGAGTATTAGAATTATTTTCCTCGTCTTGTCTAAATATTTTTTTTGGATTAAATTTTTCATACCAATTTTTACTTTCACTTACATCTTCCAAATCATTTATTAAATTATATGATTTACGATACCATCTACTTTTTGGAAAATTATAAGCTAAAATTGAAGCATAATTTTTTGACAGTTCATGTTCATCAAATGAATAATATATTTTTGTAATTAAATACAATGTTTCTTCAATTGATAGACTTGAACTATGATTATTAAATATATCTAACAAATATACCAAGGATCCATTGAAATTACCTTTATTTAAATAAAATTTTGCTATTTCAAGTTTTTCTGCAGCTAAATTATTATTTATTAACTTAATCTTTGTTAAGATATCAATTTCATAATTACTATTTGGATAAGCATTCAAAATAAAATTGAATTTTTCTAGTGCTGTATTAGTGTTTTCTTGACTGTAGTCAGATTTTTTCATTAAAACATAATAAGTCATTGCTTCTAAATAATTTGCATAAACAATATCTTTGCTCCCTGGAAAGTAGCTTTTATACATTTCCGCTAAGGCCCTTGTTTTTTCGTAATCTTTCTCTAAGAAGTGAATATAAGCCCTAACAAGCATACTCTTACTGGCATATGGGCTACTTGGATAAATGACTTCTATTTTATCTAATTCAATTAAAGCTAATTCAAGCTGATCAGTTTTAATATAACTATTTGCTAATTCAAATAACTCATAATCTTTTAATTTATTATTTTCATAGAGACTTTGATCATTTACGTATTCGTCTTTATCAGTATTATTTGAACAAGATATTATTAAAAAAGACAGCAAAATTAGAATCAACTTTTTCACAGATGAATTATAGCTTTAGAAAAAAAAATAAAATAGTCAAATATATAGTCATACACTACACAGGGATGAAAACTCTTAAATTAGCATATAAAAAACTATCAGATGAAAGATCAGATGTAAGCACTCATTATCTAATTTCTAGAAATGGATCTGTCTTTAATCTATTGTGTCCAAAGTATAAAGCCTGGCACGCCGGTGAGTCTAAATGGAAAAATTATAAATATATTAATGATTATTCAATTGGAATTGAGCTTGAAAATAAAGGTCATGAATTTGGTTATTCGAATTATACATACAGACAATACCACTCCTTAAAAAAATTAATTAATTTTTTAAAAAAAAATTTCAATATTTTAGATGAAAGTATAGTTTTTCATTCAGATATATCTCCTAATAGAAAACAAGATCCAGGAGAGAAATTTTTTGTAAATAAAATTGGTATTAATAGATTTAATATGAGTAATACAAAAAGAAAATACAGTATTAATGAAATGTTATGTTTATATGGTTTTCATAAATCATATATAAAAAAATATAAAAAATTTTGTATTATGGCGGTTAAAAGATCCTTAAATTATAAATATATAAATCCTTATTTATCTAAAAAATTCTCAAAAGATTTTTATAATTTATTATTTAGTTAATATTGTGTAATATAAATATGGGTAGCGAGCAGTCGCTTTGTTGTACAAAGAGGAAAGTCTGAGCTCGTGTAGAAAGTGATAACGGATAACTTCCGTCGAGGGTAACCTTAGGGAAAGTGCAGCAGAAATAAACCGCCGTAAGGTAAGGGTGAAAAGGTGAGGTAAGAGCTCACCGGGTACATAAATAGTATCGCAATATGCAAACCCTATCACGAGTAAGATCAAATAGAGGCTATTACTTTTTCTACAGTAGGCCTGGGTTGATCGCTTGAATTGGCTAGTAATAGTCAATCTAGATAAATGACTGCATTTTATAAAAACAGAACTCAGCTTATAGCTACCCTATACTATTTACTATTTTCATAAAATCCCATATAATCCCATAAAAGACCATGTTAATGTTTTTATCATCTTTTTATGGTATTATTGATTCAAAGAATAGAGTTGCAATACCTTCATCTTTTAGATCTACAATAAATAGTTTTAAAGAAAAAACATTTATATTTAAAAGTTTAAAGTATGAATGTCTTGAAGTGCATCTGTCATCTAAAATTAATGAATTAATAAAAAGTTTTGATGAGAAAGATTTCTTTTCAAAAAAAAATGATCATTTTAAAACTGCAATACTATCTGATTTAGAGGAAATCTTTATAGATAAAGAGGGTCGATTTATTGTAAAGGATCAGCTTCAAAAATATTCAAAATTATCAAAAGAAATAATATTTATAGGTAAGGGAAATCATTTTGAAATTTGGGATAGAAAATCGGGAGAAAATCATAAAAAAATATCTAGAGCAAAATTTAAATGATTAGGGATAAACACATTCCAATAATGGCAAATGAAGTCCTGTCATTTATTGATGGAAAAAAAAATTTATCTATTTTAGATTGTACTTTTGGAGGAGGCGGTCATTCAAAAAAATTTTTAGAGAGAGGTCATTTTGTAACTGCTCTTGATCAAGACGATAACTCTTTAGTTATTGCAAAAAAATTAAAAAAAAAATTTCCTAATATATTTTTTTATAAAACTAATTTTAAAAATATCAATTTATTAAAATCAGAGACAAAAAAATTTAATTTAATTTTATTAGATTTAGGCTTTTCATCCAATCAACTAGATGACTTTAATTTAGGTTTATCATTTAAATTAAATTCAAAGCTTAATATGAATTATTTAGGCGGAAATTTAAATGCATATAAAATTATTAATTATTATGATAAGTATGAACTTCAAAGAATATTTGATTTATACGGAGAAATAAATCAAGCTGATAAATTAGCTAAATATATAGTTAATCAGAGATCTATTAAAAAAATTAATACAAATTTTGAATTAATAGAAATTTTAAGAGATAGTGGAGTTAACTTTCGATCAAAAAAAATACATTTTGCCACACAAGCTTTTCAAGCTTTAAGAATAGAAACTAATAGGGAACTAGATAACTTAATTGAATTCCTAGAAAAAGTTCATGATTATTTAGATACAAGTGCATATTTAGCAATTATTTCATTTCATAGTTTAGAGGATCGAATAGTTAAAAATTACTTTAAAGAAAATAAGATCAAGAAAAATATAGTTTTAGATAATAAAAAATATTGGGGATTTGAAAATCTCACCAAAAAACCATTAATAGCATCAAAACCTGAAGTTTTAAAAAATAAAAGAGCAAGATCTGCAAAATTGAGAGTAGGAAGGTTTATAAATTGATTAGTCATATTACGAAATTTACTTTAATTTTTATATTTATTATTCTTTTTTTAAGTTTTAAAAATCAAATTAAGATACTTGAAAATGATTTGAAATATTTAAAAAATAATTACAACAAAAATTATAACAAATTTATAAATAAAGAAATACTTCTTACAAAACAAATTAATCAATTACAAATTAACGAACAATATAATCACGAGTTTGTTGATAATGAGAAAATTATTAAATTTGATAGATATGAATTTAATGACTTTACAATAATAAAGGTCAATTATGTTCAATCTGATTAATGAAACAGACTATAAATTATTAGATAAAACAAAAAACTATTACAATTTTTTTATTTTTTCCATTTTATTGCTTTTTATTGCAATTTTTTCAAGATTAATTTTTTTAGGCTTTGACAAAAATATAAGTTCTACATCTAAAGCTAGAGATATAAGTCTTAATGCCTTGCCAACTATTTATGATTTAAATAAAAATATATTAGCTTACTCTGACTTTAATTATTCAATAAAAAATACTAAAAGCAAAGTAAAATATTTAAAAAGAAACGTTCCTCTTAATGAAATATTAGAGCAAATTTATAAAGGTGATCCTTATATAAAATTTGAAAAAATACTTACAAGAAAATATCCGTACAACAGTATTATCAATAATATGATTGGTAATACAAGTATAGAACACCATGGTATTTCTTTAATTGAAAAATATATAGATCAAGAAAAAAAAGATATTGATTTATCTTTAGACATTCAGATACAAAAAAAAATTTATGACTCTCTGTTAAAAGATACAATAAATTTAAATCCAGATTATACTCTCAATATTTTAATAGATTTAAGTAGAGAGGAAATTGTAAGTAATGTTTTTTTAGATAACAGAAATATATCTAGTAAATTTGACCAAACCTTAATGCCTTTAAAGGATCTTAAATTTGATTTTGGATCTGTATTCAAAACCTTTACTGTCTATTCTGCTTTAAAAAATCAAAAAATAGATATAAATGAATACTTTGATGTAGATCAACCTGTATACATTGGAACTAAAATCATTAATGACTTTCCGAGGAATAGCGAAATACCACTACAGGTAAGTGATATTTTAAAAAAATCCTCAAATAGAGGAGCAGTCTTAATAGGAAGAAATTTAGATTGCCAAAATGAATTTAAAGTTGATTTAGATCAAATAGGTCTTTTAAAATCTGCTAAAATTGGTTTTGGAATGAGCTCAGTTGAGCCTACTGTAAATAATTTTAGAGGTAGTTATTGTGATAACATTCCTTTTGGTTATGGATTATCAGTTTCTCCAATACAGTTAATTAATGCGTACGGAAAAATTATTACGGGAAGGGAAAACTTTAACACATCTTTTGAAAAACATAAAAAAATAAATAAAAACAAGTATAATAAGGTATCCAATACTATTAACAAACTACTATTTTATGCTAATGAGACTGATAATGACTTATACAAAAACTTTTTAGTAGCAGGAAAAACTGGAACTGCAGATCAAATTTTATCTAACGGTGAAAAATTTCAAAATGTTACTTATGTAAGTTTTTTTCCTTACAATAACCCAAAATATTTAAATTTAACATTTATGCAAAACCCAAAGGAGAAATATGGAAAATACATGACTGCTGGGAATACAGTCAAACCAACTTTTTATAATATTTTAAAAGAAATATACATATATTTAGACCTATCTATAATTAATTCTAAAAGTACAGATATTTAATGAACTTAAATGACTTAAAAAAAAAGGGTTTTGAAATTGTTACAAATTGGCAAGAATGTAAAAAAAATTCTATTTTTCTATTTGATAGTAAAAATCAAACAAAATTTATCAAGTATGTAAATTTAGCTATAAAAAAAAAATGTAAATTTATTATTTGTAATGTTAAATTTAAATGGACTATTAAAATAAAATCAATTAATTTTTTTTTCTATAAAAATAACAAAGATTTAGAAAAAATAGTCAAAATATTTTATAATTTAAATCGTCTTAAATTAATTTTCGTTACCGGTACTAACGGTAAAACCTCCATTGCTTATGGTGCAAATAAATTATTTAATAAAAATGGATTAAGATCTTGTTATATAGGTACTTTAGGATTTTTTATTGATTCAAAAAGAATTAAAAAACTGAAAAATACTACACCCTCATATTTTGAAACTCTTAATTTACTAAAATTAGCTAATGATAATTACATAAAATTTGTTTTTATAGAAGTTTCCAGTATCGGATACTGTGAAGGAAGAATTGGAAATTTAAATTATAATTACTGTATCTTAACAAATTTAGAGTCCGATCATTTAGATTATCACAAAAATAAAAATGATTATCATTTAGCTAAGATAAATCTTATTAAATGCCATAAATTAAAGAACTCAATTTTATTTCTACAGGATTATAATTTAAAAAATAAATTTAAAAGCTTCAATAAAAACTTAATTACTCAAGATAACTTTATATCTAAAAATAAAATATCTATAATAAATAAAAATTTTAATCAATATCAAATAATTTTAAAAGACAACTCTTATAAAATAAATTCGTTTAATGATTTTATGGTCAAAAATATTATTACCATATTAATGGTTTACAATAAGATTATGAAAAAATTTCCATTAAAAATTACTAAATCATTATTTCCACCTGGAAGATCTGAAATTATTTACAATAAAAATAATAAAGTAATAATGATTGATTATGCTCATTCAAAAGATGCATATGAAAATTTATTAAATAAATTTCCTTTACTAAATAAATTTGTAATAATTATTTATGGTTGTGGCGGTGATAGAGATAAATCTAAAAGATCACAAATAGCTAAGGTAATCTCAAAATATACTAAAATTCAGATAATTACTGATGATAATCCAAGATATGAAGATCCGGCGATAATCCGAAAAACTCTTATAAAGTTTTCTTCAAACCCAATTGAGATCCCTAGTAGAAGAAAGGCTATAAAATTTGGAATAGATTATATAAAAAAAAATGATGGAATCTTAATTATTGCTGGAAAAGGTCATGAAGATACACAAACATACAAAAATAAATCATACCCATTTAATGATAAATTAATTTCATCTAATTATGCTAAAAATTTATAAAATTATCGAAGATTTAAAATCGAAATATAAATCCAACATCGTTTTTGACACAAGGTTAATAAAAAAAAATGATATTTTTATTGGTTTAAAAACAAAAAATAATGATGGTAGCTTGTATTATAACGACGCTATAAAAAAAAAAGCAGCATTGGTAATTGTAAATTTTTGCAAATCTCACCCAAAATTATTATATGTTAAAGATACTCAATTATTTATAAAAAATTTATGCAAATTTATAATAGCCTCCTATAAAGGTAAAATTATTGCTGTAACTGGATCTGTAGGCAAAACAACATTTAAAGAGAATATTTTTCATATTTTAAAAAATAATAATATTAGCACATATAGATCTTATAAAAATTTTAACAATATCCAAGGGTTGCAGTTTTCTATATTGAATATGAATTTAAAAAGTAAATACTCTGTTTTCGAATTAGGAATTAATAAACCTAATGAGATGCCTAAATTAGTTAATACTTTACAACCACACTATTGTTTATTAACAGGTATTGAAAATTCCCATATTGGTAATTTTAGAAATTTTAGGCATCTTGTAGATAATAAACTAAAAATATTTAATTCTAAAAGACTTATGGGTGGATTAGTCAATTACAATTATGAACCTCATTATATTAATAATAAACTTAACCATAAAGTAGATCTTATAAATTCTGAAAACTTAAAAAAAAATATTATCTCAAACAAAAAAATATACACAGTAAATTTTATTCATAATAAAAGAAAATACTCTATAAAGTCCTCTAGAGGGGATTTTTATGTAAATATAGCTATAATATCTTTTTTATTTATTAAAATATTTATAAAGACAATAAAATTTAAAAATTTTTTTTATGATGAGTCAATTATTGAGTCCAGGGGTAAAGAAATTCTGACTTATATAGGGACTAAAAAAATTAATTTCTATGATCATAGTTATAATGCAAGCCCATTTTCACTAAATAAACAAATTTTAATCTTTAGTAAAAGAAATATTAAACAAAAAGTATATATTTTAGGTTCTATGAAGGAATTAGGTTCTCAATCAGATTTTTTCCATATGCAAATTATTGAATTAGTAACTAAATTAAACTTAAGTAAAATAATTTTTATTGGAGACGAATTCTATAAGTTTAAAAAAAAATTTGATAAATTTATTTTTTATAAAAACTATAAACCAGCTATCAATTATTTGAATACAGAAATTAATAATGTAAAAAATATTTTTGTAATGGGCTCAAGGTTAAACCAACTAGATAAGATAATAAAACAATATGTTAGGTGATTTATTATACTCTCTAAGAGATACAGATTTTTTATTTAATTTATTTGGTTATATTTCTTTCAGGTCAGGCTTATCCTTGGTTACTTCATTTGTAATAGTCCTAATACTTATGCCTCACTGGGTTAGAATTCAAAAGAGTGCTTTTCCAAGTGGACAACCTATAAGAAATGATGGTCCGGACACACATTACCATAAAAAAGGAACTCCAACGCTTGGCGGGGTACTAATACTCTTTTCAATAATTTTAAGTTCAATTTTGTGGACTTCGAATTTCTCAAGTTTTAACTATATATTGATACTGACATTAATTTTATTTGGTTTGATAGGTTTTCTAGATGACTTTCAAAAAGTCAAATTAGGTAAAGGAATAACATCTAAAATTAAATTCTTATGTCAACTATTTGCTACATTAGTGATTTATTTTACTATTAAATATAATGGATTTGATCTAAACCAATTTAGTATTCCTTTTTTAAAAAATGCTTCAATTGAACTTGGCTATTTTTATTTTGTTCTTATTTTAGTAATTGTAATTGGTTCAACAAACGCAACCAATTTGACTGATGGATTAGATGGATTAGTGTCAATGCCTTTGATATTTGTTTTTCTTACATTTGCTGTATTTGCATATGTTTTGGGTAACATGAACTTTTCTGATTATCTGTTAGTCAATTATATAAACGGATCAGGAGAAATTGTAATTTTTTGCACCTCAGCAATTGGAGCATTACTAGGTTTTTTATGGTTTAACTCAAGTCCTGCATCGATTTTTATGGGAGATACAGGATCACAATCTTTGGGTGCTTCCTTAGCCGTTACTTCTATCCTCTTAAAACAAGAAATAGTATTAGCTGTTGCTGGAGGTCTTTTTGTAATCGAAACTTTATCTGTAATGATACAAGTTACATATTTTAGATTTTCAAAAGGAAAAAGAATATTTTTGATGGCTCCACTTCATCATCATTATGAAAAAAAAGGACTATCAGAACAAAAAATAGTTATTAGATTTTGGATATTAAGCTTCCTTTTTTGTTTGTTAGCTTTGTCACTTTTAAAAATTAGATAATTGATTAATTTAAATAAAAATTTTTTAATTTATGGATATGGTGTAAGTGGGAAATCAGTTGAAAAATATCTTATAAATAATAATTGTAATTATAATATATATGATGATTTTAAAAAAATAATAAATAAAAAAGTAATTAGTAAAAAGTTTTTAGAAAATAAAATTGATCAATATAGTTATTTTATAGTATCTCCATCGATCAAGATTGAAAAAAATCATTTTTTATACAAACATAAGAATAAATTTTTGATCGATTTAGATTTTTTAAGTTTAGAAATATCTTCGCAAAAAATATTGGGCATAACAGGAACAGAAGGAAAATCTTCAACTTGTAATTATATCAATCAAATACTTTCAAAAAAATACAAAACTAAAATTATTGGCAATTTTGGAAATACTATTTTGGATAAAACAAATTTAAAAAAATATTTATCCAAAATAGATATTTTAATTATTGAATTAAGTTCATATCAATTAGATAAATTGAAATTTTTAAAATTACATTATGCTTTGATTACAAATATCTTTTGTGATCATTTGGAATACCATACGAATATTAAAAATTATATAAGTGCTAAATTTCGAATACAGGATTTTTTATATAAAAATTCATGTTTATTTTTATCGAAATACTTATTTCAAAAATATCGAAGTTTCGTTAAAATTAACAAAAGTAGATTAATTTTAAATGATGATCGTATCATACATAAAAAAGAACTCTCGAGTTATTTTAGAGAATTAAATTTAAACTCAATTAAAAATCTAATCTCTTTTATCGACTCACGAATAAAAATAGAAAATAAGCACATTTCAAATGATTTAAATCATAGACTTCAGCTAATTTATAATAAAAACACTTTAAAAATTTATAATGATAGTAAGTGCACTAATTTAAATAATGCTATTTACAAAAATAATTTAATAAATAGTTCAAAAAAAATTTTAATTCTAGGAGGTAAACTTAAAAAACAAGATAAAAATTTAATTTTTAATATTAAAAATACATTAGTGCTAATATTTGGTAATCAAAGAGATTTATTTATAAATCAATTAAATTTTATAGACTCTAATTATTTCAGATTTAATAGACTAACTGAATTAATATACTTTCTTAAATTAATGATAAAATCATATAAATATGAATATATACTTTTTTCTCCTGGTGGTGAGTCTTTTGACCTTTACAAAAATTATATAGATCGTGGAAACCATTTTAATCGACTTATAAAAAAAGCCTTATTGTGAGAAATATACTATTTAGAGATGACAAAAGTTTATTAGGATCTAATTGGTATATATTATCAAAAAAACTTTTTATAATTCCATTTATTTTATCATTCATTGGTATACTTGCTATTTATTCTCTAATAGGTACTGAATATTCGATTATATTAATACTAAAACATATTATTTTTTTATTAATATCTATTGGTGTTTTAATTTTTATATCTTTATTGCCGAAAAATAATTTAAGAAAATTTTTAAATATTATGAGTATTTTTTTTGTTCTACTTTTATTAATAGTGCCAGTTTTTGGATATGAAATTAAAGGTGCAACAAGATGGTTAAGTTTTAATTTTTTTTCTATCCAGCCTTCTGAACTATTAAAAGGACCTCTTATTTGTATGTTTTCTTGGTTTTGTTATTTATATATCAAAACTAAAAACAAATTTTACTTATTATTAAGTTTTATGATAATAAGCACAGTTATAATACTTCTACTTCTCCAGCCAGACATAGGTACGTTATTAGTTTATATTTCAATTTTTTCTTTAATTTTAATTTTATATTTTAGAAATTTAAAACTTTTTATTTTATTAGGCTTTATAGGTTTATTTTTCATGTTAATAGCCTATTTTTCTTTTGATCATGTTGCTTACAGAATTGATAATTTCCTAAATGGTGATAACTCTCAAGTTTCGAGAAGTCTATCAGCAATAAAAACTGGTGGTTTATTTGGTGTAGGTTTAGGTGAAGGTCAACTTAAATACTCTATTCCAGAATCCCATAATGATTTTATATTTGCTATTTTAATTGAGGAATTTGGTGTTTTATTTGGATTATTTGTTGCTTTTCTATATCCAGTATTTTTCATAATGGCAAGAAGATCTATTTTGACTCCATCAAATTTATTTATTTCTAATACGATATTTAGTTTATGCTTTTTGATGTGTTTGCAAGCATTTGTAAATATTGGTTCCTCAATAAAACTTATACCTCCTACAGGAATGACATTGCCATTTATTAGCTACGGAGGATCATCAATGCTTTCTTATGCTATAATATTTGGTACAGTCATCAACTTTAGTAAGAATGAAGAGAGTACTGCAAATAATTCATAGTGAAGTAGCTGATGTAAGTGTAGTTTCAAAATTTTTCCAAAAAAAACATCAATCCTCTACAATCTTTTATAAAAATTTACGTTTTTTAAAAAAAAAAGATATTGATCAATTTGATTTATTTATCTTTCACGGTGGAAAACAGAGCGCAAATAGTAAATCAAAGGCTATTTCTTATGAATATAAATTTCTTAATTATATCATTAAAAAAAATAAACAGATTGTCGGTATTTGTTTAGGTGCTCAATTAATTGCAAAAATTTTTGGATCAAAAATATCTAAATCAAAAACTAAATTATTTGAATGTGGTTATAAGAAAAATTTGAAAAATAATAACAAAGTTTTTAAAAATAATCTGTCTTTTTTACAATTTCATACAGAGGGTATTTCCTATAATAAAAATATGGAATTATTATCTAAGGGTATTTTGTATGAAGTTGACTCTTTCAAAATTAAAAGAAAAGAAATCTATGGTTTTCAATTTCACCCTGAAGTAACATCTAATACTATAAAAAGATGGCACGATATAGTTAAGATAAAATATCCATATATAGATAATTTAAATAAAATAATGAAAGACTTTAAAAAACACCAATTTAAAAACTACGATTGGTTTCAAAGTTTTTTATTAAAGCTTTTAAAATGATAAATATTATATTTTCAGAAGAATACAAAAATCACGATACAGGAAATCATCCTGAGTCAATTAAAAGGATAGAAGTTGTAAATAACTTAATTATAGAAGAGTATTCAAAACATAACCTTATTGAACCAACTATTGCTGATAAGCAAATGATTTCTTTGGTGCATGATATTAATTATGTAAATTACATTTTTGATACTATTCCTTCTTCTGGTTTTACTCATTTTGATCCTGATACAATTGCTTGCTCAAATAGTTTAAATAGTTACCTTCTAGCTGTTGGAGGAAGTGTTGATGCTGTTAATTATATTATAAATAATAAAAATAATGGTGTTTTCTTTTGTGCGCATAGACCACCAGGCCATCACGCTGAGAGTAATAAAGCTATGGGTTTTGGTGTGTTTAATAACGTAGCTATTTCAGCTCAATATGCATTAAATACAGGTAAATTTAAAAAAATTCTAATTATTGATTTTGATGTACATCACGGAAATGGTACCCAACATATTTTTGAAAATAATCCCAATATTTTCTATGCATCAAGTCATCAATTTCCATTTTACCCAGGGACAGGATCACTTAATGAAGTTGGTGTTGGAAATATATTTAATTGTCCTTTGCCTAGTGATTGTGATTCGAGCACTTTTAAATCTTTGTTTGAAAAAAATATTGTTGATAAGATTGATAAAAAATTTGATTTAATTTATTTTTCTGCTGGTTTTGATGCACATAAATTAGACCCTTTAGCATCTATAAATTTAGAGGATGAAGACTTTTATTGGGTGACAAAAATTGTATTGGAAAAATTTGCAAATAATGTTCCAATAATATCTGTTCTAGAGGGTGGATACGACATGAAAGGTTTGTATAACGGTTTAAATAACCATCTTAAAAAATTAGTTGAGTACTCAAATGAATAAAAAAAAAGAAAATAATTTTGAAAGCGCTCTAAAGAGATTAGAGGAAATATCTGATTTATTAGAGAACGAAGATACTCCTCTCGAGGATAGTATAAAGCTTTTTGAAGAGGGAATAGAATTAAAAGAATTTTGTGAGGAAAAACTTAAATCTGCAAAACTTAAAATAGATAAAATTGTTAAGAGAAACAAGTCTTTAAGTTCAACAGAATTCAAATAACTTAAAATTACAATGTCAATTTTAAGTAAAATTAACCTTCCCAAAGATTTAAAAAAATTATCATTTAATCAATTACAAAAACTTAATGATGAGTTAAGAGATTATACAATTCAAGTAGTATCGAAAACAGGAGGTCATTTAGGAGCTAGTTTGGGAGTAATAGAATTAACTTCAGCTTTACATTATGTCTTTGATACTCCAAGAGATAAAATTATTTGGGATGTAGGTCATCAAACTTACCCCCATAAAATATTAACTGGTAGAAAAAGCAAAATTCATACATTGAGAAAAAAAAATGGTTTGTCAGGTTTTACTAAAAGATCTGAGAGCATTTATGATCCTTTTGGAGCCGCACATAGCTCTACTTCTGTTTCAGCCAATTTAGGGATTACGGCTGCCAGAGATATGCTCAATAAAAATTTTGATGTTATTAGTATTATTGGTGATGGTGCTATTAGTGCAGGATTGGCTTATGAAGGTCTTAACAATCTAGGGCATTTAAATAAAAATTCCCTGATTATTTTAAATGATAATGAAATGTCTATAGCAGAACCAGTAGGTGCAATGAGCAAATATCTTGTAAAACTATTAAGTTCAAAATCATATGAAAGCTTTAGAGATATCATTAAAAATTTTACTAAAAGATTACCCAACGAAGTAGGGGATTTTGCAAAAAAAACTGAGGGTTATTTAAAAGGATATTTAACTGGAAATACAATATTTGAAGAACTTGGTTTGAACTATTTAGGCCCTATTGACGGACACAATCTAAAATTATTGGTTCAATTATTTAAAAAATACAAAAATAAGGAATTACATGGTCCTGTTATTTTACATTTAATTACTAAAAAAGGAAAAGGTTACAAACCTGCAGAAAGTTCAAAAGATAAATTTCATGGCGTTTCTTCTTTTAACTTAAAAACTGGTGTTCAAAATAAATCTAAAGAAAAAACATTCACTAATGTTGTAAGTGACACTCTTTTAAAATTAGCAAAAAAGGATAATAAAATAGTTGCTATCACAGCTGCTATGCCCTCTGGAACAGGTTTGGATAAATTCAAAGAAATTTTCCCAAATCGTTTCTATGATGTAGGAATAGCAGAACAACATGCTGTAACCTTTGCTGGAGGTATGGCGACTGAAAAAGTTAAGCCTTTTGTGGCAATATATTCTACTTTTTTGCAAAGGGCATATGATCAAATAATACATGATATTGCAATTCAGTCTTTGCCAGTTAGATTTTTAATAGATAGATCAGGTTTTGTTGGTGCTGATGGAGCTACTCATGCAGGATCTTTCGATTTGAGTTATTTATGTTGCTTACCAAATTTCATAGTTATGGCTCCTTCAAGTGGAGAGGAATTAAAGAATATGATTAAATTATCTATGACTATTAATGACAAACCATCTGCAATCAGATATCCAAGAAATTTAGCCAATGATTACAATGAAAAAGCTAAGTTTAATAAAATTAAATTGGGTGAAGCAAAACTAGTAAAAAAAGGAAAAAGAATTGCTTTTCTAAGTTTGGGCACTCGGCTACAAAAAATCTTGGAGGTTTCTGAATTAATTAAAAAAAATTATAAATTTCAATGCAGTGTGTTGGACATGAGATTTGCTAAACCGATAGATAAGAAATCCATTAATTCTCTGATAAAAAATCACGAAATTTTTGTAACTATAGAGGAGAACGCAATTGGAGGATTTTCAAGTCAAGTAAACAACTATTTGTTAAATGAGTCATCTAAATCACCAAAAATTTTAAATTTTTTCATGAAAGACAAATTTATTGACCAATCTGATATTGAGGACCAATACACTTTATCAGGTATTTCTTCAAAAAAAATATATGAAAAATTAACTAATTTTTTAAAGTGATTTTGATTTGTGTATTAGTAACAAATCTGCAATAACAAAATTGGTCATAGCTATTCCCACTGGTACTGCTCTAATGCCTACACAAGGATCATGACGTCCTTTAGTTTTGATTTTAGTATTTTTAAAATTCTTTGTAACAGTATTTTTTTCACTTAACACCGAGCTTGTAGGTTTAACAATATATCTAAAAATAATATCTTGTCCTGAGGAAATACCACCTAATATTCCTCCAGCATGGTTAGTATGAAATTTAATTTTTTTATTTTCAAAGTTAATTTGATCAGATCCATTAGTACCATCATAGTTTACTAAATCAAAACCAGTACCAAACTCTATACCTTTTACAGCATTAATGCTCATAATTGCTTTTGATAACTCAGAGTCAAGTTTTTGATATATTGGCTCTCCTATACCTACAGGGCAATTTGAGACTCTAACCTCAATTACAGCACCTAGTGATGAACCTTTTTTTCGATGAGTAAGAATTAGTTCCTCCCATTTTTTAAGAATTGACTTATCCGGTGAGAAAAAAGGATTTTTGTTAATAAAGTTATTATTCCAAGTAGAGTTTTCTATCTTCTCATTACCAATTTGTATAACAGCACTTGTAACTTTTATTTTATTTTTTGAAATTTTTTTAAGAAGTAATTCCGAAAGAGCACCTGCAGCAACTCTCATGGCAGTTTCTCTAGCACTAGACCTTCCTCCACCTCTATAATCATAATTTTTATATTTCATAAAATAGGTGTAATCGGCATGACCAGGTCGAAATTTATTTTTTATTTCTGAATAGTCCTTGCTTCTTTGGTCAGAGTTGTAAATTATCATTGATATTGGAGCGCCCGTGCTTTTACCGTTAAAAACTCCAGAGAGTACATTAACTTCATCTTTCTCTTTTCTTTGTGTTGTAAATTTTGACTGACCTGGTTTTCTTAAATCTAGTCTTGTTTGAATATATTTTGTGTCAATAGGTATTTCTGCTGGAAAACCATCAACGACACAACCTATAGCCTCTCCATGACTTTCTCCCCAAGTAGTAAACTTTAATAAATTTCCAAAAGAATTATGTGACATGAACTAATTATTTTTTACTAAACTCATTTAATAAGCCTGCTACACCTTCAGCTTCATCAACTGCTACCATTCCAACTGTATGATAACCGCAATCAACATGGTGAATTTCACCAGTTACACCAGATGAAAGGTCGCTTAAAAGGTATGCTCCTGTGTTACCAACATCTTCAAGTGTAACATTTCTCTTTAAAGGAGAATTTAGCTCATTCCATTTTAAAATAAATCTAAAATCACCAATACCAGAAGCCGCAAGAGTTTTAATTGGGCCTGCAGATATAGCGTTAACTCTTATATTTTTATCTCCCATATCAACAGCAAGATACTTTACTGAGGCTTCAAGTGCTGATTTTGCGACTCCCATTACATTATAATGTGGCATAACCTGCTCTGCTCCATAGTAAGTTAACGTTAAAATACTCCCACCATCATCCATTAAATCATAGCAGTATTTACAAGACTCAGTGAAGGAATAACAAGAAATATTTAAACTATTTAAGAAATTCTCTTTTGTAGTATCAACATACTTACCTCTTAGTTCATTTTTATCTGCAAACGCTACAGCGTGAACAAAAAAATCCAATTTTCCCCATTTATCTTTAATTTTTTCAAAAGCATTTTTTACTGATCCTTCATCGCTAACATCACATTGTATCAATAAATTTGAACCAACAGACTTAGCTAATGGTTCTATTCTCTTTATTAGAAGATCATTTTGATACGTAAAAGCTAATTTAGCACCAAAATTTGCACATTGTTGAGCAATACCCCAGGCAATGGACTTATCATTAGCCACTCCCATTATTAGTCCTTTTTTATTTTTTAAATCCATTTTTTGCTAAAATTAATATAATACTCATACCATGTCAGATAAATTAAATCCAATTATTAAGTTCAAAGAATGGTTTGATTTAGCAACTGAAAAAGAGATCAACGATCCCAATGCAATGTGTCTATCGACAGTTGATGATAAAAATAACCCTCATTCAAGGATGGTTTTATTAAAAGATTATAATGATGAAGGTTTTATTTTTTATACAAATTACGAAAGCAATAAAGGAAATGACATTTTAAAAAATGCCAATGTTTGCCTAAATTTTCATTGGAAATCATTATTAAGACAAATAAGAATAGAGGGTAAAGTCGAAAAAGTCTCAAAAGAAACATCTGATAAATATTTTAATTCAAGACATTATTTAAGTCGAATAGGAGCGTGGGCTTCTAATCAATCAAAAGTCTTAAAATCAAGAGATGATTTAGAGAATAAAATTAAATTTTATAAAAATAAATATCCTGAAAAAGAAAATTTCCCTCGTCCAAATTACTGGGGAGGGTTTATCGTAAGATACTCAAAAATTGAGTTTTGGGAGGATATGCCTCATAGAATTCATAAAAGAGAAGTCTTTGAGTTTAAAGACAACGATTGGATATCGTATACCCTTAGCCCTTAATTTTAGAGTATTCACTCCATCTTTTTAACAAATCAGAACTAGATGACTCTTTGTGGTTGCCACCCACACCAAACTTTAATTCAATATTATATTTATTTGCTGTTTCATACTCTAAAATTTTAGAAGTATCTGATCTGTCACCCCCATTGGCAAAAATAATTTTTTCATTTGGATATTTATTTCTTACTTGAATTAACAAATTATTTGCACTTCCTATTTCATCATCTTCAAATTCCATAGCTTCATTAACAACTTTTAAGCTATTAACAACATACATTCTATGACGAATATCCATAAAAAAATTTCCCTTTTTATCAATTAACCATTCATTAGAATTTACACCGACAATTAAAAAATTAGAAAAATCTAAACAATCTTTCATCATCATAATATGTCCAGGATGGATAGGGTCAAAACCCCCTGAAACAACACTAATAATTTTATTTTCCACTTGAAATAGACTCTAAATAGTTTTTTAAATTATCGTAATCTTTGTCTGAAATGTAATTTGGGGAAATAGTCAATATATCTTTCCATGATGTGAGATAATTTAAATTCACTTTCATTTTAGATATATTTTTTTTAGCTTTAGGGTAAATTCCGTAGTAAAAAACTACATAAATATCTCTAACTTTAAGTTTATTTAGTCTTAAAGCTTTTATGAAGTGTAATTTACTTCCTCCATCAGTTGCCATGTCCTCTACTAATATTGACTGAGAATTCTTTTTGAACTCTCCTTCTATTAGCTTACCTTTTCCAAACCCTTTAGGACTCTTTCTTATATATATCATTGGATATTTCATCTTTTGACACAGAAAGGAAGAGTAGGGAATGCCAGCAGTTTCTCCTCCAGCTATAATAGTCGAATTATTTTTATACTTGGATTTAATTTGCTTACTCATTTCATTAATAATAAATCCTCTTTCTTTTGGAAATGAAATTAATTTTCTACAATCAACATACACTGGACTTTTTTTGCCAGATGTAAGAGTAAATTGGTTTTTGAAGTTGATATTGACACAACCAATACTCAAGAGTAAGTTTGCTATCTTTTCCTGATTATTTTTGATTTTGACCTTCGACATTTTTCTGAACAATATTTAACATCATTCCATACTTTTTCCCATTTTTTTCTCCAATTAAAAGGTCTTTGGCAGACAATACAGATTTTAAAATCTTTTTTATTCAGTTAAATAATCTTCTCAATTTCTTTATCCTCGAGATTGCCATTAATTATAACAAGAGGGCAATGTAACGAGTTAGATTTTTCATATATTAGTTTGTCAATTAAGGGCCCAGGTTTACCAATATCTCTACTTGTAGCAAGAACAATGGTTGAATTAGATGAATATTTATTTAAGAAACTTATAAACTCATCAATTTCATTATATTTAAATATTTCAGATTTTGCTTTAATTTTTGATTTATCTGAAATGTAATTATGTACCTCTTTATGTTTTAATTTTTCAGTTGAGATCTGATCTTTGTCTAAAATTTTTTCAGTTCCTGATATAAGCATCATGCCTTCGCTGGCACTTTGAATAAAACTAACAGTAGTAATATTAGATTTAGTTATTTTTGCTCTCCTAATTGCAAATTTGACCGCTGTCCACATCTCAGCACTTTGATCAATTACTACAAAATAATTTCTGTTATTAATTTTTTTCATTTTTTTCTGAAAATTAAATTTGTTACTAAACTAAGCAATAAAGATATAACAATCAAAATTATAATATAAATAAATGACTCAGTTTTTAACAAATTTTCTAATTTAAATGATATTCCTCCTTTTTTAATTTGTAAGTTTTTAGAGTCCATCTTAACAATTTTATTGTTTTTTAATTCGTACATATAAACTTTTATATTTCCAGGTGAGATGTTATCTGGAATTAAAAATTTTTTTAAAAATAAATTTCCACTTAAACTCTCCAGCTCCTCCTCTATATACAAACTCTTAACTTTCATCGCTTTTCTAATTTTATGAAGTTCAACAGAATGATTACTGATCAATAAATGTCTATCTTTTAAAGTAGAAAATAAAAATATTTCATTCAAAGGCCTCTTAGGAGATGTGAAGATCGCAAAAAAACTAGGTTGATTATTTAATTCTTTTGTCTCGTTAATCCATAAAAATCCCTCTTTAACTTTTGTCGTTAATTTAGCTTTTTTATTCTCTCCTTCGAAAATGAAGATTACATCACTTTTTTTGTCTTTACTTCCAAATAAAACCACTTCTTTTCCTAAAAAATTTGAATTTATTTCAATTTCAAATTGATCTAAGGAAAAATTAGAAGCAAAACCAACTTTAAATAAAAATATGAATATAAAAATGTATTTATACATAATTGATAATAAATAAGTTTTCTGGTGTTCTAAATAAATCATAAGCTAAAAAAGATGAAATAATTAATAGTAACATTCCAAATGTTACCTTTAAATTTTCCTGGTCAAGTATATCAACTATCCTTGTAGCCAATGCAGCCCCAATTGAGCTACTTACTATTAATGCTAAAGCCAATACAAAATCGATATTTTGATTTATATAAATTTGTAAAAATAGAGAGACAAAAGATACAATTGTAATGTTAAATAAAGATGTTCCTATTACTGAAATAGTTTTCATCCCTAATAAATAAATCATACATGGAATCAGTATAAAGCCCCCACCAATTCCAGTTAGTCCTGTCAATATACCTATAATAAAACCTATTAAAAGTGGTGCTAAAATACTTATGTATAATTTAGATTTTCTATACTTAAATTTAAAAGGAAGTCCGTGTATCCAAGAATGTTGATGTAATTTAAATTTTCTATTTTTATATACAATATTAACTTTAGCTGTTTCATAAAGAATAAACGTAGCGGTTATAATTAAAAGAATTATATAGATACTATTTAAATAGTTATCTATTAAACCAATAGTTTTTAAATTATTTAGAATTAATACACCAAAAAGCGTTCCAACTAATCCTCCAATAACCATTGTTAAGCCCATCTGATAATCTATATTTTTTCTTTGAAAATGACTTATCACACCTGTAGATGTTGATGCAAATACTTGAACAGTGGTAGTTCCAACTGCTACAGCTGGAGGAATACCAACCAGTATCAATAGAGGAGAGGATATAAAACCTCCACCTATTCCAAAGAGTCCAGATATAAAACCAATTCCAACTCCAAGGGAAATTAATATATAAATATTTATGGATATTTCAGCAATAGGTAGGTAAAAATTCATATATTGAAATAAAATATTATACTTAAAATTAATAAAATAAATTAATGATTAAATACACTTTAGCATTTGCG
>CACMUL010000005.1 GCA_902616855.1 uncultured Alphaproteobacteria bacterium | reverse complement strand
TTATGTAGAGGACCCATCAGAAAAAGATAAGCTATTTTCTGCTATTCAAAACGTACCTTGTATTAATAAAAAAGCACAGTGGGTTTCAAAATGGCTTAACGGAAATCAAAATTTATTAACACGCTTAATTGCCTTTGGTTTAGTTGAAGGATTATTTTTTGCTGGATCCTTTTGTGCCATTTATTATTTTAGAAAAAGAGGTTTACTTCCGGGCTTAGCTTTATCAAATGACTGGATAGCCAGAGATGAAGGAATGCACTTTAGTTTCTCAGCTTTGATGTTTAAAACATTAAGTGAAAAGTTTAATAAAGGAACCTTGTCAGATGAAGATATTAAATCGATGGATTTAATTCCTGGTCCTGTTGCACAGTCTGAATTCGAAGAAATAGTCAGAGAAGCAGTGGAATTTGAAAAAGAATTTGTTACTGACGCACTTCCTGTTGATCTCATTGGTATGAACAAAGAAATGATGTGTATGTATATTGAAGCTGTTTCAGACCGAATTGCTGATCTTTTTGGATTTGAAAGAGTATTTAATACTGAAAACCCATTTGATTTCATGAGAGCTCTTGATGTTCAAAATGTGACTAATTTCTTCGAAAAAAGGGTATCTGAGTACCAGCGTCCAACAGATCGTTCTTTGTCTTTTGACGAGTCTTTCTAAGTGGAAGTCAAAATTTATAGTAAAGACAACTGTATTTTTTGCACTAAAGCTAAGGCAGTTTTATCCTCACATAACCCCCAAGTATTAATGCTTGATGAGGATTACAGCCGTGATCAGTTTTTTGAAATATTTCCAACTGCCAAAACATTTCCCCAAATCATAATCAACGGTGAGAAAATTGGTGGCTACCATGAGCTAGAACGTTGGATGGCATTTAATAAACCTGACGATGATTTTTAGTTTTAACTAGTGAGCTAATCCCCAGTTCAAGCCACCACCGAAGTCGACTTTTATAGGAGTTTTAAAAGATTTGTATTTTTGATGTGATGTTTCCATCAACTTAGTTATTTGTGGAATAATATCTTTTTCTTTTTTATGAATTTCAAATAAAAGCTCATCATGGACTTGCGATGTCATTTTAGATTTACATTTATTTTTCTCTAAATAGCTATGAATATCCAACATTGCAATTTTAATTAACTCAGATGCTGTGCCTTGAATGGGTGCATTGATAGCTTGTCTTTCTGCAAAAGATCGGAGCATAAAATTTTTAGCATTGATGTCTTTAATGTGAGACTTTCTTCCAAAAAGGTTTTCAACGTAGCCTAGTTTTTTTGCTTTATCGGTAGTTGCTTTCATAAAGTCACTAATGTTTGGAAATTTTTGAAAATAGTTATCTATGAAAAGCTTTGCTTCAGCATTGCTAACACCTAACTGTTTAGCTAAACCGTATTGGCTAATTCCATAGATTATTCCAAAATTAATAATCTTGGCCATTCTTCGATCATTAGCATTAATTGTTTTTTTGTTAAAAACTAATTGGCCTGTGCTTTGATGAATATCTTGATCCCCTTGAAAAGCCTTTAATAAATTAGGGTCTTCGCACGCTTCACAAAGCACACGAAGCTCGATTTGGGAGTAATCGAAGCTATATAACTCATGATCTTTTTCCGCAATAAATGCTGTTCTAATTTTCTTTCCGATCTCAGTTCTAATAGGGATATTTTGTAAATTAGGCTCAGATGAACTTAATCTACCCGTAATAGTTGCTGCAATATTAAATGTACTGTGAACACGGTCGTTATTATCAGCATGTTCAGCTAAAGAAGATGTATAGGTCGACACGAGCTTAGAGTATTGACGCCATTGTAGAATATGCGAGGCAATCTCTACTCCCTCAGTTTCTAATTGTTCTAAGACTTTGACATTAGTTTGAAAATCTCCTGCTTTTGTTTTTTTTGTTACCTTCACATCAAGTTTCTTGAAGATTTCGGTAAGTTGCTTTGGCGAACCAATATTGAACTCCTCACCTGCGATTTTGAAAATTTTCTGTTCAATTTTTTCAATTTCTTTATTTAGATCTTTTTCCAGTTTTGTTAAAAATTTAAGATCGATCTTACAACCATTGTTTTCAACCTGTTGAAGGACTAAGCTTAATTTTTTATCGATATCAAAATATATATAACTATCGGGGGCATCTAATATTTGATCGTGTAATGTTTCATATAATTTATAAGTGGCATAAGCATCATGAGCAGCGTAATTTGTTGCAGACTGTAAAGGCACTTCAGAAAAATCTTTATAATTTCTTTTAGACTCATTTTTAATGACATCTTTAAATTTTTCTTTTTCTTCTCCAAAATAATAATAATACAAATCCTCAAGATTGTGTTTTGTTAAACCGTTATTTACAAAAAAAGACATTAATAAGGTATCTTGAAAAGAAATAGTATTTACGTTAAAGCGTTTTAAAATAACACTATCGTATTTAGCATTATGAAAAATCTTTAAAATTGAAGGATCTTTACATAATAAATTCAGCTCTTTTAATATTTTTTTTTGATCTATCTCAGATATTTCATTTTCAGGTGATTTAAAAGGTAGGTAATAAGCTTGCTGTGCATTAGATAATGAAATGCCAATGATATTTGCTTCATTTACGTCTAAACTATCTGTCTCTAAATCTATCGCTAAGGTTTTTTCAGATTGAAGAGACTTTAGATATTCGATTATATCTTTTGTCTTAATAAGTGATTTAAATTCTAAGTTTTTTTTGGCCGCATGCGGCTTTGTTTCATGAGCGCTATTTCTAATTAATGATTTAAATTCATATTTTTTGAAAAAGTTATTAAGTTTTGGTGAGTCTTCAAAATCTTTTAATTTTTCGATTGTAATAGGTAGTTCAAGATCATTTTTTAGAATTACTAGTTGATGGCTTATTTTTGCTTTTTCCTCGTGATCATTAATAAGATTTTTAATTCTTTCATTTGATATTTTCTCTTTATTTGCCAAAAGGCCCTCAAAAGAACCAAATTCATTAATTAATTTAGAGGCTGTTTTTGGTCCGATGCCAGGGACGCCAGGAATATTATCAACACTATCACCAATCAAAGCTTGTACATCTGTAATCTTGTCTGGGCTAACACCAAATTTTTCCATTACCTTTGCTTCATCAATTTCAATATTTTTCATTGGATCCATGATGCGATTATTAGCTGATAACAATTGAAAAAGGTCTTTGTCTGAACTAAATACTGTGGTGGGTATATTATTGTCTTCACCATATTTAACGTAACTTGCTATAACATCATCGGCTTCAAAGTCTTTTTTTTCAATAACATCTAAACCAAACGCATCAATAGCTTCACGAATAATACTAAATTGAGGAATCAAATCCTCTGGTGCCTCACCACGATTTGCTTTGTATTCAGGAAATAAAGTATTTCGAAAAGTATTCCTTCCTGCATCAAGAATGATTAGTATTTTGTCATTTGGATGCTCTTCAATAAGTCTAAGCATCATATTGCAAAACCCATAAACTGCATTTGTGGGGATGCCCTTAGAATTATTCATTGGGGGTAAGGCGTAATAAGCTCGGAAAATATATCCGGAACCATCTACAAGTATTAGTCTCGGCTTAGACATTTAAGCAGAATAACAAAGATTGTAGTGAGTTTCTATTCTTTAGGGGCGTGCTTATTTAAAATTCTTTGAAGAGTTCTTCTGTGCATTTTTAGTCTTCTAGCAGTTTCAGAAACATTACGGTTACACTGTGTAAAAACTCTTTGAATATGTTCCCACCTTATTCTATCAGCAGACATTGGGTTCTCAGGTGGTGGGGGTAAGGATGTAGCGGTAGCAGACATTAATGATTTTTCGATATCATCTATGTTTGCAGGTTTGGTTAAATAATCGTCAGCACCCAATTTAACAGAGGATACAGCCGTAGCTATGTTGCCATAACTTGTCAACATTACTGTTCTACATTCTGGATTTTGCTCCTTAATCACCTTAATAACATCGAGTCCCGAACCATCTCCTAAACGAAGATCAACTATGGCATAATTAAAATTATTTCCAGCTAGAACATCTAAAGCCTCTTTTTTTGAAGCTGCTGCTGTTACTGTGAAATCTTTACGTTGAAATGAGGTGGTTAAACGCTCACGAAAAGGTTTGTCATCCTCAATAATAAAAAGTGTTTTATCTTTGACTAATGTATTTTGCTCTAAATCCGCCATGTTAAAGTTACTTCTGCTCCATCATTACTTTGTACTAATATTTCACCGTTTAGATTTTCAATCATTTGTTTTGTTATGAATAGGCCGAGGCCCATATTTACCCCTTTTTCAGGCCTGCTAGAATAGAATGGTTTTCCAAAATTAGCTATAAACTTCTTGTCAAAACCGGGGCCATCATCTCTGATTTTAATGGAATAAGAATTTTTCGATGTCTCTGAGATTACTAATATTTGTCTATAAGCGAAACTTATGGCATTTTTAATAATATTATTCATCGCTATGTTTAGTTCGGGTGTAATTTTAATGTTAATATTTTTAGAATTTTCATCAGATCTGTAATCTAATTTCACAGCACGATAGTTATTTGAAAATTGATCACATAAAGATTGCACATAAGCATCTAGTGACATATTTGTTATTTCAGAAGAAAGTTCTTTTGACTCTGGATTTGTTGAGAGCTCTTTTAGTATTTCCTTACACCGATCTAACTCTAATAATAAAGTTTTAATATCTTTCCCATATTCATCTTTCAATTTTTGATCTTTTTTTAAATCATCTACTATTAAGTTTATAGTATTTAATGGTGTGCCTAATTCATGAACAGCTGCAGCTGCTAAACCTCCAACTTTTAAAAGCTCTTTTTCATTTTGAAGTTGTTTACTAGCTAACTCATATGCCTTTTGGGTACTTTTGTAATTTAATGAAAAGTAGTAAAGATAAAAAACTAAAAAAATACTACTTATGAATAAAGAAATCATAATAGCTAGGCTGTATGTAAAATTAATATTAGGATGCACAGACAAAGGAAGATTAATGTAAAAGTTAAATATCAAAGCAAAACAAACTAATGCTAAACTTAAGATAATTATTATTCTTTCTATCGTGAGATATGATGCTGCAATAGCAATAGGAGCTAAGATAATAAATATAAAAGGATTTGTGTGTCCGCCATTTAAAGCAATCAAACTTGAAATTTGAACAATATCAAAACATAAAAATAGGAAGACTTGTTTTTCAGAAATAATTTTATCTCCTTTATTTAAATAAAATCCAAGGAGAATACTAGCCATTAAGATAAAAGCTATTATCCAAGAGCTCATTGCTACTGTCTTAGAAATTTCGAAAAAATACTGTGTTATAAATAAAGTGGCGGCCTGACCACCAAAAGCAATTGCACGTATAATTAAAAAATCTGAAGAATTAACAAAAAGAAAGTTTTTTTGATTATTCAACTAAATATCTAAGTTTGCTACTTTGACTGAGTTATCTTGAATAAAGTTTTTTCTATCAGTCACATCATCACCCATCAACATGATCAACTGTCTTTCAGCATTGATTTGATCCTCGAGCTTTACTTGAAGCAACTTCCTATTTGTTCGATCCAATGTTGTTTCCCATAATTGATCAGGGTTCATTTCACCTAAACCTTTATAACGGCTAATTGATTGGCCTTTTTTACTCATTTCAAAGAGAGTAGTAAAAAATTCAACTAGTCCACTACAATTAAAGTTTTCTTTTGAAGAAATTTTAGAAATACCAAAATAAGTATCTGTAGATTTTGCAAAACCTATTTTATTATAAAGAGATATGCTGTCTGAAGAAATAAACTCTCTTAGATGTAATAATTTATCAAGAGCGACCTTTATAATTTTATTGTAGCCCTCTTTTTCTTGCAAAAAAATTAATTCATTACTAATCATACTTTGAAATGTAAATTTAATATTTTCTGATTTATAAACTTGATTTAAATTAGATAAGAAAATTTTAAATTGCGACTTTTCTATCTTATTTGGATGAAAATCTTGAAAAAATAAACCTGTATTTATAATTTGATCAAAAAACTTTGCATCTAAATATGTAAGATCTAAGTTTTGATAAGCAGAATTTGCACGAGAAGCTAAATCTATTAATTCGTTTAACTGTTCCTCCTTTAACTGAATTTTTTTCTTTTTATTGTAAATGTTGAAATCGAGATCATCCTTGTTATTTAACAATAGAAACTTTGTTAACTCTCTATCATCTAACAAATAATTTTCAGCATTTCCTTTTTTTACTTTATATAGAGGTGGCTGAGCAATATATAAACGACCTGTGGTTATAATATCTCTCATGAATTGATAGAAAAATGTGAGTAGTAGCGTTCTTATGTGACTTCCATCAACATCAGCGTCTGTCATAATAACAATTTTATGATATCGCATTGATTCAGGATTGAAATAATCAGAAGGATTGTATTCTTTATCTTTTGGTGGATTACCATATCCAGCACCGATGGCTGTTATAAGTGCAGAGATTTCATTATTTTCTAAAATTTTATGAGGATTTGCTTTAATCACATTTAATATTTTACCTCTTAGTGGAAGTATAGCCTGAGTGACCCTATCACGGCCTTGCTTGGCTGAGCCTCCAGCTGAGTCACCCTCAACTATAAATAATTCTGAATTTGATGGATCTTTTTCTTGGCAATCAGCTAATTTTCCCGGAAGTGAAGATGTCTCTAATACATTTTTTCTTCTTGTAAGTTCTCTTGCTTTTCTTGCTGCCTCTCTGGCACTTGCTGCCTCAATAATTTTTGAAACTAACTTTTTTGCCTCTCCAGGAGTTTGCTCTAACCAAGAACTTAATTGTTCAGATATTATTTTCTCAACAACTGGTCTTACCTCAGACGAAACTAGCTTATCTTTGGTTTGGGATGAAAACTTAGGGTCTGGAACCTTTACAGATAGTACGCATGTCATGCCCTCTCTAGCATCATCTCCTGAAATGGTGATATTGCCTTTTTTAGCAACTGCAACTGTATTTGAGTATCCAACTAATGAGCGTGTTAGTGCTGATCGAAAACCCTGTAAATGTGTTCCTCCATCTCCTTGAGGAATGTTATTAGTAAAGCAAAGCATATTTTCATTGTATCCATCATTCCATTGTAAAGCGCCTTCAACTTTAATTCCATTTGACTCGCCATTAAAAGGTATAATTTTATTTAAAGTTGATTTTCTTGAATTAAGAAATTGCACATATGCCGTTAAACCTCCTTGATAATAGAATTCAATAGGTTCTACTTTTGATGTGCGCATATCAGATAATGTAATGCGTACGTTAGAGTTTAGAAAAGCTAACTGGCGAACTCTATTTTCTAATGTTTTAAGAATAAGAGTTGTATTGGAAAAAATTTTTTTTGATGGCCAAAATTGTACAGTTGTTCCAGTTCTCTCCGTCTTTTTCATTGAACCGATCTCTTTTAATTTTTTTGTTGTAACACCATCTTTAAATTCCATCGTATGAATTTTGCCATTTCTGCGAATTGTTAAAGATAGTCTTTCTGATAAGGCATTCACAACAGAAACACCAACTCCATGAAGACCACCGGAGATTTTATAGCTATTTTGGTCAAATTTACCACCTGCATGTAGTTGGGTCATAATCACCTCAGCTGCTGGGACTTTTTCAGTTTTGTGCTGGTCAACTGGAATACCTCTACCATTGTCTGATATTGTTGCTGACCCATCTTTATTAATTATTAATTGAATACTGTCACAATAACCTCCTAAAGCCTCGTCAATAGAGTTATCAAGTACCTCGTAAACCATGTGATGCAAACCTGTGCCATCATCTGTATCACCAATGTACATACCTGGTCTTTTTCTGACTGCCTCTAAGCCTTTTAAAACTTTTATCGAGGATGCTGTATATTGGTCTGTCATTAAAATATTTCTTTAATATCTAAGTTATCTATATTCCCTTGAAGTGTGAAGTTATCAGTGGTTGAAAAGAAAGTCTGAAATTTATTTTCTGCACAGTATTGAATAACTTTATTAACGTTCATCATATCAAAGTTATCAAATATTTCATCAATTAAAAAAATAGTAATCTTGTTACGATTTAGAAATTTTGCACAACTGAGAAGAAGGCTTAATATTAACATTTTAGATTGAGCAGAAGATAGCTGAGAAATATTTTTTTGATTGTGTGAAATTTCAAAAACTGATTTTTTTGGATCATGTTGTGATTGAAGTTTATGATCATTTGGCCATTGATTCTCATCAGAGAGATCTTTTTGAAATTTTTCTAAAAAACTCTCTGTCTCTATAAGGCCAAAACTTGGCTTAATTTCAAAGTCAAAAAATAGTTTATTGTTACTTGATAGGAAATTTTGGTATTCAGAAAGGAATTTTTTTTTAATCTCAATAATTGCTCTTCCTATGTCAATCAGTTGTTTATCCAGTGAAACTAGCCATGAAATATCTTGAGAAGATTGTAATATTCTTCTTTTTTCTCTTCTTAAAATTGTATATTTGCTTAGAAAACCAAATAACTTTGAATCAAAATAACAAATTATTCGATTGATAGTATTTCTTTGATACTGGGCATCCTTGATAAAATAAACTTTATCTGTTTCTGTTAGCCAAAATAATTGAAAAATATCTAAAAGTTTTTGCTGTTGTATTTTTTTATCGTTTAAAAAATATTGTTTTGTCCATCTTTCATCTTTATTACCCAATATAATAGTTAAATGATTTTCTAAATCCTCGTGAATAAAATCAAAGGTCATAGAAGCTTCTAACTTTTCCTGTTTCTTAAAAATAAAATTTTGTATCACGTCTTTTCTAAAACCTGTGCCAGGACTTAAAAAACTTATAGACTCTAATAGGTTTGTTTTGCCAACAGCATTCTTTCCTTTAAACAAAGTATGATCAAAGTTAAAAATTTCTTTTTTGTTGATGAAATTTCTATAGTTCGATAGCTGTATACCCTTTAATGGTGGGGGCAATTAAACCCTCATAGGCATTAAAATAAATAAACTTGTTGTATCTTTAGGGTCCTTTACTATTACTGGTGATGATTGATTTAGTAACTCTAAAATCAAAGTGTCTCCTTCAACAACATCTTGTAAATCCAATATATATTTTGAATTAAAAAGTATTTCAAGACCATCGGCAGCGTAACTTGCTGCAACCTCTTCATCGCCTTTGTTGCTGTCAGTGCTTGTGGCCATTATCTTGATGCTATTATTTTCAAATTGTAACTTAACTGTTGGTGTTTTGTCTTGATTAACAGTCGAAACCCTATCAATGGCATTAAAAAAAGGCTCTGCCTCAACTTGTAATAATTTGTCATTAGATACAGGTATAACTTTTTCATAATCTGGAAATGTTCCATCTATTAGTTTACTTATTATAATGAAATTATCTGCTTCTAGACTCACTTGAGTATCAGTACATATTATTTTAACCTTACCTTCAAAATCAGCTAAAATACGGTCTAATTGAAGTATAAATTTTCTGGGAAGTATAATCCCAGATATATTTATGACATTTGTTAAATCTAACTCTGTTTTAGCAAGTCTATGGCCGTCAGTAGCAACACACCTCAAAGTTGACTTTGGTCCGTTAGTAACAGTATGGAAGTATATGCCATTTAGGTAGTATCTCGTCTCTTCAGCAGATATAGCAAATTTAGTTTTATTAAAAAGCCTTTTTATCTGAGAGATTGTTAATTCGAATGAATTTGTTTGTTCTAAAGGAACAAATTTTGGGAATTCATCTGCAGTTAATGCATTTAACTCAAAGACTGAGTTATCAGAATTTATTATTAATCTATTACCCTCTAATTTACATTTTACAATAGAGTTTTTTTTTGTCTTACGAATTATATCAGTTAAAATTCTTGAATTTACCGTTGCTTCGCCATTTTTTGAAGAGTCGGTTGATACGAATTCTCTAATAGAAATATCCATATCTGTTGATCTAATTTCTACTTGGTTATTATCACATTTTATATAAATGTTAGAGAGAATTGGAATTGTAGATCTACTGTCAACAATTGAACTAACGTGAGTTAAGACTCTTAAAAAAGCCTCTCGACTTACTCTAAAATCCATTTAAGAAGTTTGCAATATTCTAGTCAAAAGTTCAATATCTTCTGCTAGGTTAGGATCATTTACCATAATTTCTTCGATAGTTTTAATAGCATGAATAACAGTGGTATGATCTCTGCCACCAAATTTTCTACCAATTTCAGGTAAAGATCTTGTGGTGATTGACTTAGCTAAATACATTGCAACTTGTCTTGGACGCGCCACAGACCTTGATCTTCTCGGTGAATGCATATCTGAAAGTTTAATGTTGTAATGCTCAACAACTTTCTTTTGAATTTCATCAATTGTAATTTTTCTTGAATTAGTCCTGAGTAAGTCTTTTAAAACATCTTTTACTAGGTCAACAGATATTTCTGAGTCCTGAATTGAAGCATGAACTGCTAATCTATTCAAGGCGCCTTCCATTTCTCTAACATTATTTGTGATCTTATTTGCTAAAAATTCCATTACTTCTTGTTTTAGATTTAGTGATTTATGTTCAGCTTTAGCCTGCAGAATACCTAATCGTAATTCATAAGTTAAGGGATGTATATCAGCTACTAATCCCCAGCCTAATCTGGACTTTAATCTGTCCTCTAATCCATCAAGATCAGCAGGGGATTTATCAGCTGAAATAATAATTTGTCTTTTTTTGTCAATTAAAGTATTGAAAGTATGAAAGAATTCTTCCTGTGTGTTATCTTTACCAATAATAAATTGCACATCATCAATCATTAAAACGTCTACTGATCTGAATTGTTCTTTAAAACTCATGATATTTTTAAATCTTAAAGCCTTAATAAACTGATACATGAATTTTTCAGCTGTTAAATAGACAACATTTTTTTTAGGATTTCTTTTTTTTATATTCCAGGCAACTGCATGCATTAAATGTGTTTTTCCTAATCCAACACCACCATACAAAAATAATGGATTAAAGCTTACAACTTCTGATTGTGCTACACGTTGAGCTGCTGCATATGCTAACTCGTTGGGTTTACCAACAATAAAATTATCAAAAGTAAATTTTGGATCTAATGGTGCAGAAATATCATCATAATATGTGTCTTCGTCATCATCTTTATCTTCATAGATGACTTCTGTGCCAGGAATAATTCGATTATTATTTTCTTTGACGATTATAGCTAATTTATCAATGCTATGACCTTGGTCCATATAAGCTTTTTTAATAACAGAAGCATAATTTTTTATGATCCAATCACGTAAAAACCTGGTTGGAACTGAGAGAGTAAGAGAAGTGTCAATTAAAGACTCAAAATAAATCGGTTTAATCCAGTTTTGGAAGGTATCTTTATCAAGTGATTTTTTTAATTCGGATGTGATCTTCGGCCAGGACACATCTATGCCACCTTGATGCTTTTCGTCTTCCACTAACTTAATTCCTTCCTCTAAAAGATGCACTATTTAAGCATGAAAATTAAAAAAAGAAGAATAAAAAAAATGTTTTTTTTAAAAAAAATTGCTTGAAAAAAAAAATTATTTTGAAATTGCGGTTATGTCTTTTTGTAGTTTTGAGATGGTTCTAGATGCCTTATTGAGGTGCATGATTTTCTTTTTAGTAGATTTATGCAGTACAGACATAACTACTTTTAGTTTCGCCATTGATTCCTCTACCTTTTTATCTTTAATGAGTTTATCAATTGCCTTTAGTTGAGTTGAAACATTTGATTTCACAGCTTTGTTAACTGTTTTTTTTCTGTCAGACTGTCGAAGTCTTTTTTTTGCTGATTTATGTTGTGGCATATAAAATTATTATTAACAGGTTGTTCGTCTAAAAGCGTTAATAACTTATACACATTTTTTTATTTTTGTAAAGCAGGCGAAAAAAAAGTCGAACGCCCATTTTGGATGATTTTTTTTATTTTATAAGTCTTTTTTTTGTATATTACATGTTTCTTTTGATAGACCTTAAATAAACTCTGAAAACTTCCGAGGGTTCCATCTGGGGATTTATAATCATTTATTGAAGAGCCACCATTTTTTAAAGATAGTTTCAATACAAATTTACAAGAGCTTAATAATTGAGATATTTCTGCTTTTTTAAGAGTGTAAGTTAGCCTTTGAGGGTTTAACTTTGAATGAAAAAGAGCTTCATTAGCGTATATGTTTCCAATACCCACAATTAAACTTTGATCAAGTAAAGCTTGTTTTAAAGAGATTTTTTTCTTAATAAATTTGTTATACACCTCATCTAAATTAACCTTGTTAGTCAGTAAATCAGAGCCGTAGTTATTAAAAAAAAATTTAACTTCTTTTGAATCTTTAAGCCTAAAAAACATGCCAAACCTACGAGGATCATTATAAATAATTTTAAATTTGTTAAATTGTAAAACAACATGGTCATGTTTTTCTTTTTTATAATTCTCGTTTAAATAAAACTTTAATCGACCGCTCATTCCCAAGTGAATAATTACATAATTTTCATTGTCTAATCCTATGATTATGTATTTTGCAAAACGTTCAACAGATATAATTTTTTTCTGTGATATTTGCTCAAGATCTTGAAAGTTTAAATTTTTCCTTAGTTTTTTTTGTGACCTATTTATAGAAATAATTTTTTTTCCTTTAACTTTTGACTTTAAATATCTTATTGTGGTTTCTACTTCAGGTAATTCAGGCATGATAACTAAAAATAATTCAAATAATTATAATATTACAGATATTTTTGAAAATGTATCTCATGCAAAATATGATTTAATGAACGATATTATGAGTCTTGGAATACATAGACTTTGGAAAAAATATTTTGTTGACCTTGTATTATCAAATTATACCGATAATGAGAAAATTTTAGACATTGCTAGCGGTAGTGGAGATATCTTTAATTTGCTTCCTATTTCAAAAAATCTTTATGCTTTAGATCCTGTTTCCGAAATGCACAATATATCCAAAAAAAAAAATAGTTCTAAAAAAATTAATTACGAAGTTGGTTATGCAGAAAATTTGCCTTATAAAAAAAATTTTTTTCAAATTATAACATGTACTTATGGTGTAAGAAATTTTAATAATCGAAAAAATGGTTTTTCTGAGATTTATAGATGTCTTAAAAGAAATGGATATTTTTTTATTATGGAATTTGGTATTCCAAAAAGAGATTTATTAAAAAGTCCATACCAAAACTTTTTAAAATATATTTTACCTTTTACCGGTAGCATCATCTCCAATGATAGACATAGTTATAAATACTTAGCTGACAGTATTATTTCTTTTCCTAATCAAAATAACCTTCTTAAAGAACTGATAAATACAGGTTTTTCTCATATTAAAACTATTGATTTCATTTCTGGAGCTAACAGCATATATATAGTGCAGAAAAAATGAAAATTTTAATAATAATAACGGGGAGTGTTGGCTGTTATAAATCTCTAGATCTAATTCGTGAGTGCCAAAAAAAAGCCATTGAATATGAAGTTATTGCAACAAAAAACACTTATGAGTTTATTTCTAAACTACTACTTGAAACAATTTCCAATAAGCCAGTGTATTCAGAGCTTTTTGATTTGGATATGGAAAAAAAAATTGGTCACATAAAATTAGCACGAGATAATACTCATATTATTGTTTACCCTGCGACAGCTAATATAATTTCAAAATTTGCAAAAGGTTTTTGTGATGACCTAGCTCTAACATGTATGATTGCTGCAAACAAACCTATATATTTTGCACCTGCAATGAATAAAGAAATGTGGGCTAATCAAATTATTCAAGACAATGTGGACTATTTAAAGAATATTGGCCATCATTTTATTGGCCCAGATGATGGATCTTTAGCTTGTGGTGAGTATGGTAGTGGTCGATTAGTTGATCCTACTGAAATAATTAGTCAACTTAAGTAATTGAAACACGCATTAATAACTATTGGGTGCACTCGAGAGTATATAGATCCAGTAAGATATATATCAAATGAGTCATCAGGTCGGCAAGGAATAGCTTTAATAAAAAGCCTATTAAAATTTAATTATAAAGTTATCTGTTTACATGGATATCTTCAAACAAAACAAATAGTTTCAAAAAATGTTAAATTTATCTTCACTCCTACAGCAGATGAAATGTTAAAAGAAGCAAAAAAATATAAGTCTATCGACTTAGGAATTTTTAATGCTGCAGTTAGTGATTATAAAGCTAAAAGATATAATAAACTGAAAATTAAGAAAAAAAATAGAATGTCTTTAAAGTTAATCAATAACCCTGATATTTTAAGATCAATGTCATTTGGAAAATATAAACCTAAGGTTACAGTCGGATTTGCTTATGAAACAAATGATGTATTTCAAAATGCAAAAAAAAAATTGCTTTCCAAAAATTGTGATTATCTAGTTTTGAACTTTCCAACAGCAGAAGATAAAATTTTTAATTCGAAGCATAATAATGGTATTTTAATTGGAAGATCAGGTGACTTTTTAAATTTAGGAAATGTAACTAAAACAATTTTTGCAAATAAAATTGTCAAATATATTAGTAATAGAGATAATTAGAGTGGTTTGTATAAAAGTAAAAAAAATAAATGATAATGTTATCCTTCCAACTTATGAGACATCATCTAGTGCCGGAATGGATATTAGAGCTTACTTACCTAATGGAAAAGTTAGCATACTACCAAAAGAATCAAAACTAATTGGAACTGGTTTATTTTTTGAAATTCCAAATGGGTTAGAAGTTCAAATTAGACCTCGAAGTGGACTGGCTGTGAAAAACTTTATTACTGTTCTTAACAGCCCAGGAACTATAGATGCTGACTATCGAGGTGAAATAAAAGTGATTTTAATAAATCATGGATCAAAAATGTTTGAAATTGAAGATAAAATGAGGATTGCACAAATGGTTGTGACAAAATATGAAAAGGTTAATTTTGAACTAGTAAGTCATTTAAGTGAAAGCGAGAGGGGTAGTGGTGGTTTTGGATCAACAGGAACAAAGTGAAAAACTGATTGAAGAGTTTGGAAGACAAATTTTAGTTCCTGGGATAAATGAAGAGGGGCAACTAAATATCTCTAAGAAAAAAATTTGTATAATTGGCTTAGGTGCTCTGGGAACTGTTGCATCACAATATCTTGTTCGTGCTGGGATTGGTGAGATTCACCTTATTGATTATGATATTATAGAGAAGTCAAATTTACATCGTCAAATTAATTACGATAAAGATGATGTTGGTAAATCTAAATCAAATACTTCAAAACATAAACTTAAAAATATAAATGACTCAACAATAATAAAAGAGCATTCTTTAAATTTTGAGTCTTTCATAAAAGAAAATCCAAATAATAATTTTGATTTAATATTTGATTGCACGGATAATCATCAGAATAAAATTTTTTCTTCAAAATATTCTAAAGCAAATAAGATCTCATTTGTATCCATATCAATTAACTCTTCAGAGGGCATATACTTTGCACAAAACAATGAAGAAAATAATCCATTATGTTTTGAGTGTCTATTTCCTAAAGTTGATCAGAATCACCGTTGTCTTAACAGCGCAATGATAGGTCCAGTTGCAGGATTTGTTACTAGTTTTGCTTGTATGAAAATTATATTTGCCCTTGCAAAAATTAAAACTCAACTGAAAAGTGAAATCAATTTGATAGACCTTTTGACTTCGGACATAAACAAACTACAATTAACAAATAAAGATTGTCCTCATTAATATGAATACATTTACACCTCAATCTAGTTATAGTTACGAAGAAATAATTGAATGTGGTAAAGGAAATTTATTTGGAAAGGGAAATGCCCAACTACCAGCACCTCCTATGCTTATGTTTGATCGCATCACTAATGTCAATAAAGATGGCGGGGTACATGGGAAAGGGGAAATAACTGCTGAACTGGATATAAATGCAGATTTATGGTTCTTTAAATGTCATTTCTTGGGTGATCCAATTATGCCCGGATGTTTGGGTCTTGACGCTTTATGGCAAATGTTGGGTTTTTATCTAGGTTGGCTTGGGTATCCTGGGAAAGGTCGTGCTTTGGGTGTTGGGGAAATAAAATTTGTAGAAGAAATAAAACCAGACAAAGAATTAATAAAATATAAAGTTAGTTTAAAAAAATCTTTAAATAAAAAAGGGTTATCAATAGGTTATGGAGATGGACAGATAATTCACAAAGAAAAAATAATTTACCATGCCAATGATTTAAGAGTGGGTTTATTCAATGAGTAATAAAAGAGTTGTTGTTACTGGATACGGTATAGTTTCTTGTATAGGAGATAATAAAAAAGAGGTTTTACAAAGCTTAAGAGACGTGAAATCTGGGATTAGTCATTGTAAGGAATATGAAGAACTTGGAATGAGAAGTCATGTACATGGAAAACCTAAAATAAATATAGAGGAAAATGTAGATCGAAAAATTTTGCGTTTTATGGGAGAAGGGGCCGCTTATAATTATATAGCAATGAAAGAGGCAATCGAACATTCAGGTCTTGATGAGGAACTTATATCTAATGTTAATACTGGGTTAGTGATGGGATCAGGTGGACCTTCAACATTTCAATTACAACAAGCATTTGACATAGCAAGAGAAAAAGGTGTTAAAAAAATTGGACCTTATATGGTTACAAGAACAATGGCATCAGGAAATTCTGCTACTTTAGCAACTCCTTTTAAAATTAAAGGTGTAAATTACTCCATTAGTTCAGCGTGCTCTACGAGTTTGCACTGCATTGGCAATGCTTATGATCTCATTAGACACGGGCAACAAGAGATTGTTTTTGCCGGAGGTGGTGAAGAAACTCATTGGACAATGTCAATTTTATTTGATGCCATGGGTGCTTTATCAAGTAAATATAATGAAACGCCAGAAGTTGCTTCTCGTGCTTATGATGCTTCAAGAGATGGGTTTGTTATTGGGGGTGGAGCTGGTGTTTTAGTAGTTGAAAGCCTTGATAGTGCAAAAGCAAGAGGGGCCAATATTGTTGCAGAAATTCAAGGTTTCGGTCAGACTTCAGATGGATATGACATGGTTCAACCGTCTGGAGAAGGAGCAGTTCGGTGTATGCAGATGGCAACACAGGGTAGGCCTGTTGATTATATTAACGCTCATGGAACATCAACACCTGTCGGAGACATGATTGAATTACAAGGTATAAGAGAAGTTTTTGGTGATAATATCCCTCCAACAAGTTCTACTAAATCACTAACGGGTCACTCACTAGGTGCAACTGGTGTACAAGAAGCTGTCTACTCTCTTTTAATGATGGAGAATGATTTTTTGGTTGAATCGGCCAATATTTCAAACTTAGATGAAAAGGCTAAAGGAATGAACATTCTCTTAGAGAATAAAAATGATATTAAAATTAATTCTATACTATCAAATAGTTTTGGTTTCGGTGGAACAAACGCATCTATCTATCTAACTGTCTTTAATGAGTAAAATTTTAGAAGGCAAAAAAGGATTGGTTGTTGGTATAGCCAATGATCATTCGATTGCATGGGGTATTGCAAAGTCCTTGAGCGACGAAGGTGCGACTATGTATTTGACATATCAAAATGACTCAATAAAAAAAAGAGTTGAGCCCCTATCTGAGAAAATTAACTGCTTAGGAATTATGCCTTGTGATGTATCTGACACATCTTCTCTCGAAAATGTTTGTGATGGAATTAAAGGAAAAATTGATTTTTTTGTTCATGCCGTTGCCTATTCAGATAAGAATGAACTATCAGGTAAATATTTAAATACCACTAGAGAAAATTTTCTTAGGACACTGCATATTTCTGCATACTCATTAACTGAAATGGTGAGGATGCTTTCTCCAAAAATGAATGATGGTGCATCAATCATGGCCCTTACTTATTATGGATCTTCAAGATATATGCAAAGTTATAACGTAATGGGTGTTGCCAAAGCTGCATTGGAAACTTCTATAAAGTATCTTGCTGTTGATATGGGTGACAGGGGAATTAGGGTTAATGCTATTTCAGCTGGCCCAATGAGAACCTTGGCAGGAGCTGTTATAAACAAATCAAGAAAAATTTATAATTATACAATTGAGAACTCTCCCATTAAAAAACCATTATCGTTGGCAGATATTGGGAAGTCATCAGTTTATTTAATGAGTGATTTATCTAAAGGAGTAACTGGAGAAATTTTGTATGTTGATAACGGTTACAATAAAGTTGGGATGAGTGTACAAGAACTATGATTAGAATATTCTTTTTCTATTAGGACTGTGTCATATTAATTTTGTGATGAGTAGTAAGTTTTTTTAAATGCTAAAAAATAAGTTAGCAATTATTGGAGGAAGTGGTTTATACAATATTGAAGGACTGTCTAATGTTGAGTCTTTAAAAATAAAAACTCCATGGGGGTACCCCTCTGATGAGTTAACAAAAGCTTTATTTAAATCAAAGGAGGTTATATTCCTCCCAAGACATGGGAGAGGTCACTTTATATCTCCAACAAAAATTAACTTCAGAGCTAATATTGATGCATTAAAACAACTTGGGGTAACTGATATCGTTTCCATATCTGCAGTTGGTTCTCTAAGAGAGGGTCTTGAACCTGGAATGTTTGTTATTGTTGACCAATTCATCGATAGAACTTTTGCAAGAAATAAAACATTTTTTGATGAAGATATCGTGGCTCACGTATCTATGGCAAAACCAACCTCCGAAGGTCTCATGAATGCTTGTGAAGAGAGCATCAAATCTGAAAATATCAAATATAAGAGAGGAGCTACTTATCTTGTAATGGAAGGTCCCCAATTTTCTACTCTTGCTGAGTCTAATCTTTACAGATCTTGGGGTGCCGATGTAATTGGAATGACTAATATGCCAGAAGCCAAATTAGCAAGAGAAGCTGAAATTAGATATGCTTCAATTTCTATGATAACAGATTTTGATTGTTGGCATCCCGATCACGATAACGTTGATGTAAAACAAATTATTGAAACACTCTCACAAAATAGTTCAAATGCTAAAAAAGTTGTAAAGAACTTAATTTTAGATTTTGAAAAATTCATCGATGCACAGGACCCAACGAACAATTGTCTTGATTTTGCAATTATTACGGCACCTGAAAAAAGATCAAAAAAAACCAAAGATAAATTAAAAAATGTTGCTGGTAGGGTTTTATAATTGAGGATAGGAGATAAAAACTATCAAACAATTTGGTATGATGAAGATAATTTATCTGTAAAAATCATAGATCAAACAAAACTTCCGCATGAGTTTATTGTTAAGGATATTCATAATGCAGATGAGATGATTAATGCGATATTTACAATGGAAGTAAGAGGTGCTCCTTTAATTGGTGGTGCCGCTGCTTTTGGAATAACATTAGCTGCTAAAGAGAATAAAGATTTAGACTTCATAACACAAAAAGGCTCTGAGCTAATTAAAACTAGACCAACAGCAATCAACTTAGAGTGGGCTGTTCGTCGAATGATTAACAAATTATCAAATGTTGACTCATCAAATCTATTTGAAGTGGCAATTCAAGAAGCACAAGAAATAATAAAAGAAGACATAAATTTTTGTGAAAATATAGGTATGCATGGTCTTAAAATTATTGATGAAATATATAAATATAAAAAGGATACTGTAAATATTTTGACACACTGTAATGCAGGTTGGTTAGCGACTATTGATTGGGGAACGGCAACATCTCCAATCTATCATGCCAATAAAGCCGGAATTCCGTTACATATTTGGGTTGATGAAACTAGACCAAGAAATCAAGGTGCAAATTTAACTTCTTTTGAATTAAATAACGAAAAGATATCTAATACTATTATTACTGATAACACCGGGGGCATTTTGATGCAAAAAGGCTTTGTCGATATGTGTATAGTTGGATCAGATAGAACATTACATACCGGAGATGTATGTAATAAAATTGGAACTTATCTAAAAGCGCTTGCTGCTTATGATAACTCAATACCTTTCTATGTTGCGCTACCTAGCTCAACAATAGATTGGGAAATTGACAATTATAAAGATATTCCAATTGAGGAACGAAATAATAAAGAATTGTCCCATATTAACGGTATAGATAATGATGGTAATTTAAAAAATATTTTAATTTACCCTCAAGAGAGCAAATGTTTGAATTTAGCTTTTGACATAACTCCAAGCAAATATATCACTGGATTGATTACTGAAAAAGGTATCTGTAAAGCAGATAAAAGTGAGATTAGTTTATTACTTAAAAATTAATTTTACTTTGGTTTAATAACTAGAATATCTAAATTTATATAGTGAGGGTTAGCAACGCAAATAATTAAAAATTATCTGCGTTGGTTTATAAATTATTTTTATACTTCTTTCATGCTAAGTTTTACTTTACCCGCACGATCAACATCAAGTACTTTGACTTGAACTTCTTGTCCCTCAGATAAAACATCAGAGACATTCTCGACCCTTTTTTGTGAAATTTGTGAGACATGAAGTAATCCGTCTCTAGCACCCATAAAGTTTACAAAGGCACCAAACTCAACAATTTTAACAACTTTGCCAGTATAAACTTTGCCAACTTCTGGTTCCGCAACAATGTCTTCAACCATTTGCTTAGCTTTATTAATTGACTCTTCATTACTGGAAGCAATTTTTACAATTCCATCATCGTTGACCTCTAGTTTTGCCCCAGAGACTTCGACTATGTTTTTAATTACCTTGCCACCTGAACCAATAACGTCTTTAATCTTAGCTTTATCAATAGTGATAGAGATTACTTGAGGAGCATGTTTTGAAAATTTTGTTCGAGCTTCTGGTAAGGAATCCGACATAACACCAATAATATGTTTTCTTCCTCCTGATGCTTGATTTAAAGCAATTTCCATAATCTCTTTAGTAATACTGGTAATCTTAATATCCATTTGAAGAGAAGTAATACCATCCATAGTACCGGCAACTTTAAAGTCCATATCACCTAAGTGATCTTCATCTCCTAGGATATCACTAAGCACTACAAAGTCCTCACCCTCTTTGATTAGACCCATTGCTATACCACCAATATGTTTTTTAATTGGTACACCTGCTGCCATCAAAGCAAGAGATGAACCACATACCGTAGCCATAGAACTGGAACCATTAGACTCAGTTATCTCGGATACTAATCTTAGTGTGTATGGGAAGTCCTCTTTTTTTGGTAACATTGGATGAACTGCACGCCAAGCTAGTTTTCCATGACCAATTTCTCTTCTACCAGTCGCTCCTACTCTTCCTACTTCTCCTACAGAGTAAGGAGGAAAATTATAATGCAACATAAAGTGTTGTTTATGCATTGGATCAAGAGAGTCAATCATTTGCTCATCATCTCCCGTTCCTAGTGTAGTCACAACTAATGCTTGAGTTTCTCCACGAGTAAAAAGACTTGAACCATGAGCTCGAGGAAGAATGTCTAATTCACATGTAATTTTTCTTACTTCATCTAATTTTCTTCCGTCAATACGGCTTTTATTTTTAATAATATCGCCTCTTACTACATCTTTTTCTATGTCTTTAATGATTGTTGTAGCAGCTAAAATCTGATCATCCTCTACATTATCAACAATAGAAGATCTAATCTCTGTCAGTTTTTGACTTCGCTCTTGCTTGTCAACTAAACCGTATGCTTCACGAATTGGTTCAGAGATTTTACTTGCAATATCTTTTTGCAATCCTTCATAAAAATCAGGTAAGCTTGGGACTTCAAAAGTCTTAATTTCTGTTTTGCTTGCAAAGTTTTGAACTTCTTTAATAAATGTTTGATAAAAATTATGTCCAAACATTACTGCCTCAAGCATAGTACTCTCAGAGAGTTCTTGGGCTTCGGACTCCACCATCAAAACACCCTCTTCTGTTCCAGCCACTACTAAATCTAGTTCAGAATTTTCCATATCCTGGATAGTAGGATTTGCTACTAGTTGTCCGTCTATATATCCAACTCTAGCAGAACCCAAAGTACCTGCCACAGGAAGGCCTGAAATAGCTAATGCTGCGCCAGTTGCGTACATAGCAATAATATCAGGATCGACAACGCTATCGTATGATAAGACTGTTAATGTTACTTGAGTTTCATTTTTAAAGTTTTTGTGAAATAGAGGCCTAATAGGTCTATCAATTAAACGACTTGTTAATGTTTCTCTTTCAGTCGGTCTAGCCTCTCTCTTAAAAAAACCTCCGGGTATTTTACCAGAGGCATAGTATTTTTCCTGATAGTTAACTGTTAATGGGAAAAAATCAATATCAGGTTTTTGTGTTTTTGCTGCACAAATATTAGCCATAACCATTGTTTCACCGCAGGTTACAACCACAGATGCATCTGCTTGTTTTGCAATTCGATTTGTTTCTAGTGTAATTTGTTGGTTACCCAACTCAAATTTATGTTCTATTTTCATCTTCCTCTTTCTTTATAGCTAATTAAAAATTATTTTTTTCTTAGCTTTAGTTTATCTGCTACTTCTGTGTACTTTCCTACATTCCTCTTCTTTAAATACGCCATCAATCTATTTCTTTTACCAACCATCATCAGCAGACCTCTTCGAGAATGAAAATCTTTCTTATGGATTTTGATATGTTCTGTTAACAGATTAATTTTTTTTGTGAGAAAAAAAATTTGGGACTCTGGTGAACCAGTGTCATTATCAGCACGAGCTATATCGTTTATTTGTATTTCCGACATCAATACTCCTTTCAAAGTAAACATCATCTGACCAGGATGTCGCCCAGTTCAAATGGAAATCAGATTGGTATGTAAATCATTTATACTTGAGAAATCAAGGATTTTTTCATATGGAATAGCTTGATTTATATCAAAAGTCCCTATTTTCAATCTTTTAATCATACTTGCGTAAGCTATATCACCTAGGGAATTTGCAAATTCCTCTGCGAATGCCCTCACATAAAACCCTGAATGGCAATTCAACTCAACCCTCATTTTTGAGTTATTTGAAGATAGAATTTTTAAACTTTGAACTGATACTTTTTTATGACGATCTTCTATAGCTTTATTATCTCTAGCGAGTTCATAAAAATTTTTACCATTTAATTTGTGCGCAGAAAAGTCTGGTATTTTTTGTTGATATGTTCCTATGAACTTTTTTAAATGTGAAACTCTTTCATTTATATTATGCGAGGACGACTCCATTTTAAAGAATCTACCCTCTGAGTCTAAAGTATTTGTTGAAGCACCAAATCGTATTTCAACCTCATAACTTTTTTTTTCTTGATGTATATTTGGTATTTTCTTCGTAGCTTTATTAATACCTACTAATAATAAACCAGAAGCTAAAGGGTCCAGAGTTCCAGCAAAGCCAATTTTTTTAAACGAATAACGAAATTTTAATTTTCTAATAACTCCAAATGACTCTATGCCCTGTGGTTTATTTATTAATAACCATCCATCACTGTGAAAGTTTTCTTTTACCAAGATCTATAATTTATCTAGAAGTGATTGTACTTTTAAAGACTCTTGAAAAGATTCATCAAAAATTAAAGATATTTTTGGAGTATATTTACTTGTAAGAGTTCTTGCGATTAAACTTTGTATTTCTCTCAGATAAAGTTTATTAAATTCTTTAAAATCCTCCTCTGAAATATTATGAATAAGATAAATTTTTGCAAATCTTAAATCTTTGCTTACTCTTACTTCAGTTATTTCGAAACGAACTGTTGGAAATTTTAAAAGATAATCTTTTTGAGTTACGAGATATTCAGAGACAAGCCTTTTAATTGAAAGTTCAACTTTTTTGGTTCGAAAACTTGGCTTATTGTCCACACTATAATTCTTTTTGAACTTCCTTAGTTACATAAAATTCAATTTCATCTTTTTCCAAAATATCTGAATAATCTTTGAATGAAATACCACACTCATAGTTTTCTCTAACCTCTTTGACATCATCTTTAAAACGCTTAAGGGTTCCAACTTCTCCTTCATGTATGATTTTACCTTCTCTAACAAGCCTGATTTTAGCAGAATTTTGGACTATACCGTCAGTAACAAAGCAGCCTGCAATTGTACCAAACTTTGAGGATTTGAAAGTATCACGAACCTCGGCATGACCAATAATTTCCTCTTTAGTGTCTGGAGTGAGAAGACCAGAGAGCATTTTTTTCATATCATCAATTAATTCATAAATAATTGAATAATATCGTATATCTACTTTATCACGTTTTGCAATTGTTCGGGCTTGTGGGATAGCTCTGATGTTAAAACCAATTACTAGCCCTTGTGCAGAATTTGCTAAGCTTACATCACTTTCATTAATTGCACCAATAGCGTTATGGACGACATTGATTTTAACTTCTTCATTGCCAACTTTTTCTAGTGAGGAAACTATTGCTTCAAGAGATCCTTGAACATCTGCTTTGACAATGATTGGAAGTTTTTTCATATCTCCCTTTGATACATTAGCCATCATTTCCTCTAGTGATGATTTTTTAACTGCCTCTGTATTTTCTAATTTTTTTTGTTCTTTTACTTTTTCTGTAATATCTTTTGCAATATCCTCATTTGGCATAACATAAACTGTATCACCTGCTTGTGGCACTGAGTCAAAACCCAACACTTCAATCGGCATGCCTGGGCTAGCTGATTTAATTCTGCTACCATTTTCATCAAGTAAAGCTCTAACTCTTCCATAAGACGAACCACAAGTAAAATGATCGCCTTCTTTAAATGTTCCATTTTTTACAATTACTGTTGCAACAGGTCCTTTTCCTGTTTCTATTTTAGACTCAACTACAATCGCTTCAGCGAGTTTGTTATGTTCGACGTTAAGATCTAGAATTTCTACTTGTAATAAAATGTTATCTAATAATTTTTCTAGATTTGTTTTTTTAATTGCAGATATTTCAGTTTCTAATACATCTCCACTGTAGCTTTCTACAACTACCTCGTGAGTTAACAAATCATTTCTAACAATGCTTGGGTCAACATCTGGTAAGTCCATTTTATTAATTGCAAGAACAATAGGAACTTTTGCTGCTTTGGCATGAGAAATTGCTTCAATTGTTTGAGGTTTAACACTATCGTTAGCAGCAACTACTAATACAACAAGATCTGTTAAATTTGCTCCCCTAGAGCGAATATTTGAGAAAGCTGCATGACCAGGTGTATCCAAAAAAGTAATAGGATTGTTTTTATGTTGAATTTGATACGCACCAATATGTTGAGTAATTCCACCAGACTCTTTTGAAGTTACATTTGTATTTCTTAGTGCATCCAACAGAGATGTTTTACCGTGATCAACATGGCCCATCACAGTAACAATTGGAGGTCTGGGTAAAATTTTGGATATTTTTGTTTTTTGGTGATTTGCAATTTCATCTTTTAAACTGATCGCCTCTTCTCTTTTCGGTGTATGACCTAATTCTGTAACTATAAGTTCTGCAGTGTCTCCATCTATGTATTGATTAGCAGTAGCCATAATTCCACTTTTCATAAGAGCTTTTACAACATCACCTGTTTTTTCTGACATTCTACTTGCTAATTCCTGCACAGAAATTTTTACAGGTATGTCAACTTCACGGACAATTTTTTGAGAGCTAGTTAAATTTGGTTTAAATTTTGTTTTTTGTTTTTCTCTATTTCTTTTAGTCTTTGCAAGACTGGGCATTTTTTCGTAGTCTGGTTCTTCATCTAAAAGATTATTAACTGAAATAGAAGAAAGTTTTTTTTGAAATGCTGTTGTATTGAGAGTCAGTTTTTTTCTGGGAGGTGCGGATGTTGTAGAGGTAGGCGTAGAGGGTTTAGCCGAAGATGTATTTGTGTTCTTTGTCTCTTTTGTCATTCAAAATTAGCTATTAAGATAAATCTCCCTAGCATCCATAATAATTTTTTCTGCAGCAGATTTTTCAACTCTTTTTTGTAGTATGCCGTCTCTACCCACTAATTCATCAGTTGCTAAATCTGCAAGATCTTGACGTGAAAAAATATTGTTCTCAATCAATGTAGCTAAAATTTTATTATCAAACTCTGAAATTCCTTTGACGTAATCATCTAGCTTCGAAGATTGAATTAATTTCTCAAGTTCTGCCTTCTCGTTTTCCATATACTGTGTGGCACGAGCATATATCTCGGCGGCAAGCTCATTATCAAATCCTTCAATTTTTTCTATATCTTGGATAGAGGCATTAGCAATTTTTTCAATACTTGTGTATCCCTCGACCGCCAATAATTGTGCAATCATATCTTCGAGATCAAGTTTTTCAGCGAAAAGAGAAGTGATTTTTTTAAATTCCTCTTGTCTTCTTTCTGCGTCTTCTTTTTCAGTTAGTATATCAATTTCAAGATTAGTAAGTATTGAAGCTAATTTTACATTTTGACCTCTTCTACCAATAGCAATACTTAACTGATCCTCAGGTAAGACTATCTCTACTCTATTTGAGTCTTCAAATTCATTAACTTTTGCGACTTGCGCGGGCGCAATGGCATTTTGAACATACATCGACTTTAGCTCTGACCAATTTACGATATCGATTTTTTCACCTTGTAATTCATTAACAATAGCCTGTACTCTAGAACCTCTCATACCTACGCATGCCCCAACTGGGTCGATGGACTTATCGTTTGCACGAACTGTAATCTTTCCTCTACTACCTGGATCTCTTGCAACAGATAAAATTTCTATTTGACCCTCATATATTTCAGGTACTTCCTGTTCAAATAATTTTGCCATAAATTGAGGGTGAGTTCTTGAAAGAAAAATTTGGTGTCCTTTGGCTTCTTCTTTTATATCGAAGAAATAAGCTCTAATACGATCACCATTTTTAAAATTCTCTCTTGGAATGAGTTCATCTTTTCTCAAAAATCCTTCGGCCTTACCAAGATCAACAATAATATTTCCAAATTCAATTCTTTTAACAATACCCGACAAAACTTCTCCGACGCGATCTTTGAAATCATTAAATTGTCTTCTTTTTTCAGCTTCTCTAACTCTAGAGTAAATAACTTGCCTTGCCATATTGGCTGTAACTCTTCCAAAGTTTACGGATGGTAAAGGAATTGTTATTTGTTTTCCAATTTCAGTATCAGCATCATATTTTTTAGCATGATCTAATAAAATTTGATTTGCCTGCAAAACAGGATCAATTTTTTCAACCACATCTTTAATATGAGATAAACTTATATTTCCTGTAAGACGGTCAATAGATGCTTTGATGTTATTGTCCATTCCGTATTTTGATTTTCCAATAATTTCAAAAGACTCCTCAAGAGCCTCCATTACTATATCCATTTCGATGCCCTTCTCTTGTGAGACGACTTCGGCAACTTTTAATATTTCTGTGTTATTTAGCATTATCTTTTCTAGTTAAAAAAAAAGGCGGGATAACCCACCTCCTCATCGTTGGTTAATAATTTTTAAGAACGCTAAAATAGAATAATTTATGATTTTTGTCTAAGGCTTTTTTCTCAAATTTGGTGTGTAAAGCGTTGGAATCACTATATTTCCAACATTTAGGGCTAATATCTGGCATGGTGTATTTGAACTTTTTCATCAAAGCCAAAGCTTCAATAAAATAGTCACCATGATCAGTAGCAAAACGAATAACTCCTTTTTTTTTTAGTTTTTTTGTGAGATCTTTTACAAGGAGTTTATTAACAGTGCGCCTTTTTTTATGCTTATTTTTTGGCCACGGATCTGGAAAGTATATTCTTATCTCCTGAAGATAATTGTTTGGTATGAATGGTAAAAGATCTTGAATATTTAAATGAAAGACTTGAAGATTTTTCAAATTATCATCAACAGAGTTCCTGATAGCTCTTAAAACTCCATCAGCAAAAATATCACAACCAATAAAGTTTATTTTTGAATATAGTTTTGCATCTTCACTGATTTTTTCTCCATCACCAATTCCAATTTCTAAAATTCTTGGTGTTTTGATTTTATTAAATAATATTTTATTTGGTTCTTTAAGAAATTTTGAGTATTGCTCGAGTCTTACAAATGACTTTCCTTTTTTTCTACCAAAGTATTTATTTTTTGATTCGAACATATAAAAAACTAAGTAGAAATATTAAAAAAATCAAAAGACTTACTGAAAATAAAGTTGATGAACAATTTGATTTATATTTATTAATTGGATGTTGATAATAAAGATAACCTTTTTTGTTTGTTGGAATAGTCTCAATAATTTTGCCCGAGTAATCAACAACAGATGTAATACCTGAAGGAGTTGATCTTATGAGAGGTTTTTGGAATTCAACACTTCTTAGAAGAGAGTTAGCCAGATGCTGATGTGGTCCGTACCATTTACCGAACCAAGAGTCATTTGAAATTTGTATCACCATATCTGCATTACAAACCTCAGTATTAATTGATTTATAATTAAAAATAGACTCAAAACAAATCATTGGAACAGCATTTATATTTTTTGGTAATTTTAAGATTTTTTGATCAGTTCCAGGAGTATAGTTCATTCCTAAATTTAAAAATTTGCTTAAAATAGGTTTAACAAAGGGTATGTATTCTCCAAACAGAACCAACTTTTGCTTATCGTAAAAATCAATGGTCTTTCCTTGATGATCAATGATATATAGACGATTAAATAATTGGTTTTCCTCAATAGCGCTCGATCCAACTATGATTTTTTGATCCTCGTTAATTAAAGAGGATAATCTAGTAAGAAGTCCTTCCCTATTATTTAAATCAATAGGTAAAGAGCCTTCAGGCCAAATAATTAAATCTGTTTTTGGAGAATTTGTGAGAGCTTCTAGGGTTAATTTTTCATATATTTCAAGATTTCTTAGAACGTCAAATTCTACTAATGACTCATAGAGATTAGGTTGAATTAAAAGAATGTTTAGAGTTTCATTGTTTGTTTTTCTCTCAGTATTATTTTCAAAAAAACCAAATGCATAAATTAAAACAAGTACTGATGACAAACTAAAAATTACAACTTTTTTTTTGTAATAGAGAAAATAAATAATTAAACCCACAATCAAATGGGCAACTAATCCCAAACCATAAACACCAAAAAATGGTAGTGATTTTAAGATCCAAATATTTTTGTAATATATGATTGCACTAGGATTCCAAGGGAAGCCTCCAAAAATAAATTCCTTTAGTATTTCTATTATAGATAAACCTAGTGGTAATAAGAAAATCTGTAGTAATTTTTTTTTAAATGTAACTAGGATTAGAATTGTTGCTGAATAATGTAAGAATGCAATAAATAAAGAGAGTGCGCCTACTAAAATAATACCTAAGAATAAATATCCAAAACCTCCTGAGTAAAAGGACTGTGTAATCCAACTTAATGTAATTATTTGAGTAAATAAGAAAAAATAAAATATATATTTTTTCGAAAAATTATCATTAGTTAGAATATTATAAAAAATGATTGAAAATGATAAGTAATAGAAAACAGATACTCCAAATGGAGGAAGAGAAAATACATAAACAATAGAAAAAATAATTATTAAGCTTATTGGCCTAGAGAGATAGGGTAGTAGATTATTGAGATTTGACACCACTAACCACAACTTCAAGAATTTTTCTTGTTGATACCTTGTGAATGGTGAAAGATAATTTTTTATTTATTGTAAATTTTTCTTTTTTCTTTGGTATACGACCAGCTATATTAAATATGATACCGCCTATAGTTCCTACATCCTCTTTTAAATCATCTGGTATATTGACATCAAATTCTCTTTCAAAATCATCAACAAGCATTGCAGCATCCATAATTATATTATTGTTTTTTTGTCGAAACATCGGTGCTTCATCCTTATCGTGTTCGTCTTCAATCTCACCTACTATTTCTTCCACTAAGTCTTCGATGGTAACCAAACCAGTAACGCTATTAAATTCATCCATGACAATTGCTAAATGGATGTTTTGTTTTTTCATTTTTTGAAGAAGATTAAAAACAGGTGTAGCGGAGGGAATATAAATGACCTCTCTCAATAAACTCTTAATATTAAAGGACTTATTGTTGATTTTCTTGAATAAATCCTTGATATGAACCATTCCCAAGCAATGTTCTAAGTCTTTTTTTACAACGGGCATTCTTGAGTGAGCTTCTTTATTAATAATTTTAATGATGTTTTCTTTATCAATATTTTGATCAATAAAAATTATTTCACCTCTTGGAACCATTACATCATCAACAGTTTTTTTGTGAACCTTTAAAAGATTATTAAAGATTTTTTTTTCTTCATTCTTGGCAATCCCTGAACTATCTGAAGTCGCTGAGATAAGATCAATAATATCTTTTTTGAAATTCTCGTCTTGAATCAGTTCTTTGACTAATTTAATCGCTAAATTTTTTTTAATTTTCATGTACTTTTTTTAAACCTAATAATTTCATCAGTGTGTTTTCTAAAAATCTCATATTACTTCTCGATTGTTTATCGTAGTGATGATAACCAAATAAATGATGTAATCCATGACTCACTAGCATAAAAAAGTTTTGTTCATTAATTTTTTTATTGCGATTTAAAATATAACTATCTGCAATAGCAATATCACCAGAAAAGTCTCCGTCGGGGAAAGATAACACATCAGTTATTTTATTTTTATTTTTAAATTTTTTATTCATGCTTTTAATTTCTTCATTAGAAACTATTTTTATTGTCAGTTGCGTTTGATGATCAGCTTGGTGGATTGTTTGAAAATATTCTGACAACTTTTTTAACTTTTCTTTGGAGGATTTTAGAAATTGCTCTAAATTCTTGTCTCCAATTATCTCAATCACAAATTTTTTATTACTAATCCTCAAAATTACTTATCGTAAGCATTAATTATTTTTTCTACTAGTGTGTGTCTACATACATCACTACTATTTAAATGAACAAACCCGATGTCTTTAACTTTTTCTAATTTTTCCATTGCATCCTGCATTCCACTTTTTGCATTATCGGGTAAATCTTTTTGACTTAAATCTCCCGTGATAACCATTTTTGAGTTTTGCCCTAATCTAGTTAAGAACATTTTCATCTGTGTCGATAAGGTGTTTTGTGCTTCATCTAAAATTATAAAAGATTTATTTAATGTTCTTCCTCTCATAAAGGCAAGAGGAGCTATTTCTATTAAATTATTTACCATTTTTCGGTCAATTTCCTCACCTGGCATCATCTCATACAAGGCATCGTAAAGTGGTCGTAAATAAGGGTCAATTTTCTCTTTCATATCTCCAGGTAAAAAACCTAATCGTTCACCCGCTTCAACTGCTGGTCTTGATAATATTAATCGATTAATTTTACCTTCTACAAAAAGACTAACTGCATATGCAACAGCTAAGTAAGTTTTTCCTGTTCCCGCTGGACCAACAGCAAAAACGACATCTTTTGATCTCATTTCTTTTAAAAAGAGCTCTTGGTTTTTAGTCTTGGGATAAATTGTTTTTAATTTTGTATTGATTTGAAATTTCTGATCTTGTTCGATTTGTTCTTTGATATATGTAGGTTTTGCTAAATCAATATTGTTTTCTATTTCTTCTGCAGAAATATCGTTGTTCTTCAATTTTTGATATAAGCCTTGGATAATAAAGTAGGCTTTTTCAACTGGATCTCTATTACCTTTTATAGATAAAAGGTTGCCTCTTGTATATAGCTTTACTTTAAATTTATTCTCTAAGACCTTTAAATTTTTATCGTGGTAACCAAATAGGCTTGATAGAAATTGATTATCCTCAAACTCGAGTTGTTTTTGATGGGAAGAAAAATTTACAGGACTCAACTAAATTTTTTCTCCTAATAATGAGTGTGTTAAAACCTCTTTGATTTGCACAGGAATTATTTGACCTATTATTTCTTTATCTCCCTGCAGGGCTACACTTTGATTAAATTGTGACTTGCCTTTGATTTGTCCTGTGTGTTTACCAGCACCATCAATTAATACTTGCACTGTCTTTTTTACAAACTGGTTGTTGTATTCAATTTGTTGTTCATTGAGTAAATCTTGTGTGATCTTTAAACGCTCGTCGAGAATTACTTGATCTATTTCTTCACGATCAGCCGCAGGCGTACCTGGTCTTGGGCTATACTTAAAAGAGTAAGAATTCATGTATTTAACTCTTTCAATTAGATCGATTGTGTCTTCAAAATCTTTGTCTGTTTCTCCAGGAAAACCAATAATAAAATCGGAAGAAAGTGCTATATCGGGTTTTACTTTTCTAACCTTTTCGATGATTTCAAAATAATAATCCCTAGTATGTTTTCTGTTCATTAATTTTAAAACTTTGTCAGAACCTGATTGAACAGGAAGGTGAAGATAGGGCATAAGTTTTGAGTTTTCACCATGAAGGGAAATTAAGTCATCAGTCATATTCACAGGGTGACTTGTAGAATAAGTAATTCTTTCAACTCCATCTATTAAACTAATACTGTTAATAAGAGATGCTAGATTATTTGATTGACCTTGAGTATCTAAACCATGATAGGCATTAACATTTTGACCTAAAAGTGTGAATTCCACCACCCCCTGATCAATTAAAGATTTAACCTCATCAGAGATTTCCTTAACTGTTCTTGAATATTCTGATCCTCTTGTATAGGGAACAACGCAGAAATGACAAAACTTATCACAACCTTCTTGAATAGTCACAAATGCAGATTTATTCGACGTATTCGTTTTAATATGATTGAGCGTGTCAAATTTTTCATTCACATCAAATTCAGTGATAGATGTCTTAGGTAAATTATTTTTATCTAAAAATTTATTTAATGACTGAATGGATTGTGGTCCGATCACTAAGTCCACGTAAGGTGCCCTTTTTTGAATTAATTCACCTTCAGCTTGAGCTACACAACCAGCAACAATAACTTTTTGGTCTTCTTTTCCTTTTTTATGAATTTTTCCTAAATCTGAAAATGTTTTTTCTGTTGCCTTTTCACGGATGTGGCAAGTATTTAAAACTACATAGTCTGCATTTTGAAAGTCATCTGTTTGATTGATATTATGAGATAGAAAAATATCTTTCATTTTATCAGAGTCATAAACATTCATCTGACAACCAAATGTTCTAATATAAAATTTCTTATTTGATGGCATTAAGGGATTTTGCAAACAAAATTGCGTCTTGCGTATTTGGAGCGTTTATAGACTTACTCCGGTAATAGTTTTTTCTTTCATTGTAGGCTTTATAGCCTAATTTTTCATAAAGTTTAATAGCAAAATTATTAATAGCACTCGCTTCCAGAAAGATTTTAAATGATTTTCCAGTACTTTTGAGTTGTTTTTCAAGCTCTTCTAAAATCATTCTTCCCAACCCTTGGTTTCTAAATTCAGGCAAAACAGCAATATGTAAAATTTCAAATTCACTGACCTTTTGATCTTGATATAAAAAATGTCCTATCAAAGCACCTTTGACGTTAGTTTGATCTAGAAGATAAATATTAAAACTTGTTTCTTTATTGAGGTGAAGTTCAATATCTTTTTCACTCCAATTAATCTCTAGTTGGTCTTTATGATTGATAATCCAATTTTTAGAATCAGATAGAGTATGTGTAAAGTTCAAGCCACAATATTATCATAAAAAACCTTGGAACACTCATACCAGTTAAATTTTTTTGTATATTCTTGACATTTTTTTCGATCGATAGTCAAACAATTCAAAACATTATCTTTTAAGTTATCACCAATAAAACCGTTGACCCCATTAACAATAATATCTTTAGGACCTGTTACATCATAAGCAGCGACTGGTGTGCCGGTTGCATTTGCCTCAGTTACCACATTTCCAAAGGTATCAGTCTTGCTAGGGAAAACCATTACATCTGAACTAGCATAGTAATTCACTAAATTCTGGCCAAACTGGTAACCAACAAATTTTATATCTGTATATTTTTTTTTTAGTTTATTTAACTGTGGTCCATCGCCAACGACAACTTTAGTACCTTCTAAATCTAAATCTAAAAAAGCTTGAATATTTTTTTCAGTAGCCACTCGACCGATATAAGAAAATATTGGTCCTGGGCCTAAGTCTAATTTTTGATAGTTGCCAAATTTTTGATGATCGACACCTCTTGACCAAACAACGGTATTTTTAAAATTCATATTTATTAATTCAGCCTGCATGGATGGGGTAGGAACAAGAACTTTTTTCGCTTTATTGTGAAAATGCTTTATGAAGAAATAAAAGAAACTTGCAGGTATTTTTATACGTTGTTGAATATACTCAGGGAAACGAGTATGAAATGAAGTTGTAAAAATAATTTTTTCTGAAAGACATATTTTTCTGGCCAAAAAACCTAGGGGCCCCTCTGTAGCAATGTGAATATGATCAGGATTGATCTGATCCATCATATTTTTCAATGTTTTTTTGCGAGTAATCACAACTTTAATCTCATTATACGAAGGAAGGCCAAAGCGAACTTTAAATAACTCAGGGTGTATTACCTCTACCTGCATACCCATTTTTTCCAATTCCGGTATGGTATTCAGATAAGAACGGACGACGCCGTTTACCTGAGGTTTCCATGCATCTGTTACTAATAATAATTTCAAGCTGCAGATACCTTATTAAGAGTTTGTTTTTCTAAAGACTGGATTTTTTTTTCATTCCAAAAGACTAACTCCAAGTTGCCTTTAAAGTCCTCAACCATTGCACTACAGCTATCTACCCAATCTCCTAGATTATGATATGTCTTATCACCAATTTTTTTTATTTGGGGATGGTGAATATGACCACAAACAATTCCATCACAATTATTTTTTTTTATTCTCTCAAGACATGCATTTTCAAAATTTTCAATATATCGTTGAGCATCTTTTACTCGTGTTTTTAAATATCCTGATAAAGACCAATACGAAAGACCAAGTTTTCTTCGACAGAAATTTAAAATATTATTAAACCAAACAGAGTAGTCATAAAGGACGGCACCTATCTTTGCTAACCATTTTGAATTTAGAACTATTCCATCAAATTCATGCCCATGCATTAAGAGAAGTCTTTTATTGTTCGCTGTTGTATGAATTCTATTTTTTCGAACTTTAATGTTTGCAAATGAAAAACCACAATAATCTGAAAAAACTTCATCATGGTTTCCAGGTATATAATAGACTTTGGTACCTGAGCGTGCTTTTCGTAAAACTTTTTGTATGAAAGTATTAAAATCAGGATTCCAAAACCAATTTTTTTTTAGACGCCATCCGTCTATGATATCTCCAAGTAAATAAAGATGATCACAATCATTATATTTTAAAAAGTGTAAGAGCTCCTTTACTTTTGAAGCACGTATGCCAATATGAATGTCTGAAATGAATATGGATCGATGTTTTTTGATTTGCATAGAATCTAAAAAATAGATATATCTACGATTGATAGTATTGAGGATTGTTAAAGTTTTATTAAATGGGCTCTTCACAAAAGCTTTATATTAGAAAAAATTCTAAAATTCATGCATCTGGTCTTTTTGCAAAAGCTGATATCTGTGCTGGCACTAGAATCATTGAATATCGCGGGTTAAAGATAACTAAAGCTCAATCCGACAAGATTGCTGATGTTCACATAGAGGCAAACAAAAGGGCTAAAACAGTCGGGTCTGTTTACATTTTTACACTGAATCAAAAATACGACATCAATGGAAAAGTAACATGGAATTTAGCAAAATATATTAATCATTCCTGCAACCCTAATTGTGAAACTGATATCATCAAAGGAAAAATATGGATTAGCGCAATTAAAGATATTAAGAAAGGCGAGGAGCTGTCCTACGACTATGGATATGACATGTTTTGTTTCGAGGATCACCCGTGTCGATGTGGGTCTCAAAACTGTATTGGATATATTGTCCGAAGCAATCTTAGATGGAGAGTTAAAAAAAGGTTAATTGAAAATAAAAAGTCAAGATTTAACAAAAACTTCACATAAGTAGTTAAACTTCAGATATGGATTTTAAAAATAAAAATATAGTAGATGCTTTTTGGTGTTCAATTGGAGGCCTAAAAATTCTCCTTCAAGAAAAAGCAGCAAGAAGAGAGCTATTATTGTTTCCCTTGTCTGCTCTATACATTGTAATTTTTCAACCAGCTCTTTTGTTCACACTTTGGCTAATAATTTTACCTTTGCTCATACTTAGTATTGAGGCTCTAAACACTGCAATAGAATATACCTGTGATAAAATTACTATGGATAAGTCAAACAAAATAAAAAAAGCTAAAGATTTGGGCTCTGCTGCAATTTTTTTATCTCTAACAGCCTATGGAATAGTTTTAATCTTAGGTTTATTTAATTAATTTGGGAAGATTGACATGATTTTTCTACAAGTAGAGGAGGTCTATGTTTCAGTCACAGGGGAAATGCCAATCTTCCACCTAATAAAATAATCATTTATATTAAATTAAAGTTAAATTTAGATTAAATTTCCAATTTCTTTTATTTGATCGATATTTAATAAGTTGTTTTGCTTATAATTTTGAACTAGTGCAAGACATCTTTTTTTAAGAACATTGAATACTTTTAAAAATTCTATCTCAGCTTCCTCTTCAGTGCCTTTAAATTTTGCAGGATCAGCTACACCCCAATGTGCCTTTAATGTATTTTTGAGATACACGGGGCAAGTTTCTCCAGCTGCGTTATCACACACAGTAATAACCAAATCAAAATTAATATCTGAAAAATCATCCCATGATTGACTTTTAAAATTGTCTAGGAAAATTTTATTTTTTTCTAATGTTTTGATACTTAATGGATGTACATATCCTGCAGGGTGGCTTCCTGCACTATAAGCATTAAAAAAGTCTTTACCATAATGGTTTAAAAGCCCCTCTGTCATAATTGATCGACAAGAGTTACCTGTACAAAGTACAAGAATTTTAATCATTTTAATTTTCTGAGTCGATAGAGTAGCCAGCGGATCTAACTGTTCGAATGAAATCTTTTTCTCCTGTTAAATTCAGCTCTTTTCTGAGTCTTCTTATGTGAACATCAACTGTTCTGGGTTCAACGTAAGCGTCATTTAACCAAACATTATCCAATAGTTGCTGCCTAGAATAGACTCTACCTTTATTTTCAATAAAAAATTTTAAAAGATTAAATTCAGTCGGTCCTAAATTTAACTTTCTCTCACCCCTTGTTACCCTTCTGTTGGTAAGATTAATGTTAATATCATGAAACTTGAGTGAGTCGTTCTCTTCTCTTGATTTTGTTCTTTTAAGTAATGATTTAATTCTAGCGAGAATCTCACTTGGAAGAAAAGGTTTGGTTACATAATCCTCTACACCTAATTCAAAACCTCTAATTTTATCATCCTCTTGACCTTTAGCTGTTAACATTATAATTGGAATTTTTTTTAAATTATCTTTTCTTTTAATTCTCTTTAAAACTTCAATGCCCGATATATTTGGCAGCATCCAATCTAATAAAATTAAGTCAGGCAGCCAATGTTCGATCTCTTGAATAGCAGATTCTCCGTCGTATGAAAATTTTATTTGGTAGTTTTGTTGTTCTAAATGAAATCCAATTAATTCTGAAATTGGTTTTTCATCCTCTACAACTAAAATCTTGTCTGTCATTCAAAATCAGATTTTTTTAAATCAATATAATGACCTGTAATGTTAAAAATGACCTCTTCAGCTATGTTAGTAGCATGATCACCTATTCTTTCTAAGGACTTTGCAATTAAAATTGGCTTAGTGCCTTCATCAACAACACTTGTTTCTTTATTGTGCATTCTTTCTATTAAATCAGATAATAAAGATTTGTACTGCCTGTCAATTTCTGCATCTTGATTCCATGAGATCCTTGCCTGTACCTCATCTTTTTTAAAAAAACTCTCAAGTGTTTGATTAACCATTTTTTGGACACCTTTACCTAAATTATGCATTTGGTCCGTTAAATCCTCGTCAAATGAAGAAGAAATTGAAATAGCTCTTTTTGCTAAATTTCTAGAGTGATCTCCCATTCTCTCAAGCTCTTTTGAAACTTTGAGGGCAGTGAAAACTAGTCTTAAATCACTGGCAACGGGTCTATGTAAAGTCATAATTTCGAAACTTAAATCCCTAACATCTCTTTCCACTTCATCAACTTGTTCATCAAGATTCTGTGTTGTCTGTGCATCAGATGAGTCTTTAGATTTAATAACATTTACTGCAATTTCAATTTGTTTCTCAACAATATTACTCATTTTAATTAAATTATCTGTAAGATGATTTAACTTTTGTTCAAAGTTTTTATCTGTGTGTGCTGTTTCCATTTTAACCAAACCTTCCAGTTATGTAGTCATTTGTTTGTTCTTTATCAGGTTTTGTAAATATCTTACCAGTTTCTCCATATTCGACAAGGTTACCTAAATGAAAAAACGCAGTTTTAGATGATACTCGTGATGCTTGAGACATAGAATGAGTTACTATAATAATTGTGTAATTTTCTTTCAATTCGTTAATTAAATCTTCTATTTTTGCGGTTGCTATTGGATCTAATGCAGAACAAGGTTCGTCCATCAAAATGATTTCCGGTCTTATAGCAATCGCTCTTGCAATGCACAATCTTTGCTGTTGTCCTCCTGATAAACCGGTAGCAATATCATCCATTCTATCTTTTACCTCTTCATAAAGACCCGCTCTGTGAAGTGAGTCTTTTACTATTTCATCTAATTCATTTTGAGAAGAAGCAATACCATGAATTTTTGGTCCGTAGGCAACATTTTCATAAATAGTTTTTGGAAAAGGATTGGGTTTTTGAAAAACCATTCCAACTTTTTCGCGAAGAGTTTCTACCTGTATATCAGGGCTATATATATCAACATTGCCATTCAACAAAAACTTACCTTTAACATTACAAATATCTATTACATCATTCATACGGTTTAAACATCGCAAAAATGTCGACTTACCACAACCTGAGGGTCCTATAAGAGAAGTTACTTCATTTTTTGGAAAATTAAGAGCAACGTTATTGATTGCCATTTTTTTTCCATAGTGGACATATACCTCACTTGTTTGCAAAGCATAATTGCTGTTTTGATCTACCATTTCACCTCCAATTTTCTTCTTACCAACACTGCCACAGTATTCATTATAATCAAAAAAGATAAAAGTAGCATTATTCCTGCAGATGTTTTTTCGAGGAAACCTCTTTCAGCGCTCTCAGACCATAGATATATTTGTGAAGGAAGACCAGTGGCAGGGTCGAATGCCCCTCCCGGTATTTCCATCACAAAAGCAACCATACCTATCAATAATAAAGGGGCCGTCTCACCCAAAGCTTGTGCCATTCCAATAATTGTTCCAGTAAGAGTACCTGGCAAAGATAAAGGGATTACATGATGAAATACAGTTTGCATTTTAGTAGCCCCCACAGCAAGTGCTCCCTCTCTAATTGAAGGGGGGACGCCTCTGAGCGATGCCCTAGATGCTATAATAATTGTTGGTAAAGTCATAAAACCTAAAACTAATCCTCCAACTAAAGGGACTTGATATGGCATCCCAAAAACTCCAATTAGCATACCTAAGCCTAAAAGTCCGTAAACAATAGAGGGAACCGCCGCAAGGTTATTTATATTTACTTCAATAATGTCAGTTATTTTTCCTGGTTTAACAAATTCCTCTAAGTACACAGAAGCCAAAAGTCCGATTGGAAAAGCAAAACTAAAACAGATCAATAAAGCATAAAAAGACCCCATAAGTGCTCCAAGTATTCCGGCTGTTTCTGGATCTCTTGAGTCTCCATTTGTGAAAAACCAAAAATTGAATGTCTTAGACATTTTACCTTTGGAGTCTAAAGAGTCTAAGATAGAAAGTTGATAATCATTTATTTTTCGTTGTGCTTCGGGAACATTTCTTGGATAGTTTCCTTTGACAATTTGGTCAAGATCTGATGAGGCAGATATATCTAAATTGACAGTTTTTCCAATTACATTTGGATTGTTTGCAATATAATCTCTCAGCTGATAATCAAATTTTCTTGTGTACATTTCTCTGACTTTAATAAAATTTTCTTCATCTAATCCAGGATGGTTTTGGTTAATCACTTGATCAGCAAGATCAACATAAGATGCTTTCATTATTTCTTTTTTGGAGGAGTTACTAGAAACCTCTATAAAATTTGGGTCAAAATAAACATCAGCATTAATAGTTGTTCTAACAAAAGCACCACTGCCGGTAGAAAAAATTTTATACATTAAAATAAGCACGAAAAACAAAGAGAGAGTCATCGCAAACATTCCATAAAATTTGAAACGTTTCTCTGCTGCAAGTCTCTTTTCTAAACTACTCATATTTTTCTCTGTACTTTTTTACTATTGTTATAGCAGCAATATTAAGAATTAATGTCATTACAAATAAAGTTAGGCCTAAAGCAAAAGCAACTAAGGTTTTTGGATTATCAAACTCGACATCTCCTATCAAACTTGTAACAATCTGTGTTGTTATTGTAGTCGCTGGCTCCAAGGGATTAAAAGTAAGATTTGCTCTTAGGCTGGCGGCCATAACGACAATCATTGTCTCACCTATTGCCCTAGATATAGCTAATAAAAATGAGCCCATTATTCCAGCTAGAGCTGCTGGTAAAATTACTTTTTTAATAGTTTCTGATTTAGTTGCTCCAATTGCATAAGAACCCTCTCTTAAAGATTGAGGAACTGCTTTTATGACATCGTCACTAAGAGAGGAAACAAAAGGGATGATCATGACGCCCATAGCTAAACCTGCAGCTAGAGCACTTTCAGCGGACACCGGTAATCCAACACCTTCACCGACATCTTTTATGAAAGGCGCCAGTGATAAAGCAGCAAAAAATCCATAAACAACTGTGGGTATGCCAGCAAGAATTTCAATTATTGGTTTAGCTATATCTCTTACTTTTGATGACGCATACTCTGCTAAATAAATTGCTGTTAGCAGTCCTAAAGGAACAGCGACTAACATGGCAACAGATGCAATTAAAAGCGTTCCGGTAAGCAAAGGTACAAAACCAAAAGCCTCTTTTAAAGCCTCTTGATCGAAGCCTTCTGATGCATTGATAACAAAAGCTCTATTGGGATTCCATGCCGTATTAAAGAAAAAGTCTATAAAATTTACGTACCGAAAAAAATTAATGGCCTCGAAAACAAGAGAAAAGAAGATTCCAAAAGTAATGAATATTGCAATATAAGAACTGCCCTTGATAACATATGAAATTATTTTCTCAACAATTGGCTGTGCATTTAGTTTTCCTGATATTGATTTCGTAGCCAAAAATCCTAAAAGCACAGGTAGAATAATAAATAGAGTTAAATTCGACCATCCGTAGATCTTGTCAAAATTTGCTAAATTTTTTGCTGCAATTATCTCACTCTCACTGGCCATTTTTAAAATTGATTTATCGCCTACGGTCAAATCAATTTCTGATAAATTAACAATCATAGATAGGTTGCTAATCTTATTCATAACTAAACCGAATTTTCCAGAGCTCCATGTAGCGACATCTGGAAATAACACAGGGGACATTACAAACATCTCTTGAAAGTTTGATTTAAAAATAAGTAAAAAGAACCAAATAATTATTGCTGGAAAAAAAACTAAAAGTACAACGTAATATCCATAATAATCTGGAAGAGAGGAAAGATTTTCATTTTTTTTAAATTTTAGGCTTAATGCTCTTTTTTTACCATAGAAGTAAAAAGAATAAGAAAGTATAAAAACTAAAACAAGTGATAAATAAAGCATACTGTCCTATTCCTCTATAAACTGAATTTGTCTTAGGGGCAAGAAATCTTGCCCCTAAAAATAAGATAATTAATTAATGCTTACTTACAAAGTCCGCTTGAAAAAGCGTAACCAGCATCTTTTAATGGGTGTTTTGCTTCAGCACATGCTGCAATATCAAATCCCATTGCATCTAAGTTGTCAGTAACGTTTCTTACTCTATTGATAAGGTCTGGTACCATAGGTGCAGCACCAATTTTTGTTAGGTAACCGTTATCACCAATTGCTTCATCACTTACCATCATTTGTGCAAACTCCTGAATGCCAGGTACAACCCCGATGTGATCTGCTTTTAAGTATATGAAAAGAGGTCTTGCCATTGGATACTCATAAGTGGCAATGGATTCAGCAGATGGTATTACTCCCTCAACAGTAGATGGTTGTAATTTATCTCCGTTGTCTTTTAGATAGGAATAACCAAAGTAACCAAAACGTTCTGGATCCTCAACTAGTTTTTGAACAATAAGAGTGTCATTCTCACCCATCTCGATGATTTTTCCATCTTCTCTGTAATCAGTACATCCATCGTCACTGCCAGTTACTGCTTCTAATGTACATCCAGCTTCCATTACTTTACCATCAAATGCATCTCTTGTTCCTGAGGTTGGAGGAGCTACTAATACTTCAATTTTATATGCTGGAAGGCTTGGGTTAATTTCGTTCCAAGTTTGATATGGATTTTCGACCACTTCACCATCAACAACAACTTTTGCAGCCATAGCTGTAAAAATTTCTTCTCTTGTTAGAGAAAAAGGTTCTGCTTCATTGGAGTGAGAAAAAGTAATACCGTCATTAGCCCACATCACTTCAATAACGTTTGTTACACCGGCTTCAAGACATAATTTAGCTTCTTTAGATTTCATTGGTCGTGACGCTCCAGTAATATCTGGAAATTCAACTCCCACACCAGCACAAAATGCTTTCATTCCACCACCAGTTCCAATTGGGTTGTAAGTGGGGGTTTTAAAACCTGACTCGCCGAGTCTTTGTGCGTTTACTGTTCCATATGGGTATACTGTTGATGAGCCAACAATATTGATTTGATCTCTTGCAAAAGTTTCAGCAGAGAAAAGCACGCTTACTGCTAAAGCAAGAAAAGTTAACATAGATTTTTTCATAGTTAAGTTCCTTTATGTTGTTTAAATTGAGCTAAAAATATCCGTTAGAAATAAATCTTATGTTACAAATATGTTAAAGTTTTATTAAGCATGCTTTGGAATTGTGATTAAAAACTCTGAGCCTTTTCCAACTTCACTTTTTATGTCAATAAAACCCATGTTTTTATTCAAAATATGTTTCACAATTGAAAGGCCTAATCCAGTACCACCAACCTCTTTGGATCGCGCACTGTCCACTCTGTAAAATCTCTCGGTAAGCCTTGAGATGTGCTCTTCTGCAATGCCTATGCCATTATCTTTGAAGGAAATTTCGACATATTCAGTCATAGTACTGGTATTCATTTTTTCACGAGCATTAATAAAAATTTTAGCACCATCTTTTGAATATTTAACAGCGTTGTTAACGATATTGACAACCACTTGAATAAATTCTTCATGAGGGCATCCGACTAAAAGAGATTGGTCTAAATTAATATCAACATTTATGTTTTTCTTTAAAATTTTTGATTCCAAAGATTTTATTCCAATTTTAACAGTATTTAATAAATTACAAAATTGGTCATTCTCATTAGTTTTCTTATTCTCGATGGAACTTAAACTTAATAGATCATCAATCAAAGAGTTCATTCGATTTGACTGATCTTGAATAATTGAAATAAATTTTTTTCTATTTTTTTCATCGTCAACAGTTAAAAGTGTTTCTAAATACCCTATTATTGAAGAGAGAGGAGTTTTTAATTCGTGACTGACATTAGCTACGAAGTCAGTTCTTACCATCTCAAGATTTTTAATTTCAGAAATGTCTTTAAAAGCAACGCAAAAAAAATCATTAATAGGAAATCCTATAACGTCGTAATATCGGTCATTTGGTATTAATCTATTCCACTCAAAATTCTTTTTTGATTTACTTTTAAGTGCGCTACTTAGATTTTCAGACAAAGATAAATCTCTTAAACCTATTTTAAGATTATCTGCATTTTCTAAATTAAATGTCTCTTTGAAAGTATTGTTAACGAATATGATATTATAATCATAATCAATAATAACTATTGAGAGATCTAAGGAATTAAGAATATCTTGATATTCCAAACTTTGCTTATCATTTATCTCGATGCGTCTTTCTTTGTCTAAAAGAGTCTCTTCTAAAATATTTCGGACTTTTGTAAATAACATATTGTCAGATTTTCTTAGGTTAAAAGTTTTTTTTTCAAGATAGTTTTCAAAGAAATAATAAGAAATGAAATAAACTAAACTCTGCGAAATAAGTGATATTAAAAAAATATTAATTGAAGTACTAAAAAACAAAAATAAGTTTAATGAGAGAACAGCAATAGAAAATACAAATAACATTTTATTGTTTTTCTATTTTTTTATAGACCTTTTTGGCAGCAGTGCCTCTCCCTGAGAGACTAGGGTTAGTCATAAAATATTTATGTGAGTCTATTTTTAGTTTAGAGTTTATTTTTTGATAATCTCCATCTGAGTCGAGCACCCAAGCATTTTGATTATCGTTAATGGCAGTGTACATAATTTGATATAAAATTTGTTCGTGAACAGTTTTGTTATCGATAGGAACTAATGTTTCCACGCGCCTGTCAAAATTTCTAGTCATCCAGTCAGCAGATGAAATATAAATTTTTGCTTTTTTACTGGGTAGTTTATTGCCTTTTCCGAAACAAACTACACGTGAATGCTCTAAAAATCTTCCTACAATACTTTTAACTTCTATGTTTTCTGACATTCCTTTAACACCAGGAACTAAGCAGCAGATACCTCTAATTAAACAAGTAATTTTCACACCTGCTTGAGATGCTTCATAAAGTTTGTTAATTATTTCTTGATCAACTAAATTATTCATCTTGATCCATATGTTAGCTGGCTTTTTAATTTTTGATAAACCTATTTCGTAGTCAATATTTTCGAAGAGTTTTTGTCTTAAGTTATATGGAGAGAAAGATATTCGTTTAAAATCTTTTGCCATGTTGTAACTACTCATATAATGAAATAATTTTATAGCATCAGATGCTAGATCTTTATTACAAGTAAAAAATGATAGATCTGTATAAACCTTTGCTGTTTGAGGATGATAGTTACCAGTACCATAGTGAACGTAATGGACTAAATTTTTTTTTTCTCTTCTAGTAACTAAGGAAACTTTTGCATGAATTTTTAGATTTAAAAAACCATACACTACTTGAACTCCAGCTTTTTCCAAATTTGATGCCCACTGTAGATTTTTTTCTTCATCAAACCTTGCTTTTAACTCAACAACTGCTGTTACAGATTTACCAGCATCAGCAGCACGAATGAGTGCATCAATGATTGGCGATTGATCGCTAGTACGATACAAAGTTTGCTTAATTGCCACAACGTTTTTGTCGTTTGATGCTTGATCTAAAAAACTAACAACAACATTAAAAGACTCAAACGGGTGGTGTATAACTAAATCCTTTTTTTTGATTGCTGCAAAACAATCACCACCAAAATCATTTATTCGTTGTGGGAAACGAGGTTTAAATTTTTTATAATTTAAATTCTTGTTTTTTATATTTCCAAAGACTTCTGATAATTGGTCGAACCCCAGTAGATCTTCGTATTCAAAAATTTCATTTTCAGATACATTCAACTCGTTAATGATGAATGATTTAAAATTATTATTAAGACTTTTTTGAACATCTAATCTGATTACCTGTCCTCTTTTTCTTTCCCTGACAAGTTTTTTAAACTCTCTGATAAGATCGTCTGCCTCCTCCAAAACCTCTAAATCACTGTCCCTTATTACGCGAAATAGATTTGTATCAATAACATCAAAATCATGGAATACATCCCCAACATAATTGTTAATTATTGACTCTACGGGATAAAAATAAATACCCTGTTTATCAATAATTTTAAGAAAGCGTTGTTTTAAATCTGATACTCTCATAACTGAGATAAATTCTTTTTTTGATTTTTTATTTTTAATTTTAGCGATAAGACACAAACTTAAATTTGGTATAAAGGGCAAAGGGTGTGTGCTATCAACTGTAATTGGTGTCAGAATCGAAATAATTTCATTCAAATAATAATTTTTTATGTGGGACAAATGTTTTTTTAAAAACTTATCTCTTAAAATATAGATTTTATTTTTTTTTAATTCTTTTTCAATTTGACCATACGATTCATTTTGCCTTTTAATCAAACCTCTTGTTAATGAGTCAACAATTTTAATTTGATCCTCAATCTTCATTCCATCAAAACTTTTTTTATTAGGAGTGAGTTTTAACTGTTCAATTAATCCAGCCACTCTTACTGAAAAAAATTCATCTAAGTTTGATGCAGCAATACTTATAAAATTTAGTCGTTCTAAAATTGGGACGTTTTTATCATAGGATAATTCATTTACTCTCTCATTAAATTTTAGCCAGGATATTTCTCTATTAAAATACTTATTCATTCTTGTAATAATAACTTTTAAGTCTTTTTACTAATTGTAGTTCTTTAATTTCACCAGTATTTTTATTTATCTCACTCCAGGAATTAATATATAGATTAATCTCGCAAAATGCACATGTTGGAAATTTTATTATTTTATCTTTTGCAATATAGTTAATTAAATCAATCAAAGCTGGATTGTGACCTACTATCATTAAATTTTTGTTAATTTTAATTTTTTTTATCCATTTAATTAAATCGTTAAAGTTGAAAGTATATAGTTCACTTTCAAAATTAACTTTAATTGAGTTTTTAAATATTTTTTTGCATGTCTCTTGTGTTCTTTTTGAATTCGATGAAAAAATTGAGATATCTTTAAAATTTAGTTTTTTAAAAATATGCGTTGCCATTACTTGGCAACTAAAAATCCCCCTCTCAGATAATGGTCTTTCATGATCGTCTAATTCTAAATTTTTCCAAGAGGATTTAGCGTGACGTAATAAAAATAGTTTTTTTTCAATCATCTGTTAAATATATGCAATATAATATGCTTAATAAAAAAGATTCTATTGCAGTAATAGATATAGGGTCAAATTCAGTAAGATTGTGTGTATTTAGGGGCAATATGAGAAGCCCTGATGTGCTCTATAATAAAAAATTTTTTTGTGGGTTAGGTGAATACCTTCCAAAAACAAAATTGATCAGCAAAGAAGCTGAAAAAAAATGTATCAACTCAATAATTTTTTTTAACTCAATAATTGAAGAAATAAAACCTAACCATTCTGTCGCTTTGTGTACTGCAGCAATTCGAAATGCTTCTAACAAAAAACAAATTACAAATAAGATACAAAAAGTTTTTAAGGGAAAAGTTTTAACTTTATCTGGAAGACAAGAGGCCTCCTATGCCACACTAGGTGTTCGTTCTGCAATACCTAGGGCCAATGGGACCATTATTGATATGGGAGGTGGTAGTCTTGAATTAGCACAAATAACACCACATAAAATTAAAAATATATCTTCTTTTCCTTTGGGTATATTAAACTTCACTAAAGAACATAAAGAGCATAAAAAAATTAACAAAGAAATAAATTCAAAACATAAAAATCAAAAAATCTTCTATTTAATTGGTGGAGCATTTAGGACAATTGCAAGATGTTATATTTATTTTAATAAATTGCCCTTTAATGAAATACATAACTTGAGTATCTCTCGGAAAAATTTTTATGAATTAAAATCAGAATTACAAAAAATTGAGATTGATGATCTACAAAAAATTCCGAAAATTTCTGTCGACAGAATAAAACATATTCATATTGCAATAGAAGTATTGGACAAGGTGTTAAAATTATCAAACTGCGAGCAGTTTATTTATCCAAGATACGGGATTAGAGAGGGTTTCATTTACGAAAATCTTCCCAAAAAGCAAAGGCTTTTAGATCCAACTGAAATTTCTTTAGAATTAATAGCTAAAAGTAGATGTCGTTTTTTAATATTTAATAAAAAGACTTTTGCTTGGATTAAAAATGTTTATTTAAAATTTATAAATTTAAAAATGTCCTCTAACCAGCTGAGAGTAATAAAACTCTCATGTATTATTTCAGATTTGGGATGGGAGCAAACAGCCAAAATTAGAGCTTCTTATGCATTCAACCTAATATTAAATAGTCCTCTAGTAGGAATAGAACAATCAGAAAAAGTATTTATTGCATATTTAGTGTATTTAAGGCACACGAAAAATATCTTAGACCAAAGGGTTATTGAAAAAGAATTAAGTACCTATTTATCTTATTTATCAAGTGACGAAAAAAAGTTAGCTTATCAGATTGGGTGTGTATTAAATTTTTTATACTCTATAACTAAGGGTTCTTCTTTTTTATTAAAACAGCTTGATCTTAAATCTTTAACATTGGCAGAGCAAAAAAAGGTTTCGTCTATTCAAAAAGTACCAAAATCAGGCAAAACTGAACAGCTTTATAACCTAATTAGAAAATTTTAATATTAGATTAATATTTTTTTAATTAAAATTACATAATCAATAAATCTAATATTCTTTGGTATTTGGAGAAAAAATAATGAAATTATTATTATCAATGCTTTTAAGCTTTGTTTTTTTCAATGTAAATGCATTGGAACTTAATAAAATCTCAGGCTATTCAACTTTTTCATGGGACGAAGGTGGATCAGAAATTTTAGCTTACGACTCTCAAAGAAACAGAATATTTGTAACAAACAATCTAACAAAATCTATAGATGTTTTAGATATTACAAGATTACCATATACAGAAAAATTAATTTCAATCAAACCAAGAGCAGGTGTTGGTGGAATAAACAGTGTTGCTGTTTCAGAACAAGCAGGTTTGCTTGCTTTAGCAATCGAGGCAGAAGACAAACAAGACAATGGTGCTGTTTTGTTCTATAATCTTAATACATTAAAATTGGCTTTTGGGTACTCAGTAGGTGCGCTGCCTGATAATGTTGTATTTACTCCGGATGGGAAATATGCATTGGTCGCCAATGAGGGTGAGCCAAATGATGACTACACTGTTGATCCCAAAGGATCTGTTTCAATTATTGATTTAAACAAATGGTTTGTTGGCCCTAGTGAAGATAAAATCAGAAATATAAACTTTTATTACAATGGGGCTCCAGAGGGTGGCAGAATTGTAAAACCTGGATCATCTTTTTTGTATGATGCTGAACCAGAGTTTATAGCAGTTAGCGGTGACTCTAAAAGAGCTTATGTAGCTCTTCAAGAAAATAACGTTATTGCAAAGATAGATATTAGTTTGGGCATAGTTACTGATTACTTTGGTTTAGGCTATAAAGATTGGTCTCAGTCCGCTCTTGATGCTTCGAATAAGGATAACAGAGTTAATATACAGCCTTGGCCGGTTAAAGGAATGTATCAACCAGACACCATGGTAGTTGTCAGTAAAGAGATTAATGGTGAAATGTATGATTATGTTTTAATGGCTAATGAGGGAGATGCAAAAGATTACGATGGATTCTCAGAAGAGGTAAGGGTCGCTGATTTAACTTTAGACCCTTCAGTCTTTCCTAATGCCTCAGAGCTACAAAAAAAATCAAATCTCGGTAGGTTAAAAACAACTACTACTATGGGAGATGCTGATGGTGACGGTTTTTATGAAGAAATCTATACCTACGGTGGAAGATCTTTTTCAATTTTAGACGGTAATACTGGACAAATTATTTATGATAGCGGTAATGATATTGCTGTTAGAACAGCGTTTTCAGGTTTTTTTAACTGGAATGAGGATGCGGGATCTTTTGATGACAGAAGTGACGATAAAGGTGCAGAGCCAGAGGCTCTTACAGTTGGAGAAATTGATGGAAGAACAATAGCTTTTGTAGGTCTTGAAAGACAGGGCGGTATCATGATGTACGATATTACTGGTATGGTAAAACCAAAATTTCTTGGATATTTTAATGGTAGAAACTTTTTTGGAGATGGTACAAACCAAACTGGTGGTGACATATCTCCTGAATCATTAGTTTTTATACCTGCCGACAAGACACCTCCACTTTATCATGTCAGAAAAGGAACTCCTTTATTGATTGGAGCCTATGAACTTTCGGGTTCAACTGCTATTTACGAAGTTATAATTGATTAGTAATATTTATTTTACCCTCTCTAAATTAATAGGGAGGGTTAGATTAAATAGCTTTTTCTAAACTTGTCATTAATAAGTGCAATAGCTTTTTTTCCATCCTCAAGTGAAATCTTATCTGGCGGACCCCAAGCAGTTTTATTGACATCAACAATGTAAATTTTTTTCGTATCCCTATCTCTTAAAATGTCTAACTCCCCAAAATCTAGTTTAAATTTTTTACAAAATTCATTTATTAAACTAATCTCTTCATTTTCAAATAAAGAACAAATTGAGACTATTTTTGAATAAACAGTTTTAGATTTAAAGCGATATTCTTTTTGAGCAAATTTCACGTAAGCTAATACAATTTCATCTTTAACCCATACGACCCTATAATCGATAGCAAATTCGTTATAAATATTATTAATTAATTTTTGGTAAACCTTATTTTTATAAATTTTAAATCCTAACGAAGAACTATTTATAATCTTCCCGTCATGTTTTGCATTTTGCTCTGATTTTTCTAAAATTGAACCATGAAAGTTTTTTGGATCTAAGCTCAGAGAATAACCAAAAATCTCTAAGAAAACTTTATCAACATTAGATTTACTGATGTCAGTGCAATTTTTATTTATTACTATTTTTTTTGGATTTCCAGAGACTTGGTAGTTACTATTAGTTTTGTCATAAAAATATAATTCTATGTCAGCTAGTTCTGGGGAGGACGTAAACCTAACTGGCAAGCCCCATCTAACTTTAGCTAAAGTATAAAGTGGATTCAAAGGCCTTCTAGGGTAACAGATTATTTTTTTTTTATTTGATGAGGTAGATTCATATAAGCTAATCAAAAAATAAACATCTCTCAGCCCTCGAAGAATAGTACTAATTACGTCTGAAACAGTTATTGATGACATAAATTGATTCTTGAGACCATTACATATATACAATGTTAAAGTTTTATTAATGAAAGATATCTCTCAAATAAAAAAGAAGTATCAATCAAATAAGGTTAAATTATTTCAAAAATTAGCATCAACTAATGATGGCTTCTATTTTAATAAAAATCATACAGATCTTGTGGATACAGTTGTAAAAGAAATAGTTAAAGGAATTTATAATATTTATCCAATAGAAGATTTCTCTTTAATCGCTGTAGGTGGGTACGGCAGACATGACTTGTCACCAAAAAGTGATGTTGACTTACTATTTATTTATAAAAAATCTAATAAAAATATAAGAGATTTTATTACTCAATTAAATAATACACTGTGGGATATTGGATTAGAAGTTGGAATATCTTTCTTAACAATTAAACAGGCATTAATCGACTCTAAGAAAGATATAAAAACAATTACAAAATTTGTTGAGAGTCGATTTATCATTGGTGATGAAATTCAATACGGTGAGTTTGTTCGGTCCATTAAGATTTTAATTGGAAAACAAAATCCCCTAAAGCTCAGCGAATTAAAGCTTATAGAGTTGGTTGAAAGACATGACTATCGAATAGGAATTAAAAGTAATTTAGAGCCGAATATCAAAGAGGGTATTGGGGGTCTTAGAGATATTCATACCATACTGTGGGTATCGATCTTTATGTTTAACATTTATAAATTAGAAGACTTAACGTCTGTTAATATCTATACCAAAGAGGAAATTAAAGAATTAAAGAATGCTTGGAAATTTCTCTTAACCATTCGAGCATTTATTCATTTATTTAACGAAAGCAAAGGTGATGTTCTATCTATTGAAAATCAATTAAAAGTTTCAAAAAAACTCTCTTACAAAGATAAAAAGAAGGAAAAAGGAGTGGAGATTTTTATGAAAGATTTGTTTGTGAATGTTGCAAAAATTAATTCTCTCTTAAGAGCCTTTTATTCAAAGCTTCCAGAGGATTTAATAATCAAAACAATTTATAAAAGAAAACCCACTAAAACTAAATCATTAGAAAAAGAATTTATAATTGAAAAAGGTTTTCTGAATTTAAAAAATAATACCGCTAAAAACCTTCAACTAAAATGGGCAAACGTCTTTGAAAAATCCTTGGAACATAATTTACTCATTCATCCTCGCTTTTTAAAGACCGTCGAGGAAAAAAGAAAAGTTTTAAAAAAAACCACAGATAAACAGCACCTCCAATCATTTTTAAATATTGTCGTCTCCAAAAAAAATCCTATACAGGCCCTTCATGATTTTAATGATACCCAGCTATTTAGCGAAATATTTCCTGAGTTTGGCAGAGTTTGGGGACAAGTGCAGTTTGATATTTATCATCACTACACCACCGACGAACACTTATTATTAACACTGCACAACCTAAATGAGCTAAGACAAAAATCCTTTTATAATGAAATATATAGCAGGTTATCCTCAAGAGAAGCCCTTCACATCGCTTTACTATTTCATGACATTGGAAAGAAGGGGCCAAAAAATCATTCTGTTTATGGAACAGAGTTGACCAAAAAGGTCCTAAAAAGACTTCCTGTATCAGAAGAAGTGAAAGAATTGACATTGTGGTTAGTTGAAAATCATTTAGCAATGAGCGATACAGCTTTTAAAAATGACACTCAAAGTCCTGAGGCAATTGCTAAATTTACTTCTATTGCAAACACAGAAGAAAAAATAAACTCATTGTTTCTTTTTACTTTATGTGACATTGCCTCTGTCGGACCAAATGTTCTAAACGAATGGAGAATAAGCCTGCTTAGAAGTTTATTTTATAATGCAAGAGATTTTCTGCAAAGAGGTCTAGACACAAAAACTTATTCTACTTCTGTTCAAGTATCTTTAAAGAAATCAGTATTACAAAAATCTGATGTTAATTTAAAAAAGTTTATAAAAAATTCGATAAATGAATTTCCAAATCAATTCTGGGAAGCCTTTTCATCAAGAATGATCGTCGATATTTTTAAAATTTACCAAAGAAATAAAAAAGCAAAGGTTATTAACTCTGTAAATTTTCTTAATTATGAAAATAAAGAATATAGTGCTGTTGTTGTCACAAGTAAAAATAGACCAGGAATTTTAAAAGATATTGTTTCGGGGTTTACACACTCTCAATCGAATATTCTTAGTTCTAGAATAATATCTTTAAATAACAATCAAGTAATTGATGTGTTTTGGGTAACCAATTTTTTGAATAAAGGTGTTTTAGATTTAAGCGAACAAAAAAGAGCAGCTAAACATGTAATGAGTGCTCTTGATCAAAAAGATTTTAAACCCTTACGGTCATTTACCAAAGGTCTACAAAAACTTGCTGTAAATCCTCAAATTACAATTGATAACGATATGAGTAAGCAAGTCACTACTTTTCAAATATTATCTGGCGATAGGCCTGGATTATTAATGGATATTTTAGGAGTATTTCATGACAAACAAATAAGTGTCCAATCAGCAAAAATTTCCACATACGGGGAAAAGGTTTTCGATATTTTTCAATTAACGAATAGCAATAACCAAAAAATCAAAGATGAAAAATTACTCAAATCAATTGAAAAGGATTTGATGTCTATTTTTTAGGTTTTTTATGTTAGTCAATTTTAGTCCCTCGATATTATTAGATAATTCTGATATCAATTTTAATAATATTTGAATATGAGCAGTTTCCAAAAAAGAGTTTTTTCTGGTGTTCAACCAACAGGAACCCTGCATTTAGGTAACTATCTTGGTGCCATAAAAAACTTTGTAGGGCTTCAAAAAGAATTTGAATGTATTTATTGTGTTGTAGACCAACACGCCATTACTGTTGAGCAAAATCCAGCTGAACTTCGCTCAAACACACTTGAGGTATTAGCATCGTTTATTGCAGCAGGAGTGGACTATAAAAAACAAATTATTTTTCAACAATCAAGTGTAGCAGAACACTCTCAGCTTGCTTGGGTATTTAATTGTGTCAGTCGAATTGGTTGGCTTAATAGAATGACACAATTTAAAGATAAAGCTGGAAAGAATAAAGAAAACGTAAGTGTTGGTTTAATGGTTTATCCAAACTTAATGGCTGCAGATATTCTTGCTTACCTTGCAACACATGTTCCAGTGGGTGATGATCAAAAACAACATTTAGAACTGTCAAGAGACATTGCACAAAAATTTAATAATGATTTTAAAGTAGACTTCTTTCCACTGCCAGAACCACTTATTTATGGTAATGCGACAAGAGTAATGAGCCTTCGAGATGGAACTAAAAAGATGTCAAAATCTGATGCATCTGAATTTTCTAGAATTTTATTAACTGATAGTGATGATGATATAAGTTCAAAAATAAAAAAGGCTAAGTCTGACTCAGACCTTATTCCTGATGACAAGGATCAATTACAAAATAAACCTGAATGCTTAAACTTAATCAATATTTTATCTGCTTGTTCAAATGAAAGTATTGAAAATACTCTAGTAAGTTATGCTGGCAAGGAATACTCAAAACTTAAAAATGACCTTGCAGACAAATTAATTCAAGTCATAGGACCAATTAGAACCGAGATATTAAATCTTCTCAATAATAAAGACGAATTAAATAAAGTCCTAGATATGGGTAGCGAAAAAGCATCCACAATTGCAGGCCCAATTCTCAAAGAAGTCTATAAGATAGTCGGTTTTAGATAGACACTTTGGCTTGAAATTTCCAATTTTATAGACATATTATTAGCAATGTTCGTACAGACTGAACCAACGCCTAACCCTGCAACCTTAAAGTTTTTGCCAGGTAAAGAGGTCATGAAAGACGGAACTATGTTCTATCAAAACCAAGAGTCTGCCTCAAATTCACCTTTGGCAATGAACTTGTTCAATATTAAAGGTGTTGAGGGTGTTTTTTTTGGGTCTGACTTTATCACTATAACCAAAGGCAAAGATAATGATTGGACGCTTATGAAACCTGCAATTTTGGGTTGTATCATTGAGCACTTTACAATGAACAAACCTATTATCTCAGAGCAATCTGCATCAACTGGACATACAATTGATGAGAACGACAGTGATGTTGTAAAAAAGATCAAAGAACTTCTAGATAGTAAAGTAAGACCAGCTGTTGCTATGGACGGTGGAGATATCATATTTGACAAATATAATGAAGGAGTTGTATTTCTACAAATGCAAGGGGCCTGTCAGGGATGTCCAAGTTCAACGGCAACTTTAAAAATGGGAATTGAAAATATGCTAAAGCATTATATTCCTGAAGTCCGTGAAGTACGACCCGTTGAAGTCTAGTCTTTTACTTTTTTTTTTTGGATTTTTATTAAATTCATCTCTTAACGCAGGAGAATTTCATAATTGGGTTGATTTAAATAAATATTATAAAAAAAATAATTTTATTCCTGAAATTTTAACGCAAGAAAATATTGGTCATCTTCCTATAATATCAGAATTACCAGATGATTTTTCAGAAATACAAGATGTTCCAACAAAGAAAAAACTATTTTACCTCGTAACACTACCATTGATTTACAATACGAATACTTCAATCATGCAAGAACGAAGAATGGTAATTAATATAGAAAAAAAATTTGCGAGGAAAGAATTAAACAAAAACGAAACTGACGAGATTATTAGATTATCAAAAAAGTATAAATTAGATTATAGCGAAATTAACACAAAACTTTTTAGAAAACTCAAACAACGTATTAATATTATTCCAGTGTCACTAGCTCTTGGACAAGCAATTATTGAAAGTGGTTGGGGGCAGTCTAGATTTGCAACCGAGGGTAATGCTCTTTATGGTCAGTGGACTACAAGTGAGGACAAAGGAATCATTCCTCAAGACAGGGATGAAGATAAAACTCACGCAGTTTTAAAATTTAAAAATTTATTAGAGAGTGTTGAGGCGTATATGTTTAATATTAATACCCATCAAGCTTATTACAATTTTCGTGTCATTAGACGAATAGATGAGCGCATAAAATACACAGACCCTATTAGTATGAAAGTAAAATATTTAGCAGCTTATGCTGAAATCGGCGATAAATACGTCGATAAATTAGAGCTAATCATTGCTACAAATAATCTTCAAGAATTTGATCGATTTAAATTTAATTAACTAAGTACTGATAACCAAACCAGAAAATACCATTATTAACTTTTGTGCAATTAAACCTAAGTCTACCTTTTACAGGTAAACGATTAAGTTCAACTAATAACTTATTATTAAGATTTGTAATAGTTGGATTAAATGATCCTTGAAAATCACTTATAAAACAATTTATGTTGGAAGAGTCCTCGTTAAAATCTAAAGCATATCTAATGATAGGCTCACTTTGATAAGGGTTGCCAGGTTCAATAAGCACATTATTAAAAGGTAAAACACTTGATGCATCTTTTATTCGATTAATAGATCCATAATTCTCATTTAGGGGGAATCTTGGAATAAAATATTTTTGATTAATTGAAAAGGCACCTGAATGTTGTCCAAATGCTGCATCAAAATACTGAGAAACTACTTTTTGAGCTATAGTACTATTTTCACCAAAAGGATAAGCAAATAAATTTGGAGTAATACCTAAATTTTCAAAAATAAGGTCCTGAGATTTTTCTATTTCATTTACAATTTCAATTTCACTAAGACTAGATAAACTTGAATGAGAGTGTGTGTGATTTTGTATATCTACACCACGACTTAGTACACTTTTAAGCTGAGTCCAATTCATATAATTTTGTCCACCAACGTTTTCTGTATTTAAAAAAAGAGTGACTGGTATCTCATACTTTTCAAAAATAGGTAATCCCACCTCAAAAAATGATAAATAAGCATCATCTACAGTTATTGAAATAGTTTTTTTTTGTAATTTATCATCAAACAAAAGATCTCTAGCTAAAATAAAATTAAACCCCTGATCCTTTAAATACTCTAGATGACTTACTAATTGCTCTTCGCGTATATTTGTTGAGGGATACTTATTTTCACCAAATCGATGATACATTAGAATATTATTTGGAATTGTATCATTCACACTAGTTGCATAGGATGTACTAATTGGAAAAGTAAAATTTGACACAAAAATGATCAGTAAAGTAAAAAATTTTGAAATCGGCATCGATAGCTCTTTATCATACTGTTCAATTACTTTATTTAAAAATGAAAAAATCATTTGGGATAAAACTGTAAAAAGTGAGTATGGACATGAAAAAATATTATCGGAATTGCTACAAAACTTAGTAACTAAAACAAAAATAAAGGCTGATCATATCAAAAAATTACATCTAAATTATGGACCAGCACGCTTTACAGCAATAAGAAATTGCCACTCACTTATGAAAGGCTTTTTTATAGATCATAAAGTAGAAATTGTGGGTTATTCTATCTTTGAGCATTTCTTTTTAGGTATTAACAAAAAACTTACTAAAAATGTCTTGTGTGTGATTGACACAAATAGAAAAGATTTAGCTATTCAACAGATTGATACATCAGGGAGATTAATTGGAAAGACAAAAACTTTAAAAATTGACTCAAATCTTGTGGATATATTTAGTCAAAACTATTTTTTAATAGGAAATGGATTAGAAAAAATAAAAAAAATTTCTGAATTTAGCTTTATTAAAAATAAAATTATTTCGCCAACAAAATTGAAATCAAATTATTTTATTAAAAAGCATTATAAGAAAAAATCTAATTATAAGTTCCCAAAAATAATTTATCCCTACTCTCCGATATAAAAATTTAAAAATTTAAAAAAGAGTATTTTTTTTCCATATACTTTTGATGGTAATCCTCAGCAGGACAGTAATTCTTTACGGGTTCTATAATCGTAGTAATTTTTTGATTAAATTGGCTTTCGTTCAACTTATCTGTGATTTGCTTTGCTATTTCACATTGAATTTCGTCATAGTAGCCTATCAATGATCGGTATTGAGATCCTCGATCTGGGCCCTGTTGATTTAAAGTTGTTGGATCATGAATTTGATAAAAAAACTCTACAAGGTTGGTATATGAAATAAGATTTTCATCAAATTTTAAGAAAACGACTTCTGCATGGTTTGTATTACCTTTGCAAACTTCTTCGTATGAAGTTTTATCTGTTAAGCCTTGAGAGTAACCTACTTGGGTTTCAATCACACCTTTGATCTCAGAAAATTTTTTTTCAGGCCCCCAAAAACATCCTGCTCCAAATAACGCTTTAGACATAATCTTTTCCTTTTAGTTGTGTCTTTTGGGCACTTCTTTGGTAAATTCTCTTTCTCCAAATTTCATAACTTTTTTGTCTAATATTTTTTTTCATAATTTTTTTAACATCACCCTCATCAATTTCATAAATTTTTTTGATATGACTAAAATCTGTTTGATCATCCCAAGCCATTTGAATTATTTCACTAATCTGAGATTGATTGAATTTCATACTTAATGATACAAATTGGGGATATTTTCAGATCTATAACAATTTGAAGCATAACCTTGTTCTTGGGTAACAAACTTAAATAGTTTTCCTGCGTGAGGTTGTCTTTCTGCTTCAATGTCGTTGAGACCAACTGATGCAGTGGTGATAAAAAGCTCATTGAGATTTTTCCCGCCAAATGTGCAACTTGTTACTTTTGAAACAGGAAGTTGTAAAATTAATTTAAGTGCGCCTTTTTTATCAAAACAACAAACTTTGCCACTTCCCCACATTGCTACCCATAAATTACCCTTTTTATCAACTGTCATTCCATCTGGGTTTCCATCGATTTTGTTCATGGAAAGAAATACTTTTTTATTTATTCCATTGCCTGACAAATCATTAATAGAAAAAATATAAATAATTCTTTTTATAGAGTCAGTTACATAACCTACGTTTCTCTCGTAGTCAAAAACTGGTCCATTTGAAATAATATAGGAGTTATCTGAGTAAATTGGTTTTAAATTGGAGTCATGACATATAACTTTTCCAGTCTGAAACTTTTGCTGAATATCCATCGTTGATATCCAAATTTGTCCATTTAAATCTATGTCTGCATCATTAATCCTATTATTTGGACTTTCAAAATTGATCTTTTTAAGAAGCTGTTTTTTAGATAATGAGGGATGAATTGAATAAAGAGAGTCGTATGAACTCATTATATAATTTTTATTATCTTGTAAAAGAATATTGGTCACACCGTCTTGTACTGAATAGTGACGCTCTTCGTTATTATCTTGATCTGTTTCAATTATTTTATTTTCGTAAATATCCACCCATAACAGCTTATCGTGCCTCCAATCCCAAATTGGTCTTTGACCTAGAACACTTTTATATGATTGATGACAAACAGACGGTTGCTCGTATTTAATTCTCACTAAGAAGATTATAAACTAAATATTTAGATGAAAAAAGGATGTAGGAGATTTGTTTTGATTGTCTTATTTTGTTTTTAATATAGAAATTGCATGAGCAATTTGTGTTCTTATTGATTTAAGAGTTTGATGAATTTAGTTAAATTATCTAAATATTTTATTTTTATTTCTTTTCTGATTATAGCAACAGGATGTGAAATAACTGATGTAGAAGAGAAAGTAATAAAACCAGAGCCTGTACCTAAAATTATATATACCCCTGAAGTAGAGGAAATTGTTGAGGAAAATAATGAAGTTGTTGAGCATTTCAAAGGTGTAGAACTATTTTTAAATAAATCGCTAAATGATTTAATTTTAAAATATGGAAAAGTTGATTTTTCAAAAATTGAGAGTGTTTATGAATTCCACAGATATAACACTGATAATTGCAGAGTCTTTATACAAAACAAATCTGTAGATAAAACAATAATAAATATTACGATTTACAATTTTAAAAAGAATTTGTTTATTGAAACATACTCAAAAGATTTGTGTAGTGATATTTAAGTTAGATATTAGTTTAATAATAAATATTATAATTATTAGTTATGAAATTTAAGTATGTGATATTTATATTTTTTTTCTCAATAAATTGTTTTGCTCATCATCCAGGAAATAAGATAGATGCTGATAAACCTTACCCTTCAATTAATTTAACAGTCATCAAAGATAAAATTGATGGTTACAATATTTTTATAGATTTAAAAAATTTCAACTTAAACCCCTCAGAAATTGGAGGTGAAAATATTTCAAACTCCGGATATTTGCAACTTTTTATAAATGATATAAGAATCACAAGAATTTATTCTGACTGGGTACACGTACCTCAACGTTTTTTTAATTTGAAAGAAAACTCTATCAAAATTACAGTTCATTCCTATCTCCATGATCAGTTTACTATTAAGGGGAAACCAATAGAGCACATAGTAAAAGTTAACGATAATTAAAGTTACATTAAAAGAATTTTAAAACTTACTTTATGTACAAAAGTTAAATGAATTTCGGATTTTCTAAAAATAAATAGTTACTCAAGCTTTATAAGGAAGTGAAGAGTGATGCAAAACTATTTTTAATATGTCATTTTCGGTTTTTTTATATCCCCAGCTCTTATCAACTTTGACAGAAGTTCCTTCTTTGTTTATCAACGTTACCCAACCCATCCACATTGCTACATTTTGATCTATAAACACAGATGATGTTTCTGATTTGACTTCGAGCCAATCTTTAATTCCAAAACCACTATCTGTTGGGTACTTTGGGTTATTTCCAACAAAGTATGAAAGTGCACCCTCTTTGTCTAATCGAAATGTTTGATTACCGCCACTTAGAGTTGGTTTAAATAATACTACTCCTAACTCAAACCCATAAAGATTATCTAACATTTCGTTTGCAACTAAAGTAGCTTGATCAATACCTTTTTTTTCATAAGCTTGTGAAATTGCAATCATGCTCTCTCCCCAAGCAGTACGAGCATTCGTTAAATCATTTTCATTTATTGTCATTGGCTATGTGTTATTTCATATTTATAAAAATGATTATTCATTTAATACGATTAACGATAAAATTAACAAGACTCGACATATATAGCAAGGGTTCCCTCTTTTTATTAAAGAAATTTTGCATTGCTTTGTAATTTCTATTTTGAATTAGTTTTAAATACTTAATACATTCAGTACGATTAAGCTTATATGCAAAATTTGCTTTTTGTGAGTCTTTTTTAATTTTCTTTCCAACTTTTTTCTCATTGCCCCATCTATCAAGCATATCATCAGTAACTTGAAAAATTTTTCCAATTGAATCTCCAATTTTTTTTAGCTCTCTTTTTTTATTTAAATTTAATTTTTTTACAGTTAGAAGAAGGTTGAAACATAAACTGAACAATGCACCTGTTTTTAAAAGATGCATTGTCTCTATATCCTTTATTGTTGAATTTTTTTTCATGTAAATATCCATGGATTGTCCAGCAATTAAACCCTCCAAACCATTAGCTTTTGAAAGCATCTGTATTGATTTAATTTTCTGATTATCAGACAGATTTTTTGACTCTGCTAGCGTTTTTACTGACAAAACTTGAAACATATCTCCAGCTAAAACAGCAGTGGCCTCATCAAATTTTTTATGCACAGTTAATTTACCCCTTCTATAGTCATCGTTATCCATAGACGGTAAATCATCGTGAATTAATGAGTGCAGGTGAACACATTCTATAGAAAGGGCAAAGTCATCTAATATATTCGGCCTAATATCTAAATAATAACCCATTCGACAAAGCAAGAAAGGTCTAATCCTCTTTCCACCAGTTTTGGCAAAATAAATCATTGCCTTCTTAATTCGTTTATCGGGTGACTTTAATTCTTGTATGTGTCTAATAAGTTTTTTATCAAAATTCAAAGAAAATGATTTAATTTGCTTTTTCTCGAAGTTTTCACTTATTTTCATTTAATTACAAGTTATCCAAGTAATGAGAGGTGTGATTATCGAAAATGAATATAATTACGCCTATAAAAACAAGGTAAACAAAGAAATTAATGATTTTCTTAGTTTTTTTGTTATTTATGTTGCTTTTATTGAATTTCAGTATTATCCATAGCAATAGTGTGGATAAAAAGAATAAAAACCCATTAAACAGTACACTATCTTGAAAAATAGCCATTTTTTTACCCACTATACTCCCAAAATATACTAATAAAAGTCATATTAGGTATTTTTTTTTTGCAATTTATACCTATAATCCCCTGAAATTAACAAATCCTTAAATTTAGGATTCTGTTATAAGTTTTAGAACTTAAGAAAAGGAGTACTCAATGATTAAGTTTTTAAAATCTATGGCTATCCCAACAGCTGCTCTAGTAGCACTGCCAGGAATAGCTTCTGCAAGCGTTGGCTTAGCGCCAGACGACTTTGTTGGGATATCTTTTTGGGTTATCTCAATGTGTATGGTTGCCGCTACTGCATTCTTTTTCCTAGAAACTAACAACGTATCAGGTAAGTGGAAGACATCTCTTGCACTTGGTGGTCTTGTTTGTCTAGTTGCCGCAGTACACTACTTCTATATGAGAGAAGTATGGGTAACAACAGGTGATACACCTACTGTTTATAGATATGTTGACTGGTTAATCACTGTTCCATTACAGATGATTGAATTCTACATTATCCTTGCTGCAGTTGCTGCAGTGTCAGCTGGTATTTTCTGGAGACTGTTAATCGGTACTTTAGTGATGCTTGTTGCTGGTTATGCTGGTGAAGCTGGCTTCATCAACGCATGGGCAGGATTCATTGTAGGTCTAGCTGGTTGGGCATACATTTTATATGAAATTTTTGCTGGTGAAGCTGGTAAAGCTGCTGCTGACAAATGTCCTGCAGCTGTTCAAACAGCTTTCAACACAATGAGATGGATCGTTACAGTTGGATGGGCAATTTATCCATTAGGATATTTCTTCGGTTACTTAACTGGAGGAGCTGATGCTGTAACTCTAAACGTTATCTATAACGTTGCTGATGTTGTGAATAAGATTGCTTTTGTCGCAGTTATTTGGGCTGCTGCTGTAGCATCTTCAGGCAAAAAAGCTTAATAAAGCTTTATAACCTATTTAAACCAGGCAAGGATAACTTGCCTGGTTTTTTTTTGTCTAAATTTCATATAATTTAATTATCTTGAGTAAGAGAGTTGTAGTTATTGGTGGGGGCTTTGGAGGACTAGCTGCTGCCTTAAGGTGCAGAAAACTTGGTTTTGATGTCACGCTGATTGAGAGACTTAACATGCTTGGCGGAAGAGCGAGAGTTTTCGAAAAAGATGGTTACAGACACGATGCTGGACCAACTGTTATAACAGCGCCCTTTTTATTTGAAGAACTTTTTGAATTATTTGGTGAAAACTTAAAAGATTACTTAAATTTTAAATCCTTAGATCCTTGGTACAGATTTTACTTTCACAACGGAAAAACTTTTGATTATCGACCATCTATCGAAGATACAAATAACGAAATAAGAAAATTTGATGAAAATGATGTTGATGGGTATGACAAATTATTAAAAACTTCAAAAGATATTTTTGAGATAGGTTTCGAAAAGTTATCGGACAAGCCATTTATTTCCTTTTGGGAAATGGCAAAGCAAATACCATCGTTAATAAAACTCAAAAGTTATTTAACAGTTAGTCAATTGGTAAATAGTAAATTAAAAAATAAGTATCTGCGTAAGGCATTTTCGATACATCCTTTATTAGTTGGGGGCAATCCGTTCACTACAACATCTATATATGCATTAATACACTATCTTGAAAGAAAGTGGGGGGTGTACTTTTGCATGGGAGGCACAGGTAAAATTGTGAGAGAGTTAGAAAATTTAATGTTAAGACAGGGTATTTCTATTAATAAAGAAACCGATGTAGAGCAAATTACCATTATAAATGGTAAAGCAGAAAACGTGGTGCTTAATAACGGAAAAAAAATACCTGCGGATCTTGTGATTTGTAATGCAGATCCCCCTACAGTTTACAGTGAAATGTTACCATCAGAATACTCCAGGGATAGCCTTCTCAAACCTAAGAAATTTACACATTACTCTATGGGCCTTTATGTTCTTTTTTTTGGATCGAAGAAAAAATTCTCTGATGTCGCTCACCACACTATTTGGATGTCTGAAAGATATAAAGAGCTCCTTCACGATATTTTTGAGAAAAAGATTTTGACTGAGGATTTTTCACTTTATCTTCATCGTCCAACAGCAACAGATGATACTTTTGCACCAGAAGGATGTGATAGTTTTTATGTTTTATGCCCTGTTCCTAATCTTCAAGGAAATGTTCAATGGAATTCAGAGGGTCCAAAACTTAAGGATAGAATAGTTGAAGCACTAGATAAAACTATTATGCCAGGACTAAAAGAAAACATTGAGGCAGAATTCTGGATGACTCCTGAGGATTTTAAAAATGATTATAGATCAAAATATGGAGCTGGATTTTCCGTGGCACCAATCTTTTCTCAATCTGCATGGTTTCGCTATCACAACAAAGATAAGAAAATACCAAATTTATATTTTTCAGCTGCGGGATCACATCCAGGTGCCGGAATACCTGGCGTATTGTGCTCTGCTAAGGTAATAGAGAAGCTTATAATTAAGGATTTCAAAGTTAGTCATTAAGGTGACATCATTTAAAACAAATACCTATAGCATTAAATCGGAAGGTAAAAGTTTTTATTGGGCAAGTTTTTTTTTACCCAAAAAAAATAGAATTGCAGCTTCAAGGCTCTATAGCATATGTCGATATCTAGATGATGTGGCAGATAATTCGAAGTTAGATACCTCTTCTCAAATAAAAAATATATTTAATCAAATAAAAGAGAATGAGAGCTCTGAGATAAATATCTTTTTTAAAAAAAATAATATTAACCTTAGTATTTTAAAGGATCTAATAGATGGTTTGATCAGCGATCAGCAGAACGTCAGAGTTACAGATGAGAAAGAATTAATAGATTACTCATACAAGGTTGCTGGAACAGTGGGTTTGATGATGTTACCAATAATTAATACCAAAGACGCTGAAGCAAGAAAGCATGCTATTGATTTAGGAATTGCTATGCAACTAACAAATATTGCAAGAGATGTTTACGAGGATGCAAAAATGAATAGGTTATATCTACCAAAAGAATGGTTAGGACAAGTCTCAATAAGTGACCTGATGGATAATAAGTTAGATGATCAAAAAAAAAAATTTATTGAATTATCCATTAAAAATTTAATTGAACTCTCTGATAAATTCTATGCGAATGGTTTTTCTGGTATGAAATTTATTCCTCTTAGAACCAGACTAGCAATATTTTTTGCAGCAAAAATTTACAAAGGGATTGGGGAAAAGATTAAAGGTAGTGGTTATGTGTACAATCTTGAAAGAACTTATTTAAACAAATTAGAAAAGTTATGGATTACGATAATTTCTATACCTGAATTTTTATTTTTAAAAAATATTTTTAAATCCTACAAGCCAATTAGGGACTCTTTTAAAAATGAAAATATATGATGTAGCATTTTTGGGCATGGGTGCCAGTGCCCTTGCTACTGCAAAATTAAAGTATAATGGAACAAGTGTTAGTTTAATTGGCATTGATAAAAATTATCATAGCAAAAGAAATAATTTTTTTGCATTTTGGCTGACAGATTGGATGAAAGATTTTGATAGTCTTGCACAAAAAAAATGGTTTTGTTGGAACTTTTATTTAACTAATAATCATATAAAACATGAAACTAAGGATTTACCTTATTGCACTATAAGATACCAAGATTGGAAAAATTATTGCTTAAAAGGTTTAGAAAACTTATCAATTAAAGAGTTTAATGTTCAAAATATCACGAATTTAAAAGAATACTATGAAATCAAGCTAGAGAATGGTGAGAAAATTTTTGCCAAGAAAATTTATGACTCTCGTACACCGAAATTAGAAAATGATAAAGTAAAACAGCATTTTTTTGGATACCTAATAGAAACTAAACAAATAATGAATAGTGACAGTGTGACCTTAATGGATTTTCGCGTTGAACAAAAAATGGGATTACATTTTATGTATTGTTTACCAATAGATGAAAATAAAATATTAGTTGAGTCAACAGTTTTTTCTTCGGAAATCCAAGAGGATGATTGGTATCAGAAACAGATATTAAAATACATTGAGACAAAATTAAATTTATCTGAATATAAAATAGTTGATGAAGAAAAAGGGGCGTTGCCAATGTATGATATTGAAAACAAATCAAGTGAAAATTATATTAATATCGGTTCAAGAGGTGGTGCCACCAAAATATCAACAGGGTATGCTTTTTCCTTTTTTCTAAAAAACATAATGTTAAATTTTAAAAATATTAATAAAGCTCATCACTCATATTTTGATAAATGGATGGATAAAGTATTTGTGAATTATCTGAAAAATAGTAGTGGAACAGAAAAAGTTTTTATTAATATGGCTTACTATTTAAATGGCAACGAATTTGCATCATTTATGATGGGCATAGCTGGTTTTCGAACAAAATTAAAGGTCATTATGTCAATGCCAAAAATTAAATTTATAAAAAGTGCCTTAAGCACCATTCGTAATTAAATGTATGAATTAAGCTTTATATCTTTACTTGCTCTTTGCATGGTGTCATTTATAGGTGTGCCGCATGGTTCATTTGACGGAGCTGTCGCTGCACTGTTAGGGTATAAGACAAGAAAAGATTTTTTTATATTTGTATTCTTATATTTAATTATTTCTGCCGCAGTGATTATATTTTGGATTTACTTTTCCGTAATTGCTTTAATTTTATTCATTTTAATGAGTATCGTTCATTTTGGATTATGTGATTGGTCCTATCTAGGCTTGAAGAAATATAAATGGTCAGTTTCTTTAACCCATGGTTTAAATATTGTATTTGGGATTATTTTTTTTCACACTAACGATACATTTGAGATATTTACTTTTTTATCAAATCTATCTTTTAATCAATTTCAAGAATATCTGTATATTGTTTACATTTGTTATTTTTTTCTTTTGATTAGATATGCATATTTGGCAATTAAATTTACAAAATTAAGATGGGGGATTTTAGAAATGTCTATTATTTTATTGATAATATTTTTAACAGAACCGCTCGTGGCATTTTCTATCTATTTTTGTTTCATTCATACTTTTAAACATGTTAAATCAATATTAAAAGATACATCAAAATATCTATCAAATAACAAATTTATAACTATAACTACCATCTCTTTTACTATCTTAACGTGGGTTGGCGGCAGCTTAGCAATTATCTATCTTCATAAGAGTTTTTCTTTTGATGAGTCTTTTATAAAGACACTGTTTATTGGATTAGCAGCATTAACTCTTCCCCATATGACTTTAGTAGATATCTTTTATAGAAGAAAATTTAATTGAGAAAATTAGGTATTTTAAAGGTGATGTTTTCGTCCTCTTTAAAATTTAAAACTTCTATTGAGTAAACTTTTTTTATTTGATCAATGAATAAATTTAATTGTTCTTCAGGAGCAGATGCACTAGCTGTCAAACCTATGGTATTAAATTCTGATAAATTTGAATAATCAAAGTTGTTTATATTTTCAACTAGTTCACTATGTTTACAACCAAATCTTTTAGCAGTTTCAACTAGCCTAATTGAATTGGAGCTATTGTGGGCACCAATCACATAAAAAGCATCAACATTTTTAGACATTTCTTGTACAGATAATTGTCTATTTGAAGTTGCATAGCAAATATCAGATTTTTTAGGAGCTAGAATTGATGGAAATTTTTTTTCTAAAGCATCAACAATACTTTGTGTATCAAAAACCGATAAAGTTGTTTGTGTTATGTAGGCAAGTTTTTGATTTGAAGGAAAATATAGTTTCTCAACATCTTCAATTTTTTGAACTAAAGTTAAATTGCTAATATCCTTCAGCTGTCCAGCTGTCCCGTCAACTTCAGGGTGATGTTCATGGCCGATCATAATTATCTTATATTCGTTTTTTTCTAATTGAATTATTTCTTTATGAATCTTACTGACTAATGGGCAGATGGCATCATAAAATAATAGATTATAATCTTTTGCTTTGTTAATTACTCTTTTTGCAACACCGTGTGCAGAAAAAATTACTGGTTGTTTTGTATTTTTAGGAATTTCTTCTAGCGAGTCTACAAATACAACGCCTTTTTCTCTCAAATTATTGACAACAAATTTATTATGAACAATCTCATGACGGACATAAACTGGAGCTCCATATTTCAAAAGGCTTTTTTCGACCATTTCAACGGCTCTCTCAACTCCAGCACAAAATCCTCTGTGTTTGGCAGTTATAATCTTTTTAACCACGGTAAATTGTTATCATATTATTGAGAGAAAAATTATTTTATAATTAATAAAAGTTGCTGAGCCTCAATATTTTCGCCAGCTTTTACGCAAAGTCTCTCAACTATTCCAGGTTGGTCTGCGTAAATAACTGTTTCCATTTTCATGGCCTCAATAGTGCATAATTTAGCGCCCTTTGGCACTTTTATTCCCTCAGTAACAGCAACGTCTACAAGTAAACCGGGTATTGGGGCCGCAACATGATCTTTGTTGCTAGGATCAGCAATTTCTTTAGCTAAATCGTCAACTGCAATAGAATTATCCTTTATGTCAACTGATCTGGCCTGGCCATTCAATTCAAAATATACTGTTCTGTAACCTTTTTCGTTTGGCTCGCTTAAAGTGAAATATCTTATTATAAGTGTTTTACCAGGTTCTATAGAAACATATATCTCTTCCCCTGTGTTCATCCCAAAGAAATAGTTTGATGTTGGGATAACACTAGTATTACCAAATTTCTTTTTGTGTTTTATATACTCATCGAAAACCTCAGGAAAAAATATTTGTGAAATTGTATCTTTCTCTGAAATAGTCTCACTATACTTCTTTTCCAATTCCTTCGTTCTATTTTTAATTTTTAATGAGGGTAGCTTTGATCCAAATCTATAATTAATTGGTTTTTTTCCTTTTAAAATTTTCTTTTGAAGTGCTTTTGGGAAACCTTTGTATGGTTGACCTAATCGGCCACTAAAGAATTCGATGACTGATGCAGGAAAACCAACATCCTTTTTAGGGTCTAAAACATCTTGAATTTGAATATTATTTGCCAACATATAAATTGCCATATCACCAACAACCTTAGATATAGGTGTAACTTTAATTACATCGCCAAATATTTTGTTCACTTCGGCATACATTGATGCAAGTTCTGGCCATCTCTCGTCTGTAATGCCCATTGACCTTGCTTGCTCTCTTAGATTAGTGTATTGACCACCTGGCATCTGATGTAAATATACCTCTGACATACTAGTGCGAGTTTTGCTTTCGAAAGGTTGGTATTGTTTTCTAACACCTTCCCAATAATTTGCAGCAGTCCTGACAACAGCAGAAGAAATTTTTGGATCTCTTTTATTGCCATCAAGGGACTCTAAAACTGCACCAAAACTAGGTTGCGATGTGAAGCCAGACCAAGAGTCAATTGCTACGTCAACAATATCTACCCCTGCTTCCGAGGCATTAAGCAATGTTGCAACACCATTTCCACTTGTATCGTGAGTATGGAAATGGATTGGAATTTTTATACTTTTTTTTAATTCTTTGAATAAAATTTTTGCTGCCTTGGGTTTACACAAACCTGCCATATCTTTGATTGCAAGAAAGTGAACTCCCATTTTCTCAAGTTTTTGCGCCATTTTTAAGTAATAATCAAGTGTATATTTTTTCTCTGCAGGAGACGATAAATCACCAGAGTAACAAATAGAAGCTTCACAGATTTTTCCAGATTTTAATACTTCGTCAATAGAGACTCTCATATTTTCAATCCAGTTTAGTGCATCAAATATTCTAAATACGTCAATTCCAGACTGAGCGGAAAGTTGTATAAACCTTCTTAAAACATTATCAGGATAGTTTGTATATCCAAGAGCATTCGATCCTCTGAATAACATTTGTAATAGGGCTGAGGGCATTTGTTCACGCAACTTTTCTAGACGTTCCCATGGGTCCTCTTTTAAAAATCTTAATGCAACATCAAAAGTTGCACCACCCCAACACTCAACTGAGAATAAATTTTTAAGTCTTTCTTCATATAGGTCAGTTATGCCTAACATATCTTGTGTTCTCATTCGAGTTGCAATCAAAGATTGATGAGCGTCTCTAAAGGTAGTATCTGTAATCAATAATTGTTTTTCTTTTAGCACAGTCTCAGCAACAGCAGATGGACCATTAGTATCTAAAATTTGTTTATATGTTTTATTGACAGTCTCTTGAGCTTTTTTTGATCTAGATATTCCATAATCTGAGAGTTTTGCTGGTGTTGTCTCTCTTAATTTTGGTCTATTAGCGACTTCTGGGTTACCGTTGACAATAACCTCAGCTAAGAAGTTTAATGTTTTGGTTGCCCTATCTTTTCGACCAGAGAATTGATATAAACTTTTTTCACTATCTATAAATTTTGTGTGGTATTTGAAAACATCGAAACCTTTGTGGTTAATTAACTTTAATAAAAAAGGTATATTTGTTTTTACACCTCTGACGCGAAATTCACTCAATGCTCTATTCATTCGTCTCTTTGCTTCAATAGGAGTTTGGCCTTTTGCAGTTACTTTGACTAAAAGAGAGTCATAATAAGGGGTAATAACCGTACCAGTAGATGCAGTTCCAGCATCTAGTCTTATTCCCAAGCCACTTGCAGATCTATAAACATTAATTTTACCGTAATCTGGAGCAAAATCATTAGCGGCATCTTCTGTTGTAACCCTTGATTGGATAGCATGTCCTTTCATATGAATGTCTTTTTGAGTTGGCACACCACATATATCATCTCCAATTTTAGCACCAGCTGCTAAGAGGAACTGAGCTTTTACTATATCAATACCAGTAATTTCTTCCGTTACAGTGTGTTCTACTTGAACTCTTGGATTAACTTCAATGAAAAAGAAATCTCTAGATTTAGCATCCATTAAGAACTCTACAGTTCCCGCACATGAATAATTAACTTGTTTTCCTATTCTAACACCTGCGTTACAAATCTCATTTCTCTCTTTGTCAGATAAGTAGGCAGCAGGAGCTCTTTCTACTACCTTTTGATGTCGTCTTTGAAGAGAACAATCTCTTTCAAAAAGGTGAACTATATTGCCATGCGTATCGCCAATTATCTGAACTTCAACATGAAAAGCTTTCTCGATTAACTTTTCAAAAAATACATCATCTTTTCCAAAGGCACTTTTAGCTTCTCTCCTAGCGGTGTTTATTTGATTTTCTAATTCTGTTTCTTTTCTGATCACTCGCATTCCACGACCGCCGCCACCCCAGGATGCTTTGAGCATAATTGGATAACCGATTTTTTTTGCAAGATCTTTACATTGTTTTAAATCTTTTGGTAAGGGTCCTGTAGAAGGTATGGTTGGTACTTTAGCTTTGCCTGCAGTTTTTTTAGCTTCTACTTTATTTCCAAGTGATCGCATAATCTTTGGAGAGGGTCCAACAAAAATAATATTATGTTTTGCACATTCATCAGCAAATTCTGGGTTTTCAGATAAGAAGCCGTATCCTGGATGGATGGCATCACAACCTGAATTAACAGCAATTTGTACGATACCTTTGTAATCTAGGTAAGCCTGAATAGGACCTAATCCTGATCCAACAAGATAGCTTTCGTCTGTTTTGAAGCGGTGCAATGCAAAACGATCCTCGTACGAGTAAATGGATACTGTCCTAAAGCCCAGTTCAGTTGCTGCACGAGATATTCTAATTGCAATTTCACTTCTGTTAGCAATTAATATTTTCTTAATTTGTTTCATAATGCTAAATAAGTTTATTTTTATACATTATTCTGTTTTTTTTCATAGACAATCTATTGAAA
>CACMUL010000004.1 GCA_902616855.1 uncultured Alphaproteobacteria bacterium | reverse complement strand
AAGTCCTTGATATTTAGCTTGCTCAGGTGCAAGTGATAATTTAGTTAATCCAGGATGAGTATTCATTTCTAAAAAAAATATTTTTCCATTTTTTTTACTCATTATGTAATCTATTCTTGCAATTCCTTTACAATTACAAACACGAAATATTTCTTTTGAAATTTTAATTAAAAATTTATAATGAGAGTTAGGAATACGTGCTGGTAAAAAATGAAGGCTTTCATTTTTTCTATATTTTGCTTTGTAGTCATAATGCTTATTTTTGAATTCAATTTCTGTGACTCCTAGTGCCTCAATTTTCTTATTATTTTCAATAACAGTGACTGTTAGCTCTTTACCATAAATAATTTCCTCAATTAAATATTTAGGATTATTAATTTTCTTTTTAAGGTCTTCTTTATTTTTTAAAAATTTGATACCTTTTGAGGAACCTCCCCAATTTGGCTTCAATATTACAGGAAATTTAACTTGATTTTCATTAATTACCTCTTTAGGTGATAAAATATTAATCTCTTTTTTTAGAAATTTTTTTAATAAACGCTTATTAAAACATAGAGCGGATGAAATAGCACTAGAATGTGAAATAACAATATTATTTTTATTTGCTAGTGAATTTAATCCTCCATCTTCTCCATATTCCCCGTGAAGAGAATTGAATATAATGTCGGGCCTGTAAAGTAAAATTTCCTCAATATTATTTTTTTTTAAATTAAAAAACTTTACGTTAAATTTATTTTTTCGAAGGCAAGAATAAACATTTTTCCCTGACATAAGAGATATTTCTCTTTCGTCTGACCATCCACCAGCAACTACAACAATTTTATGATATTTATTTTTTTTATCTATCAATCTATAATTATTAATTCTTTTTCAAGTAATATATTATGTTTTTCTTTTACTCTTTTTTGGATTTTGGAAATAAATGAACTAATACTATTAGCACTTATATTAGGATCATTTTCAAAAAAGTTAGAATGCGTTTTAGATAATTTTACTGGTCCATCATAGAAACTCTCATCTATAGAGGACTTTATAAGTTTCCATGCACTTTGATTTTTTGGGTTTTTAAAAATACTACCGCAGCAATTCACTTTCTGGGGTTGTGTTTCTTTTCTAATTATGTCGTACTCTTGCATTAAACTTTTAATATGGTCTTGATCTTTATATGAAATTTTAAATTTTCCATATAAAATTATAGAATTATTTTTTTGAAAACCCTTTCGGTAATCAAAATTTAAATCATTAATACTTTTTTCAAATATTTTGTTCTGATTTATGTCATAATAAATAACACTAATTAATTTATCTTTAATTTCTTGATTGTAACAGCCTGCATTCATAAATATATTTCCTCCAATTGAGCCTGGAATTGTATATAAAAACTCATAACCAGCTATAGATTTTTGATAACAGAATTTAGAAAAGTAATTATCTAAAACTGCAGCACCAACTAACATGTGATCAGAATTTATTTGAACATCTGTAAAATCTCCTAAAAGCTTTACACCTATTCCATTAAAACCATCGTCTTTAATTAATGTATTTGATAAATTACCTATCACTAGAAATGATTTTGCTTTGATACAATTTTGACTAAATAACTTATTTAATTCGACTTGATTATGCACTTTATAGAGATGGCTAATATTACCTCCAGATTTCAGCCATGAAAATTTTGCTGATGAATAATTGGTAACTAAATTTTTATTTTTTAGAGTCATAAAAAAAACGGATTTGGTTTGAAATTTCACCTGCTCCAGCAGAAATAATTATATTTTCTTTTTTATTTTTCACATATTGATCTAATAAACTAAATAAATCACTATAATTATCAATATATTTAGTTTTTTGATTATTTAAAACATTCAAATCATTAACTAAGTTTTTTGAATTTTTCATACCCTTCTTATAGTTTTCTCCAGCCTCATAAGTTTTTAATATAATCAAATTATTTATATTTTTTAATACGCTTAAATATTCGTTATATAAATCATTTAATCTTGAATATCTATGTGGTTCTATGATTAAAAAAATATTCTTTTTTTTATATAAAGATATGACATTAATTAACTTTTCTATTTCAGTAGGATGATGTGCATAATCATCAATAAATATTGTTTTTTTTAATTTACCAAGAATATTCATTCTTCTTTTTGTTCCTTTAAAACTAAGTATATGTGATTTTTTTATTTTATATCCCAAGTCGTCTATAATAGAGAGGACTGCAGTTAAATTTTGGACATTGTGTTCTCCTAATAAATTAGTGGATAAATTTTTAAATAAAATTTTTTTGCCTTTTAAAAAATTAAAATATGACTTTTTATTTGTCAAATTTATTAATTTGTAGCTATAATTTGCATTCGAATTTGAACCAAACGTTTTTATATTTCCAGAATATTTTTTTAATGAGGATAAAAAATGATCATCATTATTAATAAAAATTTTAGAGTCTTTTTGACTTTGTATGTAAATATATTTTTCTATTTTTGATTTAAAATTTGAATATGATTTATAAAAATCTATATGCTCTCTATCGACATTTAAATATATTAAATATTTTGGACTTAACTTAAATACTGTTCCATCACTTTCATCTGCTTCAACCACAACATATTTACTATTAGTAAGGTAAATATTTTGACCAAAATTTTGCATAACTCCCCCAGAAATAACAGTTGGATTTAGACCAGCACAAACTAATAAATGCCCTAAAAAAGATGTGGTTGAAGTTTTTCCGTGTGAGCCAGATACTACAATTGTGAATTTATCTCTACAAATAAGTTGGAGAAGTTTGGATCTATTATAACATGGTATTTTATTTTTTTTGGCCTCTTTAATTTCAGGATTATTTTTAATAGCAGTGGAATAAAATATTACCTCTCTATCTTTTATATTTGAGATTTTGTGACCAATATAAACAGGAATTTTATATTTTTCTAAGTTAATAGTATTTGCGTTGTAAGTAATATCACTACCTGTGATATCCACTTTGTTTTTTTTTAAGTAAATAGCCAGAGCACTCATACCGATGCCATTTATACCTATAATATGTACTTTGATTGAAGATAGATCTGAGAACTTCATCTTGTAATATAACAAATGATTTTTTTAATAGAATGAGGATTGATAAGTGGATTAAAATAAAATTGACTAATTAAGTTTTTCTTATTTGGAATGTAAAAATTTTTTTGACTCATATCATGAGAGAGAAAATAGTCTAAGTTAAATTTTTGGTGTTGATCTCTTGATATTAAATGAGGAGTAAAATGGACATTATTAGTATAATACAAGATTTCATTTATAGAACCTGAACCAGATCTTGAAAGTATTATATCGTATTCCTGCGGATTCAAATCATCTTTAAAAGAAAAGAATTTACAATTATTATCTACAAGATCTAAATACTTTTTTTTTAAAACATTTATATGAGACTCAGGTATTTGAATAAAGAATTTAATGTTTTTTAAATATGCCCTGTTAAGATTTGTTATTTCTTTTAGCATCATATTATTCAAGTCTAATGAACCAGCACTTCCACCTATTAGCAAAACATTTATAAAGTTATGATCGAGTTTTTCTCTAAATTTATTTCTATTAATAAAAAAATTACCAACAAATATTTCTTTACTACGCATATTGTCTTTTGGAAATGAAATAAAAGCATTTTTAGCTATAAAATAGTTTATTTTATTTGCTAATCCATATATTACATTTTGCTCATGAATATAAATTTTATTAAAACATAGAAGAAAAATATTAAATAATTTTGAAATTATCAAAACAGGAGTTGTAATAAAGCCACCAAAACCCATCAAAATTATTTTTCTGTTAGACAAAAATACAAAGGATACTTTTAATAATAAATTAAGAATAAAAAAAAATTTATTTTTAGATTTTAAAATAATTTTATTTATTTTATTACTTTCAATTTTTTCTAAATAATTTTTTCCTATTTCGTTCGTGACAAAAAGAATACTTTTTGGATCTTTCACAAGACTTAAGTTATTTATATACGCTAATGCAGGTAAGATATGACCACCTGAAGATCCTGCAATCACAATATATTTAATCTTTTTCAATAACTATTTCTTTCAATACTTTATTTGTTTCAATATCTATAATTTGAAAAATTGCTTTGTTATCTTTAACTAATTTTTGTTGATATTGATTTTCATTGATCAAATAAACATCATTTAAGCCAATATTTTTATTCATAATAATCGTTTTATTATCGTTATTACTCATTTTATAGAAAACACCAAAAATAATTGCTATTATCCCTGCAATTATTAATAAGCCTTGAATTATAACTAAACTAATTAGAATTTTTTTTTTTAACATATATCCAATGATTAAATCTTATAATTACAAAGAATTTAAAATAGAAATATTATACGAGGATAGCTATATAGCAATATTAAATAAACCCACTGGGCTTTTAACACATAAAAAAAATGGATTAGATAATAGCCCTAACTTACAGGAAAGTCTTAAAGACCAATTTACAATAGACGATAACGAGTATTTAAAGGAGGGGATTGTTCATCGTCTTGATAAAGATACAAGTGGCGTAATAGTAATTACTAAAAATCATAATTCAAAAAATAAATTTAAGGAAATGTTTAAAAAAAGAAATATAAAAAAAAATTATTTAGCTTTTACATATGGTGTACTGAATCAAAGACAAGTTGAAATCAATAAAAATATATCCAGGAATAAAATTCAAAGGACAAAATTTAATGTATCTGATAATCTTGGAAAGCAAGCGATCACAAAAGTTTCTAATGTAAAAACTTTTCACGGCTCAATTAGTCTTCTAAATTGTGAAATTATAACTGGTAGAACTCATCAAATTAGAGTTCATCTTTTGAGTTTGGGATTACCAATTGTTGGTGATAAAGATTATAAGCTAAACAAAGAGGAAAAATTTCGATTAACAAATATGGGTACTAGTCAAAAGGATTGTATTTTATTATTTCCACGACAAGCATTACACTCCCATAAAATAGAATTTAATCATCCAATTATAGAAAAACATATTAAAATAACTTGTGATTTACCTGATGACATGAGAGATTTAAAAGCAAATTTGCAATGACTATTGAAAATAAAAATTTACTACCTGTTATTACCTCTGAAAATGATGTTTATCCCTATTTAAAAAAAATTAATCAGTTTCCTATTTTGACAGATGAAGAGGAAAAAAGGCTTGCGATAGATTGGCTTAAAAATGGTGATACAAGAGCTGCTCAAAAACTTGTGACAAGTCATTTAAGACTAGTTGCAAAAATAGCTATGGGCTATAAAGGTTATGGGTTACCATTATTTGATTTAATTTCTGAGGGTAATTTAGGACTTATTCAAGCAATAAGAAAATTTGATCCTGAAAAAGGTTTTAGGTTAGCTACTTATGCTATATGGTGGATTAGAGCTTCTATTCAGGAGTATGTCTTACATAGTTGGTCTCTTGTTAAAATAGGAACTACTGCAGCCCAAAAAAAACTTTTTTTTAATCTTCGAAGACTTAGAAATCAAATTAAAAATTATGAAGATGGTTACCTCACTAATGATCAGATTAAATCTATTTCTAATGATCTTGGAGTAACTGAAGAAGAGGTTAAGCAAATGGAAGGAAGGGTATTTAATCAAGATTTTTCATTAAACACCCCCTTAAATGATGAAAATGACTCAGAATGGATTGATCAAGTAGAAGATGATACAATTGATACTGTCTCAAAAGTTGAACAAAGTGATGAATTAAAAAAAAGAAAAGCGCTTTATAATCAGGCTGTAACAAAACTTGAACCAAGAGAAATAGAAATTTTAACTGCAAGACGGTTAGATGAAGAGCCTAAAACATTAGAAGACCTTAGCCAGAAATATTCAATAAGTAGAGAAAGGGTTAGGCAAATAGAAAATAAAGCAATTAAAAAACTACAAGAAGAAATAAAAAATATTACAGATCAGAAACTTTTAACTAAATCTTAAATTACCTAATAATTGTTTGATTTCTTTCAGGACCTAATGAAATAATTTTAATTGGAATACTTAAGTAGTCTTCAATATATGAAATAAATTTTTTAAGATTTTCAGGTAAGTTTTCAAAATTACTTAAGTCTTTAATTTCTCCCCAACTTGAAAATAGCTCAAAGTCATTATCGTCTAAAGACAATGAATCCAAAATGTCACTATCACTAAAATTTACTTCCTCATATTTTTTTGAATTATAGCTTTTGCATACTTTGATTTCTGAGAGATTATTTAATACATCAGCTTTAGTTATGCAAAGTTCATTAACACGATTTATTTCACAGCTATATTTTAAAGAGACTAAATCAAGCCAGCCACACCTTCTTTTTCTTTTTGTAACTGTGCCAATTTCGACACCTTTCTCAGCGATATAGTCCCCAACCTTATCAAATAATTCAGATGGGAATGGCCCATTACCAACTCTAGTGGCATAGGCTTTAAATATACCAACAGTTTTATAATCAACCTGCATTGCTGAACCAATAACAATATTTGATGAAACAGTGTTTGATGAAGTAACAAAGGGGTAAGAGCCATGGTCTAAATCAAGAAGTGCCCCTTGAGCACCTTCAAATAATATTTTTTTATTTTTAAACTCTTTTTTGATAAAAGAATTATCAATAATTAATTCTTTAACTAAATCATAAAAACTCAATAAGTCTTGAACAGTTTTATCTATGTTAATTTTACTTTCATCAAAATTTTCAAGAATAGGGTCATAAAACTTCTTTATTGTATCTAATTTTTCTTCAATTATGTTTTTAGATTTTAAATCGTAAAGTTTAATACTCTTTCTTCCAACTTTATCTTGGTATGCAGGCCCAATACCTTTAGAGGTGGTTCCAATTTTTTTTTCGTTTTTTAAAATTAATTCATTAATTTTATCAAGTTGCTTATGATATTCTAAGATAAGTGATATATTTGAAGACAAATATATCTTGGGACTCTCAATTTTTTTAGTAATTTGGTCAAATTCTTTATAAAAGTGATTAGGATCAAGTACAACACCTTGACCTAAAAAACAAACTTTTCCACGAATTATACCGGATGGGATAAGATTTAATTTATAAGTAGTATCATCAACAATAACAGTGTGACCCGCGTTATTACCACCTTGATATCTGACAACTAAATCAAATTCTTCTGAAAGATAGTCTACTATCTTACCCTTACCTTCATCGCCCCATTGAAGTCCTATAACAGCTGTGTTCATTTAATTAATTCAGCAATGTAATCAACATTACATGAGAAACCAAAGCCTTCAATTTTTTTTGTATTTTTTTTATATTTATAGCCACCACCTTGGGCTAATATTTTTTTTGTGAAATTTGAATAAACATAAAAAAAAATATCCTGATGGTAGTCTTGAGAAAAAAAGTCTTTATCTAAATTCAACTCATAAGGAGCATCAATTTTTTTTTTAAAAATATTGACAAATTTAGAAATATTATTTTTATGGCTAATACTGTCTAAAAGGTAAGTTTTGGTATGTGATATTTTTGGATCAGTAAAAACGTAAGTATAATTTTTTTTAATAATTTTTTTAAGAAACTTATCTAAAATCTGTAAAGCCTCTTTGAAAGAGTCATATTTAGATAAATTAATAATTTCAACACCATGTTGTCTAAACTGCTTAATATTATCACCGTTCATTTTATCTTTTTTAAAAACATCTCCCATATAATAGAGGAAGTGTTTAGATTTTGAGTCGTGTGTCAAAATTATATTAATAACTTGACCTGTGATATCTGAGCGAAGAGTTGCATCTGATAGTGACTTTAAAGATTTATCTTCAATTACAGATGTAAAAATTCTTGAAAATTTCTTGTTTGCACTAACAGTTTTAGCAAATAAATTGTCCAACGTTTCATATTTTTTAGCTGTTAGTGAGTATTTTGTGTCAAAAGAATTAACAAGCATCTGAAATAACTTTTATTATTTGTTTTTTTAATTTATTAAGAATAATTACTTTTATATTTCTTTTATGATATTGCAAGTTCACTCTTAATAGTTGCTCTGTTCCCGAAGGTCGAATATTGTAATAAATATCAAAATTTTTTAGAAGATTATTTAATTTCTTATAAATACTCTCTTGATTTAAGTAAAATCTTTCACGATCTATTCTTTGATTTATGTTCAATTCTTCAAGTAAATCGATGCCATTTCTCAATACTGATAACTTTTTCTTTTCTTTAAGAATTAGTGTGAGTAATCTAATAGCCGTTGCCATACCATCGCCAATTAAAATGTCATCTTTAAATATAAAATGCCCAGATGGTTCGCCTCCAAAGAAATGTTTATTATCTAGAATTTCCTTTAAAATATTTTTATCACCAACTTTTACTCGTTTTAATTTAAGACCTAACTTTTTTAAGGCTATATCAAGACCATGGTTTGCAACTTCGTTAGTAACTAACACAGCACCTTTTTTTATTTTTTTTTGATATAAATAATATTTTGCAAAAATAAAAATTATTTCTTCTCCATTTAATACATGACCTTTTTCGTCAATAATAATAACTCTATCGCCATCTCCATCTAAACAAATTCCAATATCACATCTTTTTTTTTTCACTAACTCTGATGCTTTATTAGGAAATAAAGAGCCACAGTTTTGATTTATATTTGTGCCAGAAGGATTATTACCAATGGTGTGTAAGTCTAAACCTAATTCAAACAAAACCTCTGGTGCTACCTTATAGGATGCTCCATTTGCACAATCTAACGTTACTTTTAATTGACTATAGTTGAGGTTTCTATCTGCGCTGTGTTTAAGTGCCTCGGAATATCTTCCTAATGCATTTTTTAGTCTTATAGCTTTACCATAATTTGACTGTTTTATTTTAAAGTTATCAAAGTCGTAGTTAAAAAATAAATCCTCAATTTTATTTTCATCCTCTGGAGAAATTTTTAAACCTTGACCGGAAAAAAATTTTAGTCCGTTGTCTCTGTATGGATTATGAGAAGCCGTAATCATTACTGAAAAATCTGCTCTTAATGACTTACCTAAAACTGTCAGAGCCGGTGTGGGTAAAGGCCCTACCAAAATTACTTCTATTCCCATTGATAAAAAACCTGATGTTAAAGCTGGTTCAAATATATATCCAGATAATCGAGTATCTTTATTGATAACTACTCTTGAGATTGAATTTTTCTTTCTCAATACAAGTGATGAGGCTTTAGCTAGTTTAAGCACATTTTCAGGTGTGAGGGGATACTTACCTACTTCACCTCTGATCCCGTCAGTACCAAATAACCTCATTAGAGGTATTTAATATTTAACTTATCGTTAATTTGGAAGAGGAAAATCTTGATCTTTTGTAAAAGATGGTAAAGGGCCTTTATTAACTGTCGCTTTTTGATTATCAGAATCATCGGAGCTATCAGATGTTAAATCATCGTCTCTTTTCGGTTTAATACCCTTAATTAAGTTTTTAATTTCTTCACCAGTCAGAGTTTCATATTCCAAAAGTCCTTTAGCTATAGTATGAAGATCTTTAATATTTTCGGTGAGTATTTTTCTAGCTTTTGACTCTGCATTTTCAACAAGGCGTATAACCTCTTGGTCAATTATTCTTGCAGTTTCTTCAGAAATATTTTTAGATTGCGTAACAGAGTGACCCAAAAATACCTCCTCTTGATTACCAGTATATCTTACTCTTCCCAACTTATCACTATAACCCATTTGTGTTACCATTGCTCTTGCTAAGTTTGTGACCTGTTGAATATCACCAGCGGCTCCGGAGCCTATTTTTTCAGGACCAAATATTAATTCTTCAGCTATTCGTGCTGCCACAGTAACCACTAGTTTATCTAAATATTCATCTTTACGGTGAATTACTTTGTCTTGCTCAGGGACGCTCATTACAAAACCTAAAGCCCTACCTGTTGGAATAATTGATGATTTATATATTGGGTCGGCATGTTTACAATGTAAGTTTGCCAAAGCGTGACCAGCTTCGTGGTAAGCTATTACTTCCTTCTCGCTATCTGATATTATTTTTGATTTATTTTGTGTACCAAGCATTACTTTATCTTTTGCATCTTCAAAATCATCCATAGTGACAATTTTCTTATTCTTTCTAGCTGCTATAAGAGCTGCTTCATTTACAATATTAGCTAAATCAGCTCCAGAAAAACCGGGAGTTGACCTAGCAATAGCTATAGTTTTAACGGATTTATCCATTTTTATTTTTCTTGTATGTACTTTTAGAATTTTATCTCTTCCAATAATATCAGGGGCGGGTACTACGACTTGTCTATCAAAACGTCCTGGTCTTAGTAATGCGGGGTCTAGAACATCTGGTCTATTAGTTGCTGCAACAATAATCACACCTTCATTAGCTTCAAAACCATCCATTTCAACAAGAAGCTGATTCAGAGTTTGTTCTCTCTCGTCATTACCACCGCCTAATCCTGCACCTCTGTGCCTTCCAACGGCGTCTATTTCATCAATAAATATTATACAAGGTGCGTTTTTCTTACCTTGTTCAAACATGTCTCTAACTCTACTAGCTCCAACACCGACAAACATTTCTACAAAATCTGATCCAGAAATTGAGAAGAATGGCACTCCTGCTTCCCCAGCTATCGCTCGAGCAAGAAGTGTCTTTCCTGTACCGGGCGGTCCAACCAAAAGAGCGCCTTTTGGTATTTTAGCGCCTAATCGCTGAAATTTTTGTGGGTCTTTTAAAAAGGAAACAACTTCTTCTAATTCTTGTTTAGCTTCATCAATACCCGCAACATCGTTAAAAGTAACTCTTTGTTTATTTTCATTAAGTAATTTTGCTTTTGATCTTCCAAAACCTAGTGCTCCTCCACCCTTACCTGATTGCATTTGACGCATAAAAAATATCCAAACACCAATTAAAAGTAACATTGGGAACCATGAGACAAATATACTAAGTAGGGGATGCATACCTGATTGTTCAGGTTTTGCGTTAATAGCAACCTGATTGTCGTTAAGAGTCTCGATTAAATTTGGGTCCCTTGGGGCATATGTTGAAAAGTCAACACCATCCATAGTTTGTCCAAAAATATTGTTTCCTTGAATATCAACAGACTTAATTTCGCCATTTTGAACTTTGTCTAATAATGTTGAATATGTGTATGTAACTGAGGAATAATCTCTTTGAGAGTTTTTAAATACATTAAATAATCCAAGCAAAATAAGGCTTATTATTATCCAGACAAAAATATTTTTTGAAAAATTTTTCATATGTTTAATATAGTCAGTGTTACTTACGTTTAAAGTGCTAAGTAAGATTTATACATGTTTTTTTATTAAAGACACCAATTTTCCCCGAAAATATTGACATTTCTTTATTTCTAATAAGCCGAGTTTTAAGTATTTTTATAATATTCTTAATATTTTCATCTCTAATTTGTTTTTTCAATAAATGACGATGTTCATAATAAAATGACTGTACTACAAAAAATTTAAGATTTTCACTAAGATAATGGAACTTATCTGTATCAATTTCAAAAATATTATTTCTTTTTCTTTTAAAAAAATTTTTGTGTAGCTGATGTAAATGAAATATTTTAGAGAATTTTAATCTCTCTTTATTAATTTGATTAAAGAGTTTTTTTGAATATAGAAAGTTTCTTATTTTATTTCTTGTGTAATTTAATTCTAAGTTACTTCTATCATCAAACCATTTAAGCCTATTATATGTGGCATAATTTTTGATTTGCTTTTTTGTGTATTTCTTTAATGGTCGATGTAATTTGAGACTTTTGTATTTATCTAAAAAAATATTTGATAATCCAGTTGCTCCGGATTGTTGAGTTTTTCTTAAGAAATAAGTTTCATTTAAATCATCGAGATGGTGGCCTAAAAAAATGTGCTCGATATCTCTTTTTTTTGAAAATTTATATAAAAAATCATATCTATTAAATCTTGATTTTTCTTGAAAACCTTTTGATTTATCGCTTATAAATAATTTCTTAATGAGAAGATTTTTATTTGCTAAGTTATAAGTTTTAATAAATTGTTTAATTTCATATTTTCCTTCAGACCTTATTTGGTGATCAAAAATTAAATAATATATTTTTTTTTTATTTAAATATTTTGCTCTGTTTATTGCATCATATAGGACTGTGCTATCCAAGCCACAAGAAATTGAAATCAATATTTTGTCGTTAGCTTTAATATTATTTTTAAGATAATTCTTTACACTTTGTGAAAGTGATAATTTTTCAGTCAATAATTAAACCACAATCTTTTTTGGATTGGAGAGATTTAGCAGACTCAATTACTTCTTTGCTTTCTAAATAAGCATTTGAAAAAATTAGATCTTCCATAATTAAACATCCATTTTCTTGATCTCCAATACTAAATAGGGACTTCCCAAGCCAAAAGTAATTTTCAGACTTAAATTTAGAGAATGAAGAGAAATCTCTATGTCTTATTCCAAAATATTTTACAGCTTCAATTATTTCATTCTCCATAAAATAAGTCCTGCCAAGAAGGTAATAAGTTTCAGCTAAATATTCATCTTGATCTGTATTTGAATTAATTATCAATAGTAAACTCTCAATAGCAGATTTATTATCAAAACTTGCAAAGCTTGTTTTTGCATTTTTTAATTCTACTTCAACGTCAATTATTGGCTTATTAAGCTCTATTTCTCTCTCTTCTATCAGCTTATCTAAATCGTTAAGCATTGAAATATTTACTTCTGAGATTGATTTTATCTCAATTTCATCTAGTTCCTCTTTTTCGAGACTTAATAAGGAATTTGTTTCTTCAGATCCCTCATTTGTAGTTTCTAAAATTTTTACTTTATCCCCCTCAAGGTCGGATAGACTGATTTGTCCTAATAATTGTTCATCTTCTGAATTTTCTACAATATTTGAATAGCTCTCTTCTATATTTAATTGATCAGATTCACTGATAATTTTTTTTTCGTTAGATTCAGATGATGTGTATAAAGAGTAAAGATTACTAACATCATCTTTAATGTCTGATATTTGTTTTTCTAATGAAACAATACTTTTAGAAATATCATTGATTAGTGTTTTTAATTCTTCTAAGTTATTGTTTTCGCTTGAGTCGGAATTTTTGCCAAATGATGACTCATTTTTATAAACAAATTTTTGAAGATCAATTATATCATTTTTTATTCTGTCTAATTCGACAGACACCTGATTATGTTTTTCGGAGATAGCTGGGTTACTTGAAAAGAAGAGGAAAAAAATAACCAAAGTTTTAATTATTTTTTTCATAATTATTTTAGGTGCCCTAAAGAAAAAGAGCACCTTAATGAAATTCTAATTAATTACTTACTATTGTAACGCCGCGTCTATTTTGACTGTAAGCGGTTTCATCAGATCCAATAACTTCTGGTCTTTCTTTACCCCAACTTACATATTCCATTCTATTGGTGTCAATTCCTGCTTGGGCTAGATAAGAGTAGACAGAAAATGCTCTTTTATCTCCTAGAGCCAAGTTGTACTCACGAGTGCCTCTTTCATCAGCATGGCCTTCAACAGTTATGTTAGTGTCTGGGTATTGCATTAACCAAGCTGCTTGTGCATCAAGTGTAGCTTGAGCATCAACAGTTAGTTCTGAGCTATCAAATTCAAAGAACACTCTGTCACCAACGTTAACAATCAGATCTTCTTGGGTACCAGCTGTGATTTCACCACCTGATGATGAACTAGTACTAGCTGATGCTGCGTCAACGTCTCCACCTTGTTCAGTCTTAGTAGCAGCACATGAAGCAAGGAAAAAACCCGCAACAATAAGCATAAACAATTTTTTTAACATTATTATAAATCTCCGCGTAATTATATTCTTACTATAGTTAGGGTAAATAAACACTGAATTTTTTGGAAATCAAGATAATTCTTATTTAAATTAATTATATTTTGTTGATTTCTATAGAATTTTTACAACAAAGGTGACCAAGCTGGGTCACTTCCATCCCTTGGAGTAGGAATAACCCTCTCATTGTATCCAGTAATATCAATAAAATGAATTGTTACTTCGCCACCAGTGCCATCAAGATTTGACCTTTTTTGTCTATGAAATATTAAATATCTACCATTTGGGGACCAAGCAGGTGACTCTAAGGCAAAATCCCTCACAATCACTCTTTCATTGTTTCCATTTATATCCATAACACCTATATGGAAATTACCTTGTGTTAACTTGGTAAAAGCTATCAGGTCACCTCTTGGAGACCACACTGGGTTTCCATATACACCTCTGCCTTTAGAAATTCTTTTTATATTATTTCCTTTCTTATCCATTATAAACAATTGAGGGCTGCCGCCACGATCTGAGTTAAATACAATTTTTTCGCCATCAGGAGAAAAAGAGGGTGATGTATCAATTCCTGAGTCGTCTGTTAATTGTAAACGAGATCGAGTATTTAAATCCATTAAATATATTTCTGAATTTGCTGCATTGTTAGGATCTGAAAAAGACATTACTACACTTTGGCTATCTGGTGAAAATCTCGGAGCAAAAGTCATTCCAGGAAAATCTCCAACAATTTCTCTTTCACCTGTTTTAAGATTGTAAATATAAACTCTTGGGAGATTATTTTTGTATTCCATATATGTTATTAATTGTTTATTTGGTGCAAAGCGAGGAGTTAATACCATATTTTTTCCGTCTGTTAAAAATTGATGACTATCTATATGCCCATCTTGATCCATTATTGCTAGTCTTTTTACTCTTTGGTCTAATGGGCCAATTTCAGAAACATAAACAATCCTTGTATCAAAGAAACCTGTTTCACCAGTAATCCTTTCATAAACAATGTCGCTTACTGTATGACCTACTCTTCTAATTAAATTTTCATCAGGTATTGTTAGTTGTAATTTCTCTATCTCTTTTGCATTAAAGACATCATAAAGCCTCATTCGTAGTCTAATACCTTTGTCAATTTTACCGACATCTGCACTTAATAAAAACTGTGCTTTGATTAATTTCCAGTCCTCAAATCTTGGAACTTTTTCAACTAAATTGTCAGATTGAATATAAAGATCTTCATTTACAGTGTAAAAAAGTCCAGAATTTGTAAGATTATTTGAGATAATTTGTCTAAGTGTATTCCCGTACCTAGCTGTGTCTGAGTCTGCTCCAAAAATTTGAGTTATAGCTATGGGAGTAGGTTCAACTTTTCCTTGAGCAATGGTTACCTCTAAAGCAGCGTTTGCATTAAGTGAAAAAAACAAAATTATTAGGATTTTTTTAATCATAAGAATATTTCTAACCAATTGCTCAATACTTATCTTAAATTTTTATTCTTCAAACATCCAGCCGAAATCAAAAGTAAAGTTGATTTCTTTCCACTGTTCATATTTATCTGCAGGTAATAAAAGAGGGCTACAATCTGGATTATTTACTGCTCTCATTGCGGCTTCAGCAGCAGTTCTAAATGATGGGTCATTTAATTTTTCTTTATTAACTACTTTAGAGCTTTTTACAGTTCGATCAGGGTTAACTTCAATATATATAACTGGTTTTAAGTCTTTAAGATTAGCTACTCCTGCATTTAAATTAAGACATCCCATCAATTGTTGTTCTAAAAGTTTTTGATCGTCTATAGTCCATTTATTGGCTACTTTTTCAGTAAAGACCTCCTCTTGTTTGACTTCTGATGCTTCCTGCTCTTTTTTAAATTCTTTATCTTGATTTTCTAAATCTTTTAGAACAGTACTAACATTGAAAGTTTTCTTTACAGGCTTTTTCTTAACAACAATCTCAATATCCTTTTTAGGCTCAGGTATTTCTTTAGGTTCAGGTTTTTGTTTTAATTTAATTTCAAAATCATTTTCTATAGGTGGCGGTGTCTCCTCTTCTGGTTTTTTAATTTCAGGTTTTTCTTTCTCATCAATAAAAAATTCATTTGTTTTGTCAGCAGTGTTATCAACTAATACTTCTTCTTTAGTATCTTGAACTATTGGTTCAATCGACTCTTGAGATGCTATTTCTTTTATATCTGATTCAATAGCTTCAGTTTCATTCTGTTTCGGAGTCTCCTCTTGAAATGTTGGAACAATTTCATTTATCTCCTCAACAAATTCAGGTGCAGCTGTCTCTTCTTCAATAATGAACATTTCAACTGGTAAAATCATTGGAATATCACTGATTTTTTTTTCAAAAGTAAAATTTATCATTGGTATCAAAATTAGTAGATGTAATAGAAAAGAGAATATTTGAAAATAAAAATCACTTTTCTTATAACTGAAATTTTCAATGAATAAGATTAGATTTCTGAGAGGATTAAATAGTGAAATAGTAGGCACTTAACTTGGTTTTTTCGTTACAAGGGCAATTTTTAAAAAACCAGATGTGTTTAGAGCACCAAGAACCTTCATTACTTCTCCGTAATTAATTGTGGTGTCAGCTCTTAAAAAAATTCTTATGTCAGTATTTGAGCCTGCAATAGTTTTAACTTTCAATATTAACTCATCAAAAGGAATTAATTCTTCACCTAAGTAAATTTCATTATTTTCATTAATTGAGATTTCAAGTGGTTCCTTTTGAGCATCTAAAGAGTTAGCCTCAACTTTTGGCAAATTAACTGGAACACCCACAGTTAAAAGGGGAGCTGTGACCATAAACACAATAAGTAAAACCAACATAACATCAACCATTGGAGTAACATTTATGCTAGAAACAGGTCGATGTTTTTTTCTCATATAATTAATTAACTTGGCGTGAAATTATATTAACTAAGTCCTTCCCAAAACTCTCAGCATCTGACAAATAGTTATCAATTTTAGAAGTTATGAGGTTGTAGTAAGCGGTTGAGGGGATAGCAACGAAAAGGCCCAAAGCAGTTACAAACAAAGCCTCTGCTATACCAGGTGCAACTACGGCGAGATTAGTATTTTGAGCAATTGCAATTGCTTGAAAACTATTCATAATTCCCCAAACTGTTCCAAATAATCCTATAAAAGGTGCTACGGATCCAGAGGAAGCTAAAAAAGATAAACCTTTATTTAAATTTGTATCTTCAACAGCAATACTTAAATCAAGAGAGGTATAAAGTCTTTGAATGAAAGCAGAGTCAATTTTATTTTTCTGAATTCGAGATTTTTCATATTCATTCATAATATTTCTAAATATATTTGAGAAACTTTCTTGATCAAATTCGTCAATTTGTTTGTATAGTTCATCTAACGACACCCCAGACCAAAAATGGTTTTCAAATTTTTTTGATATTTTCTTAAGTTTATTTATTAACAAAATTTTTTGAATGATTGTCTTCCAAGATTGAATTGAAAAAATCACTAGCAATATTATTACAAATTTTACAACCCAGTCAGATTTTAGAAACATTCCCATCATTGAGAAATCTACCGAACCTTCTAGGGATGCTAAGTTGACTACTTCTTCCATTAATTATTCTTCATCAATTATGTTTTTATTTTTAAGTTCTTTAGAGACTTTATCAAAATCATCTGAATGTACCATTATCCAAAAACCAGGTCTATTTTTTTCACATAATGCAATGACTGGGGTCTTTTTTTCCTTGTCTGCTAAAGATTTTGTATCATCCCATAATTTAATAGCTGTATGTTTAGCTCTTAATTTACACTCGATGAATAAATTATCGTGAATTACATCTGAATGGGTAACTTTTGAATTAATCCCACTAAGGGCATTTCTCATACCTCCAAAAAACTTTGCTACAAGTCTTTCCCTATTTTTCCAAGCTTTATCAGGCATTATTAACCTCTAAAAGTTCACTATCAAAATCAAGATTTGAAAAACAATTTTGAACATCATCGTTATCCTCTAACTCTTCATTTAGTCTAATAAGCTTGTCAAGATCTTCCTTTTTTTCAATTTTTACAGTTAAATTTGGCTTCCAAATAATATTTGCACTTTCAATGTCAAATTTTTTATCTACAAGTATTTTCTCAAAAGATGCTAATTCCTCAAAGGAAGAATAAAGATATGTTACATCGTCATCTGTATTGTAATCCTCTAAACCATGGTCAAGTAAATCCTCCAGTGCACTATCATCTATTTCTTTTTTGATTTGTATTTCTCCTACTTTATTAAAATTAAAACTCACACTTCCTGTCTCCCCCAAATTCCCCCCATTCTTTGAAAAAATAGATCTAATTTCTGAAGCTGTTCTATTTTTATTATCTGTTAAGGCCTCAACTATAAAAGCCGTTCCAAATGGACCATACCCCTCATAGCGAACTTCTGAATAATCAGAAGCTTCAGTATTATTTTTATTAATAGCTCTATCTACATTATCCTTTGGCATATTTACACTTCGAGCATTTGTTATTGCTAGTCTCAATCTTGGATTGGACTCTGGGTCAGTTCCTCCAATTTTCACAGCTATTTGAATTTCTCTTCCTATTTTTGCAAATTGTTTTGCTCTCTTTTTGTCTTGAGCACCTTTACGATATTGAATATTTTTAAATTTTGAATGTCCTGCCATGAGCTAAGATAATAAATTACTATCCAAAACGCCACCTATTTGAATAGATTGAATTGAATTCGTGTCTCCCTCTTTTGTGGTGATAACTGCTCCAGAAATAGTGGCTAATCCCTCTGCGGGTTCTAATCTATGCGAGTTCGATCCGGTTCTCATTCTTTTGATAGCGTTTTCTTTTTTCATACCAATAACAGAATTATAATCTCCTGTCATGCCAATATCAGTTTGAAAACAAGTGCCTTTTTCTAATACCCTAGCGTCTGAGGTTGGAATATGAACATGAGTCCCGTATATAGCTGTAAATTTTCCATCATAATTTTGAGCTATACCATTTTTTTCAGATGTCACCTCAGCATGTACCTCTAAAAATGAATAATCTATTTCATGGTCATTAATTATAGATAAAAGTTGTGTATCAATAGAATGAAAAGGGTTACTTAAGGGAAGGTCAATGAATGTTTGACCATGAACTTGGCTTACCAGTATTCTTTTTCCATTTTTATGAGTAAAAATTTTAAACCCCCTACCAGGAGATCCAACTTCGAAGTTTAAAGGTCTGATAATATTATGGTCTGGATTTTGATCCATATATTCAATGATCTCTTTTTGTTTCCAAGCATGATTTCCTAAAGTGATAGCGTCAGCCCCCCAACTTATAAGCTCTTCGTAAATTTTTCCTGTAAGTCCATAACCACCAGCTGAATTTTCAGCATTAATTATTGTAAAGCTAATCTTGAATTGATCTTGAATCTTTTTTAAATTTTCTTTTAGAGCTGTTCTGCCTGTTCTACCAACAACATCTCCTATCACTAAAAAATTCATAAATAATAGATTTTTTGTTCTGAACAAATATAATCTACTTTTTGGTCAAAACTCTCCTGAAAATTGTAGTTGGTTTTTTGAATTTCAAAAGCAGCTAAAATAGTTTTTAAATTTCCTTTTTTTTTCAATTCTTCAATAGTTCTATCAAAAAAACCTCCTCCATAGCCTACCCTAAAACCTTTTTGATTAAATGCAGAGCATGATGCAATAATTATATCAGGATCTAATGTCTTTTCACCTTTAGGTTCCATAATACCGCCGAAACCTTTTTCCAAATTTGGACTGTGAGGGTTATATTCAAAGTACTTTAAAGAGGAACCTTTTGATATTACTTTAGGAAGTGAACACTTGATATTTTTATTTATTAAATCATTAGAAATTCTCAATACATTTACCTCATTTTTAAATGGATAAAATAAGCCAACAGAACTATTAGGATTAATTTTTTCAATTAAATCTATTATTTTTGAATTTATTTTATTGGAAAAAATATCTAAATCTGAGGTGCTTAGTTGCATTCTTAGTTCCAGGTGATGTTTTCGAATTTGTTTTTTATTCAATGATTATATTATCATTTAGTTTTTTGAAAATTTGCTCAATGTCAGATTTTAGATGATTATTTTCATTCTGTAATTCTTGAATACGACTCTCATAAAATAATTTCTTATTTAAAGAATCTTGTAATATTTTTTCTTTTTTCAAAACATCTTCCATGGATTTAAGATAGGCAATAAGTGTAGATGTTAAAAAGGGCACATTCTCTTTCTTCTCATCATCTATGAGTTTACTTATTGAAGAAGCGATCTCTTTTACTGTTTCAACATTATCATCGGAACATTGTATTTTTAGTGGTCTTCCTCCAATTGTTAGAGTTAAATTAGCCATCTATATCTATTGAACCCAGTAATTCCTCGATTTTATTAGTTGCTTGATCAATAAGTTGAGATTTTTCAGATAACTCAAGTTTGTTATTTTCTAATTCGGTTACTAATTTTGACTCTCTTCTTTCTAAATATTCTATCTTGGCTTTTAGTTCTTGGTTATTAATTTTATAATTCTGAAGCTTTGATGCAATTTGCTCAATTTTTTGAAGTATTTGTTGTTGAAATTCGTTCATACTTTAATTATTAGTTATTAAGAAAAGTTATTCCATTGAAAAATTATACTAAATTAGCGAATTGTATCAGATTTTTATCAATTGATGCGGTAGAAAAAGCAAAATCTGGTCATCCTGGTATGCCGATGGGAATGGCTGATATTGCCACAGTGCTCTTTCAGGATTTTCTTGTTCATAATCCCAAAGATCCAAACTGGTTACTCAGAGATCGATTCGTTTTATCTAATGGGCATGGTTCGATGTTGCTTTACTCACTTTTATACCTCACCGGTTATAAAAAAATGACAATTTCTCAAATTAAAAATTTTAGACAACTGGGCTACATCACAGCTGGACACCCTGAATATGAACCAGATGCCGGAATAGAAATAACGACTGGTCCTCTTGGACAAGGTATTTCGAATGCAGTAGGAATGGCCATAGCCCTTAAAAAGCTTTCAAAAGAGAAAAAATTATCTAAAGCCCCAAAAGTATATGTTTTTTGTGGTGATGGCTGTTTAATGGAAGGAATTAGCCAAGAGGCAATAAGTCTAGCTGGGCACTTAAAACTTAATAATTTGATACTAATATACGACAACAACAACATTAGTATTGATGGATCCACAGACCTAGCTTTTAGTGATAACACAAACCTTAGATTTAAATCAGTAAACTGGGAAGTACATAGCGGAAGAGGTCATGATCATAAAAATATTTATAAACTTTTAAAAAAAGCACAAGTATCAAAAGTCCCTTGTTTGCTAAATTTTAAAACAACAATTGGATATGGTTCTCCAAATAAGTCTGCAAAAGCATCATCACACGGCTCACCCTTAGGTTCAGAGGAAGTGAAATTAACTAGAAGTAAATTATCTTGGAATGAAAAACCTTTTCAAATTCCAGTTAAACTTTTAAAGATGTGGCGAAATTCATCCGCCAAAAATTTAAAAATATACAAAAAAACTAAACCAATGTCTCACACAAATCTATCAAATAAAGACATAGATAAGTTATTTAATAAAATAGAAATAGATTTGAAAGATTTTAAGTCTGATCAGGCTACTAGAAAATCCTCTGAAGCAATATTACACTATTTCAAAAAAGATCATCCGATACTCGGAGGCTCTGCAGACTTAACTGGCTCCAATAATACCAAAGGTAAAGAAATGTCTGTAATGGATAGCATGAACACAAAAGGACAATATATCCATTATGGTGTAAGAGAACATGGTATGGCTGCCATAATGAATGGTATTGCTGCTACCAAAATTTACAAAACATATTCAGGAACTTTTTTGAGCTTTGCTGATTACATGAAGCCAAGTCTTCGTTTAGCTGCACTAATGAAAATTAATCCTATACAAGTTTTTACACACGACTCTATTGGATTAGGTGAAGATGGCCCTACTCATCAACCTATTGAACAAATTAATATGTTAAGACTCATACCAAATAGTTATGTTTTTAGACCCTGCGATCTTAAAGAGACAATTGTTTGTTGGAGAGAGGCTTTAAAAATCAATGATGCACCTTCATTTATCTGTCTTTCAAGGCAAAATCTTCCACAAATTTCAAATAAAAAATTAAACTCAAAAAAATTTAAAGGTGCTTACATTATATATGGTCCAAAAATTAATAATGATATTACTATTATAGCTACTGGTTCAGAAGTATCTTTAGCTGTCAACGTTGCAGTAAGAATTAGAGGTGATGGTATTATTGCAAAAGTCATTTCAATGCCATCAACTTCTGTTTTTGAAAAACAATCAAAAACTTTTAAAAACAATTTATTAAAATCAAATTCTAGTGAAACTTTTATAATTGAGGCTGGATCAACAATGTATTGGAATAAGTACACAAAATATGAAAATATATTTGGATTAGATAATTTTGGTGCTAGTGCACCCGGGAATGAAGTTTTTCGAAAATTTGGTTTAACAACAGAAACTGTATCTAGTAAAATAACAAGGAAAATTAGAACAAAATGAAAAAAAAAGTAGCGATTAATGGTTTTGGTAGAATAGGTAGGCTTGTTTATCGAGCATTTTTGGAAAGATTAAATGAATTTAGTAATCAATATGAGATAAGCTTCATAAACGACTTGGCTGATATTGACTCAAATATACACCTACTTAAATATGATACTATTCACGGACCTCTCAATAAGGAGATTAATAAAATCTCCAATGAACAATTTTCAATAGGGGAAAATACAATAACTGTTACATCTGAGAGAAATCCTATTGATTTGAAATGGAAAGATAAGAATGTCGACATTATTTTAGAGTGCACAGGTGTTTTTGCATCCAAAGAAAAGGCAATGTCTCATATCGAAAGCGGTGCAAGTAAAGTTATAGTATCTGCTCCATGTTCTGGTGCTGATATAACGGTTGTGCAAGGAGTTAATAACAAAAATATTAATATAGATCATCAAATAATCTCTAATGCCTCGTGTACAACTAATTGTCTTGCTCCTGTAGCTTTTGTAATAGATCAAGAGTTCGGAATTGAAAATGGATACATGACAACTATTCACTCTTTTACAGGAGATCAAAATACGGTAGACACATTTCATAAAGATCTCAGAAGAGCAAGAGCAGCATCAAGTAACATTATACCAACAAGCACAGGTGCAGCAAAAGCTGTCGGTCTCGTCCTTCCTCATTTAAAGGGAAAATTAGATGGCACAGCCATAAGAGTTCCAACGCCAAATGTATCTCTAGTAGATTTTAAATTTAACACGAAAAAAAATATCACAATTGAAAATTTAAATAATAAATTTCAAGAATATGCAAATAGCTCTCTTGAAGGTATCTTAGGAGTAGATACAGACCCTAAAGTATCAAGTGATTATAATCATGACGCAAGGAGTTCTATTTTAGATTTAAGCGAAACGACAACTGTATCAAATAATTTTGGTAGGGTATTGACTTGGTATGATAACGAGTGGGGATTTTCAAATAGAATGCTTGAGACAACCGCTCAAGTGTGTAATTTATAGGGGCTATTATGAAAGTAACAAATACTACAAAAAAAATTATATCAAACTACACTCACGAAAATATCGGCGTCAGATCAAATCTTATGAAAATTTTGGGACATGGAAAGTTAGGCGGAACAGGAAGAATGATAATTTTACCAGTCGATCAAGGTTTTGAACACGGGCCCGATAGAAGTTTTGCTGTAAATTCTCCAGCTTACGATCCAAACTATCATCACCAACTTGCAATAGATGCTGGTTTATCAGCTTATGCTGCTCCTCTTGGTTTACTTCAAGCGAGTTCTGGAAATTATAATGGTCAGATTCCAACGATATTAAAAATTAATAGCTCTAATTCTCTTGCAACATCTCTTGATCAAGCAGTAACTGGGAGTGTAAATGATGCACTAAAATTAGGATGTGCTGCGATTGGTTTTACGATTTATCCCGGGTCTGATCATAATTTTGAATTAATGGAAGAGTTTAAAAGTCTTAGTTTCGAGGCTAAAGAAAAAGGACTTGCTGTGGTTTTATGGGCTTATGCAAGAGGTTCAAAGATTAGCAAAAAAGGTGAAACAGCAATGAACATAATTTCATATGCAGCACACATGTCTGCTCTATTGGGTGCTAATATAATTAAAGTAAAACTACCTAGTGACTTTTTAGAAGATGACCCAACTAAAAAAGCATTTGAAGATAAGAATATACCTATAAGCACTTTAAAGGATCGTGTGGCTCATATTAAAAAAGTTGCATTTGATGGAAAACGCTTAGTAGTATTTTCTGGTGGTGATGCCAAAGATGATCAAGCTTTAATGGATGAGGTACATGCAATTCACCAAGGAGGTGGAAACGGATCAATTATTGGAAGAAATTGTTTTCAAAGATCGAGAGTAGATGCATTTGCTTTATTAGAGCGAATGATTCAAATTTACAAATCTAAATGAAAATTAATGCTAACGACTTAAAGATAGGAAATATAATCCAGCATAATAATTCGCTATGGAAAGTCGCTAAATTATCCCATACACAACCTGGGAAAGGTGGGGCATATATTCAAGCCGAGTTGAAAAATATTTCAAACCAGTCAAAATTAAATGAAAGATTTAGAAGTTCAGAGTCTCTTGAAAAAATTCGTGCTGAAGAGATAGATCATCAATTTTTATTTCGTAGTGGAGAGGATTTTACTTTTATGAATAACCAAACCTATGAGCAAATAGTTATGAATATTAGCCAAGTGAATGAAAATATAGCAAAATTTCTTGAAGATGGAATGGAAGTATCTATTGAGTTTTATGATGAAAAACCAATGAATGTTAATCCTCCTGAAAGTCTTACAGTGCAAATAGCCGAAACAGAGGCTGTTGTTAAAGGACAAACAGCATCTTCATCATATAAACCAGCTTTGTTAACCAACGGAGTAAGAGTTACTGTTCCCCCACATATTGAAACGGGGGACAAAATTAGAATAAACACGTCTGAATTAACCTATATAGAAAAAGCAAAATAATTTTTTCTATGGCTATTGTCCCACCAGTAATTGTTGTTATGGAAAAGGCATGTAGAAATGCTGCTAAATCTTTAATTAGAGATTTTGGAGAGCTTGAGAAACTTCAAATTTCTAAAAAAGATAAAAACGACTTTGTTTCATCTGCAGATATAAGAGCATCTGAAACTATCAGTTATACTTTGGGAAAAGATAGACCTGATTTTCTTCAAATTGACGAAGAGACTTTTAGTGCTGAAGATTTAGATAAGCTTAAAGGTGATACACCTGTGTTCATATCAGACCCACTTGACGGAACAAAAAATTTCATTCATGGAAATGGTTACTTTGCAGTAACTATTGGATTAATGCAAAAAGGAGAAATTATTGCAGGAGTTACATATAACCCGATTTTGAACGAATTATTTTGGGCTCATAAGGGTTCTGGATCTTGGATTAACAACCAAAGACTCAGGGTTTCCCAAAGAGATAAGTTAGACGGTTGTATGTTTACATCTGGTGTGCAAATCAAGCATGAGGATATTCTTGAAAAAGGAATTGCTCAAATAGGAGCGCTTCAAAGAAAAACTAGTGTCAGAATACTTGGTTCGTCAGCTCTTGATTTAGCGAATGTGGCATCAGGAAAATTTGATGGATTTTGGTCATTAAGATTAAATCTTTGGGATATCGTAGCAGGAATAATTTTAGTAAATGAGGCTGGCGGGGTATGCTTAAATGAAAAAGGTAATGTTTTTGATCCCTTAAATGATGAAAGTTTAATAGCCTCCAGCGCAGCAATTAGCAGTGAACTGCTGAAAAGTCTATAAATATTTACTTGATTTTTTAACCTTTGATCTCTATTTTCTCATAACCATGAAACAAAAAATACATCCTGATTACCATGAAATTACTGTAGAGCGTACTGACGGATCAACGTATAAGACGAGATCTACTTGGGGTAAAGCTGGCGATACTATGAAGCTTGAAATTGATCCATTATCTCATCCAGCTTGGAATCAAGGATCTGGAAAAATGGTTGACTCAGGTGGAAGAGTTGCACGTTTTAAAAATAAATATAAGTCATTTAAAATTTAATAAAATAACAAGACCATGTCTGACAATAAACCTTTAATGCCTTTAGCTACGGCCGTATGGTTGGTAGACAATACTGCTTTAAGTTTTTCCCAAATATCTCAATTCTGTCAATTACATGAGTTAGAAGTTCAAAGTATTGCAGATGGCGAGGACGCTTACCGTATGCAAGGATTAAACCCTATAGCCAGTGGTCAATTAACCATGGATGAGATTAAACGTTGTGAGGGAGATCATACACTTGAACTTCAACTGCAAAATAAAAAATCTGAGTCCATTCAATCGAGCGTTAAAACAAAAAAATACTTACCTTTATCAGTAAGACAAGAAAGGCCTAAAGCTATAGCTTGGCTAATTCGTGAATATGGACAAATACTAACAGATACCCAAATAGCTAAACTTACAAGTTCTACTAAGCCCACTGTTGCTAATATAAGAGCTGGTAATCAATCTCAACCAATTACAGAATTTAGAAATCCCACTGATCTTGGTTTATGTACTTATGAAGAACTCGAAGCACTAGTTGAAAAAGGCCAGCGAAAAGCAGAACGCGAGAGAAAAGCAAAAGAAAAGGCAGAAAAATTACAGTCTACTAATGCTTAGTGAAGAATAAATAAACATCTCCTAACCTTATACCAAATTTTTTCATGGTAGCTTTGTTGAATACATTTTTTTCATCTTGCATAATCATCCAATCATCAAATTTAACATTCATTATTCCATCACCATACTTGAGTTTTAATATGTAATGCCAATTTAAAGCATTACCTGATCTTTCACCTAAAGCTACACCTTTAATATCCTCAGAAATTCCTTCGTAAGTTTTTTCACCAGTTTTTTTTATTTCCCATCTTCTGAATTCTTCCTCTCCATCATCATATAAAAAGGTTTCATTAAGAATAAAATTATCTTCCTGTTGAATACCTTCCATTTCAACAGTAAATTGTCGCCTTACCTTTCCAAGTCTATCAATAAAAAGACCACTAGCTGTTGTTTTTCCTAAAAAATACTCTTCTATTTTAAATATTGGTTTTTTGTTGGCAAAGTCTTCAAGTTTCATGTTATTACACCCACTGACAAATATTAATAAAATACTGGCTATTAATACATTTCTCATACACACAATCAATACGCTCATTGATAAAAGTAGATCTTTAACAGATTTAATTTACTTATTGATAAAATCTATTTGATATACATCAATAGTTTTTGCCTTAAAACCTCCTGAACAATATGATAAGTAAAAATTCCACATTCTTTTGAAATCTTCAGAGTAACCTAAATTTTTTATTATATCCCATTTATTGTTAAAATTTTTTCTCCACATCTCAAGTGTTTGGTAATAACTATCCGCCATTTGATTTTTAATTTGAAAGTCGAATTTTTTTTGATTAGCTATTTTTTCTAAAGCTTTTACTGTTGGTAACATTCCACCAGGAAAAATATATTTTTGAATAAAATCAATTTTTCGAGTATACCTCTCAAAGAAATCTTCAAAGATTACAATAGTTTGCATTGAAAAGACTCCCGATGGTTTTAACAAGTCTTTAATTTTTTCAAAATAAGTTTGCCAATATTGTATTCCAACAGCCTCAAACATTTCAATGGAGTAGATACTGGAATATTCTCCTTGATGTTCTCTGTAATCTTTATATATGACATTTAGCTTATTTTCTAAATGATGTTCTCTAATTTTTGTTTTTACAAATTCGTATTGTTCTTTTGAGATAGTTAAAGTATCGATTTTGATATCAGGGAATTTTGAAATTAAATAAAAAGCAAAACTTCCCCATCCAGACCCAATTTCTAAAACATGATCACCTGGTCTAGGCTCATTACCCTCAATAAGACTCTCAAATTTATTTTTTTGTGCCTCAGATAACGTTTCAAAGCCTGTTTTAAAAAAACCTGAGGAATAAGTTAAAGTATCATCCAACCACTCCAAATAGAAGTCATTACCAAGATCATAGTGAGCATGAATATTTTTTTTACTCTGAAATAATGAGTTTTTAGTTTTATTCATATATTTTTTTGATAAAAATCTGTAAAACTTGGATCCGCTCATTTCGTTACCAAAAGCTCTTTCATTTAGTGCACCAAATTCTAAGAATTTACTTAAATCGTCTGCTTCAAATTTCTTCTTTATATAAGCTTCACCAAGCCCGACTGAACCACGAAAATACAAATCCCATATCATAGAGATACGACTAATTGTTAAATGCACTGAAGGACCCTCTAATTCACCATAAAACTCATAAGATTTACCCTTAACATTTAAAGTCAAAGATCCATATCTGATTTTAGAACAAACTTTTTTTATATATCTATCAATAAACAAGATCTTACCTAATTTTAACTAATCTAAGTATAGATTATCTTTTATTCTATTGGAATATTTAAAGAATTTACTTTTTTTTAAAATAAGCTTGATTGCCTGATAGTGAATAAGAGTGATTGTTTTTATACTCCCAAAAATATTTAAAATTAAAAACAAAATAAAATTATAGAAAGTTATTTCTTTTAAATTTAAATCTATAGAGGCATAAAATATTTGCTCCTTTTTAAGGTTAAATTGATTAATATTACAAAAAAAATGGTTTTTTCTTTTATTTTTTGAAGAAATCTTATAAGTGCAGTCCATTTCAATAAATGGTGACACATACATATTTTTTTTAAACTCTTTATCTTTAAATTTGTTCAAAGTTAAATAATGAACTTGGTCTCCAAATGTATTTTTTACTTCATATATTATTGACTTAACTTTATTTTTACTATCAAGATATAAATAAAAGCTAATAGGGTTAAAAGAATAACCAACAATTGATGGGATACATATAAATTGAATACTATTAAAAACAATATTGTGTTTTTCAGCAACATTTTTTGCAAAATCATATAAACTCTTTTTTTTATTTCTAAATCCGTGCTGTTTATAAAAAATTGAAAAAAAGTTTAATCTATTTAGAGATATAAATGGATGGATGTTTATTGTGTTACTTAGATTTATACTTAAGTAAGGTGCCTTATATTGAAAAAAATTATCAGTATCCCTTGTTCTTTTATGAATTATTTTACCTATTCCAAAACAATGAGAGGGAATTAATTCCATTGCACTCTTGATGTATCCGCATTTTTAAACTCCTTTAAATCTATATTTAACCTTTTACAAACTTTTATAGCAGATTGAATACCGTCTTCATGAAAACCATAGCCAAGATAACTACCAACATAATAAGAATTCTCATAACCTTGAATTTGTGAGATATTTTTTTGTGCATTTAGAGTTTTAGGTGAGAATATTGGATGTTCGTAAATTATTTGATAGTGATTCTGACTTTGATCCTGATTTAGAGAGACAAAGAAATTGTCATTAGTTTTTAGTGGTTGCAATTTATTCATCCAATAACTTAAAGTACATTTATTATTTAAATTCGTATGAAAATTCCAACTTGACCAAGCTTTTAAATGAGTTGGCATAAGAGAGTTATTTTGATGCAATTGTGCTAAATTTTTTTGAAAATCAAATTCATTTAAAACCTCATGTTCTTTCTGATGTATTTTATCTAAAAGAGGAAAAAAATGGTTGGGAGGACATGCAAATATTATAATGTCAAAAACAGATTTTTTTCCTTCAAAGAAAATTTCAATCTTGTCATTTCTTGAAATTTTTTGAATTCTACATGACTTTTTGATTTTAAATTTTGCAGATTTAATTAATAAATTGATATATTGTTTAGAACCATTTCTTATTGTTTTCCATTGTGGTCTATCCGTGAAATTAAACAATTTGTGATTTTGAAAAAAATTAATAATACTTTTTAGTGGCTGATTAAGAGAGTCTTGATCGGGAGTTGACCAAATACTTGAAATTAAAGGAACAAGATGGAAATTAATAAATTCATCAGAGTAATTTTTTGTTTTAAGAAAATCTCTAATTGAAATATCTGATGTAATATTTTTTTTTTGATAAACTTTATAAAAAATAATGATGTCTTTTAACATTTTGTAGAATTTTAAATTAAAAAAATTTTTACGATCTGCAAATAATGCACTTAAACTTCCTCCCCCGTACTCGAATTTGTTTTCCTCATTAAGAAAACTAAAGGACATATTGCTATTAACAGTTTCGACTTTGAGAAGATCAAAAAATTTTGTTAAATTTGGGTATGTCAGTTCATTGTAGACAATAAAACCTGTATCTATTGGTATAGTATTTCCATTACTATCTTTGACTTCTCTTGTATTTGCATGCCCACCTAAATAATCATTTTTCTCAAATAGTGTTACATCAAAATATTCTTGTGAAAAATATGCTGTAGATAATCCCGCTATACCAGATCCAATTATAGCTATGCTTTTTTTCAAATTATGATTTCGTTTGTTGATAAGCATCAAGTGCTCTGTTGCGGGACTCTTTCAAATCAACGATTGGATTAACATATTTTTTTTCTTTGACTAAACTATCTAATAATTTTTTATCTAAATATGGCTCAAATACTGTTTTTGATGAATTAAATATTTTTAATTGTGGAATATACTTCAAGATAAATTGAGCCTGTGGATCGAACTTCTCTGACTGAAGCACAGGATTAAATACACGAAAATATGGGGAAGCATCTGCGCCACAGCCTGCTATCCACTGCCATCCAGCTGCATTACTAGCTTCATCATAATCTAGTAAACTTTTTTGAAAATACCGCTCACCTAATGTCCAGTTTAATAATAAATTTTTCACAAGAAAACTTCCAACAACCATTCTAAGCCTATTATGCATCCATCCCTCTTCATAAATTTGACTCATCGCAGCGTCTACAAGAGGTATGCCTGTTTTACCCTCAGTCCATAAAGCAAAATCTTTTTTACTACTTCTCCATGGGAATTTTTTAAATTTTGGGTTAATTGGTTTAGTTGATAAATCTTTAGAATAATACAACAATGAATAAGAAAATTCTCGCCAGCCAATTTCTGATAAATAAGTATTTACAGCATTATTAGATTTTTTTGAATTTTGGATTTTTTCAACTATTACCCGCGGGGATATCTCTCCAAATCTTAAGTGAGGAGATATTCTTGATGTTTGATCAAAATCAGGCCTATTTCTATTTACATCATATTTATCTATATGAGAAGAAATATAAGTCTCAATTTTTTTCAAAGCTGCATCCTCTCCTGGACTCCAATAATTATTAAACTTCTCATACCAACTTCTATTTGATAAAAAATCGATTTTAGTTTTTTCATTGTGTTTAAATGATTTGATTAATGAATTTTTTTGGTAAGAAAATTTCTTGTTCAAATAAACTTTAAAAGCAGTTTTCCAATAAGGAGTAAAAACTTTAAAGAATTGACCAGAGTTATTTTGTATTTCCCAAGGCTCATTAAGTAAGTGTGAATTAAAAGTTTCAACATGAATATTTTTATTTTTAAAAAAACTCTTTATCTCAGTGTCTCTTTTAATAGATTGGTCTGAGTAGAGCCTATTCCAAATTAATGATGAAATTTTGTATTTTTCAATTAGGTGTGAGAGATTTTTTTTCGCTTCACCATCAGTGATAATAAGCTTTACATTAAATTTTTGTTCTAAATTCTTGGAATGCAAATGAAGAGTTTTATTTAACCACCATTGACCAGCATCTCCAGTGGCTTTCTTTTCAATGTCATCATAAATATAAACAAGTAATGCTGGGGATTTTTGTTTTGATATAAATTCCAGACAGGGATTATCAGTAATCCTAAAGTCTCTTCTCAGCCAATATAAAGTTCTATTTTCGATGATAAAATAATAACAAAATTATTTACTATGAGGAGGCATTTTCTTTTCAACAAACCAAACATGCTGTTTCAAAACAGGGTCATACTTTCTCTGGCGAAGTTTGTCAGAAACTTTCAATCCTTTAGTGGGTTTACGTACAATATATTTTGTGCCGGTTTCAGGTTTTTCTTCAGGTATTAGCTGTTTAAGTTGGTATGTAGACTTTTTAGCCATTGGCGTAAACTAAACTAATTTTGAATTTGGTCAACATTGATATTTAATGAAATTAAAGAACTTTTTTCCAATGTTCTCGCTTATCTTTGAGAGAACGTCTCTTTTTTTCTGTCATATTATCAAAACAGATGGAACATGAATATCCCTCTTCATATTTAGGAGATTTTCTCTCTCTTGGAGTTAAAGGCATGTTACACCCGTAACAAAGCTTACTCGTACCTTGAGAAAGTTGCTTGTTCAAAGATACTCTGTAGTCAAAAACAAAGCACTCACCCTTCCATGAGTCAGCAGATGTGGTTTCAAAATATTTTAATATTCCTCCTTTAAGTTGATATGTCTCAATACCATATTTTTCCATTAAAGGTCCTGCTTTTTCACATCTAATACCACCTGTACAATAAATACCAACTTTTTTATTCTGAAATTTTTCTTTGTTATTCTTTATAAAATTTTTGAAATCTTTAAATGTTTCAATTTTAGGGTTGATAGCATTTTTATAATGACCAATTTTAAATTCATAATCATTTCTTATATCAAGAATTTCTACATTTTTATCATTAGCAAATTTATCCCAATCACTTGATTCAATAAATTTAGATTTTTTAATGTCTGAAATTTTTAATCCAAAATCAGATGTAACTATTTCCTTTTTAAGTTTAATTTTAAACTCGTTAAAAATTCTTTGGCCATTAAAGTCTGATATTTTTATATTTTCTTTAGTGACTCCTAAAGACATTAAATAGTCAATAATTTTTTTTTCTAATTTTGAAGAGACTGCTATTGTACCATTTAAGCCTTCCTCACTGACAATAATCGAACCTTTTATTCGTTTTAAAAGAAAGTGTAAATTTAACCTCTCTTTTAATAATCTGGGATTGGATACGTTAAAGAAACTATAAAACGCAATGACTCTCATTAGTATGTTTTATAACAAATGTATAGATTGATCAAATAAGGCGTTTAAATTACTTTGATTTTATTAGTAAATTGATTTTCAAATTTAACTAACTGAGGCATAAATTTAAACCAAGCATCTTTCAAAGCTTCTACAAATTTTTCAGTAGACTCTGGGTCATGACATGGAGTGGGAGTTATTCTTATTCTCTCAGTTCCTTTTGGGACTGTTGGATAATTAATAGGCTGAACATAAACCTGGTGCTCATTTAAAAGAAAATCACTAATCTCTTTACATAATTTGCTATCTCCAATTAATACTGGGATTATATGTGAACCTGAGTCTAAAAAAGGAATACCTGCGGTTCGTAGTTCTTTTTTAACAAAATCTACATTCTCAAAGAATGAAGATCGAATTTCATCGTTTTTCTTTACTTGTCTAATGCTCTCTAGACTTCCAGCAGCTACTGCTGGGCACATGGATGTTGTGAAAATAAATCCTTTTGAAAAACTTCTAACAAAATCAATTATTGTCTCAGTCGAGGCTATGTAACCTCCAGCTAGACCAAATGCTTTTGCCAATGTTCCATTGATAATATCAATATGCTCAGATAATCCTTTTTGATCTGCTACACCTGCTGCATTGGGACCGTATAAACCTACAGCATGAACTTCATCTAAGTATATTAATGCTCCATTATCCTGTGCAACCTGAATAATGTCTTCTAGTGGTGCAAAATCAGCTTCCATTGAATAGACAGACTCCAAGACGATAATTTTTGGTCGAGAAAAATCTACTCCCTTTAGAATGTCCTTTAGGTGTTTTACATCATTATGACGATAAATAGCTTTTTCTTTTTTACTTGTACGAATTCCTTCTATAAGTGATGCGTGATTTAGTTCATCACTTAAAACTAAACAATTATCAAAAGCAGATATAATAGACTTTAGTGCAGACTCATTAGCACTATATCCAGAATTAAATGCTAGAGCTCTTTCTTTTTTATGTAAGAGTGCGATTTCTTTTTCGAGTTGAATATGAAAATTAGTAGTACCTGATATATTCCTTGTTCCTCCGCTTCCCGCTCCTAACTTTTCAGCAGCAGATTGCATTGCGGAAATAACTTCTTTGTTCTGGCTCATGCCTAAGTAATCATTTGAACACCAGACATCAATCTCTTCGGTTTGACCATTACTGTGTCTTGTAGCTTTGGGATACTGTCCGGCTTTTCTTTCTATGTTGTTAAATACTCTGTAGTGGCCTTCATCCTTAATTTTATCAATTTCAGATTGAAGAGTGCTTAGATAATTAGATTTCCAATTGTGATTTTTCACAATTATTAATTTATTTTTTACTAATCTAAAAGATACTGCAATAAAGACGCATAAAGCCTCTAATTAGGGGCTTTTTGTCCTATTTATCCTAGGAATTACTTCTTTGCCAATCAGTTCAATAGATTTGATTAAATTTTCATGGGTAATATCAGCTATATCCATTTGAAATTGGAATCTATCAATACCTCCAAGGGCTTGACTATGTCTGATAATCTTTTCAGCGACCTGATCGGGATCGCCTAAAACTATAGCTCCTAATGGACCAATTTGATTGTCAAATTGGTCTCTCGTAACAGGGCCCCAACCTCTTTCTTTTCCAATTTTTGTGAACATTTTATGATAACCCTCATAATACAAATCTATTGCTTCATCCATACTATTTGCGACATATCCCAGTGAATGAAGTCCTACGGAAAGTTTTTCTGGGGGGTGTCCTGCTTCTTTACCCGCCTGTCGATAAATATCTACCAAAGGCCTAAAGCGATGAGTATTGCCTCCAATTATGGCAATCATTAGAGGTAAGCCCATTGAACCTGCTCTTGCAAAGGATTGAGGTGTGCCACCAACACCTAACCAAATTGGGACAGGGTTTTGAATAGGCCTTGGATAAATAGGTAAATTATTTATCGAAGGTCTAAATTTACCAGACCAACTAACAAATTCATTTTCTCTAATTTTTAAAAGCAGGCCGAGCTTTTCAATAAACAATTCATCATAATCTTTGAAATCCAAACCAAACAATGGAAAGGCCTCAGAAAATGATCCTCTTCCAGCTACCATTTCTGCTCTACCTCCGGATATCAGATCAAGAGTAGACAAGTTTTGAAATACACGAACAGGATCTGCTGCGCTTAAAACAGTTACAGCACTTAGAAGCTTAATATTTTTTGTTTGTGCTGCAGCTGCAGCTAATATCATAAATGGTGCTGAGTCTAAAAATTCTTTTCTATGATGCTCTCCTATCCCAAATGAATTTAATCCAACTTCATCTGCAAAAATAATTCTATCAATAACATTATTGATGGCTTTAACACTATCTGAGCCCTCTCTTTTATCTGCAAAACTGTCTATACCAATTTCCAAGGTGTTCTTCTAAAATTTTTCAGTGTTTGTTCTAATTTCAATTTCCCATGACCAAGCTTTTTTATCCTGTAAATAAAAATTTAGGTATTGTTTTGCAATTTCATCAGGGTGTATCATTTGATAATTTCCAACTGGTTCTTTACCTATTCCTCCATCTATAACGAAATGACCTATATGAATATTTTGTGGGTGAAGCTCTCTTGCCAAAGATTGTGCTAAGCCTCTCAAACCAAACTTTCCCATAGCAAAAGACGCAGATTTGGCAAAACCCTTTACACTTGCAGATGATCCAGTGAAAAAAATATTACCTTTTCCTATTTTTATCATTCTTTTTACTGATTCATGCGCTACTAGAAAAGCCCCATAACTATTTACTTTTACTGATTGAAGCATTTCATCAGGATCGTATTCAATAAAAGGTTTTACAATTCTAAGAGATGGATTATAGATAACAATTTCTGGAGTGCCTATAATTGAGTCAGTCTGCAAAAATAAATTTTGAACACTTTTATTTTCCGTTGAGTCACACTTAAAAACTAAAGCGTCGATCTCTTTTTTTAAACTGTCAAGTTTGTCTATGTTTCTGGCAGCAAGTACAATTTTCATCCCCTTTGAATTAAATGCCCTAGCCAAAGAAGCACTTAAACCTGATCCTGCTCCGACAATTAAAACTGCTTTTTGTGTCATAATTTCAAACGTTATTTAATTATAACATATTTTGAAATAAGTACATATTGACCAATAAGTCTCGCTTAAATTGTATTAGCGTTGATTATTTGTTATTTCTTAATGTCATCAATGGTTATGAAAAAGATTGTTTTATTATCAAGAAAAAGTTTTCTCGCTAAAATTCAGACTCACATTGCGGAGATAGAAATTAATAAAATACAAAAAAATATTATTGATACACATTACTCATCAAGCGTTGGTGACACGGACATGTCAGCTAAAGCTTGGGAACAACATGGATTTGGAATATTTACAAATTCACTCTCAAAAAAGTTAATCTTAAAAGATGCAGATGTGGTAGTTCATTCATTCAAAGATCTTCCTGTTAAAAATCTTAATAAGACTTCTTTTATTTGTCTCAAAAGAGATGATCCAAGAGATGTTATTCTTATTAAAAAGACTTCATTAAATAAAAAAAAATTAGTTATAGGGACATCCTCTCCTAGAAGAAAATATTATTTAAAAAAATTAAGAAAGTTTTTACCCTTTGAAGAATTGAAGCCATTCGACATTAGGGGAAACGTACCATCTAGGCTAGAAAAAATATTAAATTCCTCAAAAGAGGACGGGGTGTTTATGGCTAAAGCTGCTATAGATAGAATTTTTAAATATGGAGAGAAAATTAATAAAAAAGATTATAGAAATTTTAAATTGAAATTTAAAAAGTTTGAAAAGATAATTTTACCAATTTCTGAATTTCCTAGTGCGGCAGCACAAGGATGCATTGCTTTGGAATATAGGAGAGATGATCGAAAAACAGAAAAAATATTGAAAAAAATTAATCATTTACCTTCGTTAGATGATTGTCAAAGAGAGAGAAAATATTTATACAAATGGGGAGGTGGTTGCAATTTAGATGTAGGTGTAACTATTGAAAATATTCTAAATGAAAAAATCTTATTTGCACAAGGGAAAGATAATCAAACAAAAAAATATTTTAAAGAAAAAAAATATCTAAATAATAAAAAAGTTAAAAAAGTTAAAAATATATTTCCTTCAAGCTTATCAAAATATCAAATGTTTCAGAGAAATTTGCATGAATTTAATAAAACATTAAAAAATAAAAATGTTTTGGCCACAAGATCAGAATTTAAAGAGTTTAAATCTTTGAAAAGTGTATCAAATCTTATAACTTCCGGCGTAAGTTCTTGGAAAAAAATAAGTAAAATGGGCATTCTTGTAAATTCTTCTCTCGATAGTTTTGGTGAAAATTATCGAGAAACTGAAAATTTTTATAAAGATAATCAAAAACCTACTTATAAACTTACATATGAAGGAAATATGCTAAATAAAAAATTCCCTGTTATATCACACTATAGTTTAGTCCCTTTGATTAATGACAATACGATTGATAATTTATTTGTAGCGGAGAGTTTTTATTGGATGAGCTTCTCTGCATTTAAATTAGCTATACAACTAAGACCAGAAATACTAAATAAGCGTAATTCGTGTGGACCTGGTCAAACGTATCTTCAAATTTCTAAATTTATTCCTAAAAATCAATTAAATGTATATCTTACTTATAATGATTTTAAAAATTTTGAACTTAAATGATTAAAAATTATTTCCCTATTGATCAGTCTAAATCTCTTAAAAAGAAAATTTTAATTCAACCTTTATTTGTGGATCAAAAGGTAAAAAATTCAAAGGAAATTAAAGGATTAGGTGATAATAAGAGTTGGTCATCTTCATCTATAATTAAGGCAATTGAAAAGGATTTAAAAAAAGGTATCAATAATTTTCTACTTTTTATCGTTCCAAATAAAAAACAAAAAAATCCGGAGGATTTTAGCTTTCACTATGAAGTTATAAGAAGAATTAAAAATTATTTTGGAAAAGATATAGTTTTACTTATAGATACATGCTTATGCTCAATAACTGTTGATGGGCATTGTGGAGTTACTCATAAAAAATCAATTGATCTTAATAAGACACATTACTCTTTAGGATTAGCGGCAAATACATATCTTGAGGCGGGAGCTGATATAATTGCACCAAGTGACATGATGAAAAATACGACTAAATATTTGAGAAAAATATTTGTTCAAAATGGTTTTTCAAATTCTCAAATAATGAGTTACTCAACAAAATTTAAAAGTCACTTCTACGGCCCTTTTAGAGATGTTGCAAAATCATCACCACAGGGATTTGATCGGTCATCATATCAATTACCTGTTGAAGACAAAGCAAAGGCGATTAAAAGCTCAATTAGTAATGCAGCTCAAGGTGCAAATTATTTAATGGTTAAGCCTGGTATGACTTCAATAGATTTAATAAGAGATATAAAAAAGGAGACACTGCTTCCCACGGGTGCGTACCAAGTAAGTGGTGAGTATGCTAGTCTACAAATGCTCAGCAAAGCTAAATTTGGCAATTATTTTGATTTGCTCATAGAGTCTTTAACGGTACTCAAAAGAGCTCAAGCAGATTTTATTATTACTTATGGAGCTAGAGATATTGCAAAATACCTATAACAAAAATTTTTTTAATGCCTTAAATAAAGTTGAACAAAAAATTCCTCCAATTTGGTTTATGAGACAGGCTGGTCGATATCATCAGCATTACAGAAAATTAAAAGAAAAATATTCTTTTGAACAATTATGTAAAGAGCCTGAGCTTGCTTGTGAGGTAACTCTTGGACCTATTGTTGAATTCGATTTTGATGCTGCAATATTATTTAGTGATATTCTTTTTCCATTAGATTATTTAGGTATGAGTTTGAAGTTTAATCCTGGACCAATATTTGAAAAAAATTTAAGTTCAAAAATGATATCCGAATTTAATATTGATGAATTTGAAAGTTTTATAGATTTTCAGAATATATCTCTAAAACATATTAGAAATGAACTTTCAAATGATAAATCCTTAATTGGATTTACTGGTGGACCTGTAACTTTATACCATTTTGCAACAAGGAATAATCCTGTATCACAAACACTATTTCAACAAACCCTGCCCGTTTTAGAAATGTTAATACAAAAAAATATACAAATTCAGTTACAAAATGACATTGATTTGTTAATGATATTTGATACTGAAGCTAATAAACTAAATGATAAAGATTTTGATGAATTCGTTATTCCTTTTTTAGTTAAAATTTCAAATAGTTTTCCAAATAAAATTGGATATTTCACTAAAGAAATTTCTCAAACTAAATTTAATAAATTACAAAATTTAAAAAATTTAAAACTTACAGTTTTAGGAACTAATTTGGAGGTTTTCACTGAATTACCAAAGACACATTTATCTTTACAAGGGAATTTTTCAAATGATTTGTTAGCTATGGAGGACACTAAATCCTTTTCTGATTATATTGATAAATATGTTGAGGAATGCTTACAGAGTGAGTCATCTCATAGATCTGGGTGGATTGCTAGCCTCGATCACGGTGTAAAAAAAACTACTCCTGAGGCTAATGTTCATTTATTCATAGAAAAGATAAGAACTAAGTTATCATAAAAATCGTAATGTTTTTCAATGGCTTCATTTAAAGGTAATAAACTATACGTTCATGGCTCTGGTCTTAAGACAGGTATTTTGATCACAAATTTAGGAACACCAGATGAACCAACTAAGTCGTCTTTAAAGACTTATCTAAAGCAATTTCTATCAGATGAACGTGTCATAGAAACACCAAAAGCTATTTGGTGGCCTATTCTTAATGGAATAGTTTTAAATACTCGACCAGCGAAGTCAGCTAAAAATTACAAATCTGTTTGGACAGAAGAAGGTTCACCTCTTCTATTCCACACAAAAAACCAATTATCGAAAATAAAAGAATTTATTAATAAGAAATATCAAAATATCGTATTTGATATTGGAATGCGTTATGGGAATCCTAGCATCTCTAAGGGTTTAAATAATCTTAGAAATCAAAATTGTGATCGTATTATTATTTTACCTTTATACCCTCAATATTGTGCGGCTACAACGGGCTCAACGTTTGATGCTGTTGCAGAAGAATTAAAAAGTTGGCGTTGGGTACCATCTCTTCGTTTTATTGGAGGATATTACGAAAATGAACTTTATATTAAAGCTCTTAAAAATAGCATTGAAGAATTTTGGACTAAAAATTCAAAACCAAAAAAAATCATATTTAGCTATCATGGTGTTCCAAAAAAATATTTAGATAAAGGGGACCCGTATCATTGTTTTTGCAGAAAAACTACTAGGCTGGTGGCAGAGACCATGGGCTTACCAGAGGAAAGTTATATGACCACATTTCAATCTAGATTTGGACCAGCAGAATGGCTTCAACCTTACACAGATAAAACTATAGAGAGCTTAGCAAAAAATGGTACAGACCACATTCATGTTATAAGTCCTGCTTTTTCCTCAGATTGTCTCGAGACAATAGAAGAACTTAACGAGGAAAATAGAGAAATATTCATGGAAAATGGTGGAAAGGAATTTGGATATATTCCTTGTCTAAATGATCGAGAAGATCATATACTCCTACTCACTTCGTTGATTGAAAACGAACTACATGGGTGGGTATGAGTGATCAAATAAAAAATCAACAAACTAAAGCAGAAAAGTGGTTTCGAGAACTTCGAAATCAAATGGTTGGATCAATGCAAAAGCTTGATGGGTCTGAATTTATAGAAAAAGAGTGGCAAAGACCTGGTGGTGGTGGAGGTTTAATGTCCTTACTAAAAGGAGAAATATTTGAAAAAGTAGGAGTAAACATTTCAACAGTGCATGGTAATTTTAGTGAAGAATTTAAAAAATCAATGCCAGGAACCGAAGAGGATCCAAGCTTTTGGGCCAGTGGTATCTCAGTCGTAGCTCACATGAAAAACCCAAAAATTGCTGCAGCTCATTTTAACACTCGGTACATAACCACAAAAGGAAAACAATGGTTTGGTGGTGGTTGTGATTTAACCCCTGCAATACCTGAAAAATTAGAAACAGATAATTTTCATCAAGGTCTCCAACGAACATGTGATCAACATAATTCAACTTATTATGAAAAATTTAAAAAACAATGTGATGAATACTTTTATTTAGAGCATCGAAAAGAAAGTAGAGGTATAGGAGGAATTTTTTTTGATTATATCAATACAGACTTTGATAAGGACTTATCTTTCATAAAAGATGTTGGGCAATTCTTTGTTAATTTTGTAATTGAAAACTCAAAAAGAAAAAAAGATTTTAACTTTAATCAAGATGACTTAGATGCTCTCTCAAAAAAAAGATCTCGTTACGTAGAATTTAATTTGCTTTATGATAGAGGGACATTATTTGGATTAAAAACCGGTGGTAATATTGATGCTATATTAATGTCAATGCCTCCAGAGGCTAAATGGTAACAAAATGTATGAGTTATTAAAAATTTTACATATCATATCTTTTGTATCATGGTTTGCTGGGTTATTTTATTTACCAAGACTTTTTGTTTATCATGTAGAAAACATAACCAATCCTGAAATGAATAGTGTATTTCAAAAAATGGAATATAAATTGCTAAAAATTATAATGAACCCAGCAATGATATTGACTTGGGTATTTGGTTTAGCCCTTATCCATTATGTAGGTTTTGAATTATGGATTTTTTTGAAAATTATATTAGTTCTTATTCTCTCTGCATTTCATATGTATTTAAGTAAAATTAGAAAAAGTTTAGAGAGTAATTTTAGAGACTATACCTCAAAATATCTAAGAATGATCAATGAAGTGCCTACTGTTCTTCTAATTTTAATTGTAATACTTGTAGTTGTAAGACCTTTTTAATTTTATGGATCTTACCCAAGGGGATATAAAAAAACAATTAATCGGTATGGCTGTTCCAGCAGGAACAGGTCTTTTATTTTATACTCTGTACAATGTAGTAGATACTTTTTATGCAGGTCTCATAAGCACAGAGGCTATAGCAGGCTTATCAATATCTTACCCCTTGTATTTTATTTTATTGGCCTTCGCTGTAGGTTTTGGACAAGGCACCACAGCTCTTGTCTCAATAGCTATTGGCAAAAAAAAATTTAATGAGGCAATTAAGATACATACTCAAGCTTTAGTTATCACTTTATTGATTTCTATAGCCATTGGGTTTACAACCTTTCTATTATCTAGACCTGTATTTTTATATTTTGGGGCAGAAGGTATTTTTCTTAACAATGGTCTAAGGTATATAAAAGTACTCTCAATTGGCGCTCCAATTTTTATTGTTTCTTTTGTCGTTAATTCTCTTTTATATGCACAAGGAGATACAAAAAAAAATAGAAATGCGTTAATCATAAGCTTTTTTATTAATTTAATATTTAGTCCTTTCTTATCTTTAGGTTATGGTCCTTTTCCTGCATTGGGAACTCTCGGCATAGCTCTTGCAACAGTCATATCTCAACTATTCCATTTTTTCTTTTTAAGCTATTATGTTATTCGCAGTCCTTTGTTTAAGTATTTCAATTACAATTATATTTGGCTAGAAACTAAATTCGTATTAAGAATTCTAAGACAATCTATACCCTCTAGTATGAATATGTTTATGATTGCAGTTGGTTTCTTCATAATGCAAAAGTTTGTTACAAGTTATGGTGCCTCAGCTAGTGCAGCATATGGTATAGCTTTAAGAATTGAGCAAATTATTTTATTACCTGCCATAGGATTTAGTAGTGCTTTATTAAGTATGGTAGGACAAAATTTTGGTTCGAAGAATTTTGATAGAATTTATGAAGCTTTTTTAATTTCATTAAGGTTATCTATGACAATGATGATTTTTGGAGCATTAGTTCTTATATTTGCGGGTGAAAGGATTGCTAGTTTTTTTTCAAGAGACAGTGAAGTGATAATTATTGCTGGTAGTTACTTATTTATGGTAGCTTTTTTGGCTTTTATATATCAAGTTATTGATAGGTGTGATTCTGTACTTTCTGGTTTAAGAAAACCCTCTGTAAATGTGTTCTACACTTTTATTAGATTGGTATTTCTTCCCCCATTTGTAATTTATTTATTTTCTGAGACTCTTGAAAAAGGCCTAATTGGTATTTGGTGGGCTATATTTTTTACAAATTTACTAGGCTCAGTGTTTGTTTTTTTTCATATGAAATATTTATTTAAAAGAGAGTCTGGTATCTTAATAAATTAACTAAAATCTTTTAGGTCTTCCAAATGCTTACTAAGAGCTTTAGTAGATAATTGTATCTCATAGATAAATAACATTATAGCTATTGAAAATATCAATATCCCTAAACCAAAAAAGTTCAAGGCTAAGCCATAAATCTTGATATAGCTAAAAAAAATAGATATTAAATTCATCAAAAAGCTGATCCCAGAGAGGGTTTGAACTGACCTAACTAATGTTAAACGGGTTGTAAGTACTTTAATTTGATCTAAGTGATGTTGAACCACATTGCTAGTTGGTCTATTTGTAATTATTGTGTCATGGATCTTTCTGATTAATGAGGCAAGAGAAGTATATCTATTACCAAACGATATCATCATTAAAGGTATAGCTGGAAACAAAAGTGCTGGATAAAGTGTTGTGAAGCTTGGCATACTATTAATGGAGCAGTTTGTTATAACTAGGAGGGAATAACTAAGTATCTATGTCAACACGGAGTTAATCGAAACTTTTAAAAACTGCTCCTAATAAATTTATACATATAATATTTTAAAAAACTCGTGTTATGATTGCATAACAACTATGCAACTTACAGACAGCTAATGAAATAATTTATAAATAAAAAATTAATAATCAAATTATTTCCAAGAAAATAATAGATAAGGTAAGTATAAGCAAATAAAGAATTATTATTATATTAACTAACTTCCAAACTTGTTTGTTCAAAAAATATAATCTTAGTGATTGAGCACCATAGCCTAAAAAATAAAAAAAAATAAATGACGCTAGACTTGCACCTAATCCAAATAAAATCTTGTCAGAAATAGTTAGAAAATTTTTTGATAAATTTCCTAAAATAAAAACAGTGTCTGAGTAAACGTGTGGATTTAAAAAAGTAAAGGCAAGTGTCTGAAGGGCTATTTTTAACTTTGATGTTTGCGTGTGTTTTTGTGAAAGTACAATATCATTTTTAAATGTTTTTATTTTTGACCATATAAAATTTAAAAGAAAGAGGACAAGCCCTATAGATAATAATAAATTGATCAGATCATTGATGAAATTTTTAATAAAGTGAAATATAAAAATTCCAAAAAAAATCAATAAGAAATCACCAACTATACATATTGAAGTTACTAAAAAAATATTATTTTTTTTTATACCTTGCTCTATAACAAATAAATTTTGTGCACCTATAGCAAGTATTAAACTTAAACCTGTTGAAAAACCAAAGATAAACTCGTTCATGACAATTTTGCACAGTTTATATACTTTACACCTAAAATCTATTTAGTAAGTTTGTGTCATGAAAGTTTTTGTTGGTGGAGTATTTTTTGCTTTAATATTTATTTTTGTTGTAACTGATGGTTTTGTAAAAATTAGTCTACCTCTGTAAACCTTCTTCTTTTACCACTACTCCACTCATCACTAAATTTTAAAGTCCCTAAGTGTAATGGTATTTTTTCTTTAACAATTAAATTATTTTCCGAAAATTCAAAAAAAGATTTATGAAGATAGCGAAACTCAAGCAAATGATTCATAATTCCAAAGTTTATATCCTTAATCACATTAGGATCTACATTCTGGTTTGAAATAAAAACATAATTATTATCTGCGGGAAAATTTAAAATTGAACGAAGCGATAAATTTGAGGGACGATTGAGTAAATCTGATTTTTTAATAATTGCATATTGAAATTGATTTTGTTCAATTTTTTTAATTATTTCATCAACGCTATCATCGAGGCGTGTATTGCATTCTAATGTGTTGGAGCCACCATAACTATGAGATATTTCAAGTTCCCTGTCCAATACTTTGCAAATACTTTTAGCTAGAATATATTCTGTTCCCAATGTAGAACGAACCATGATTGTCAAAGAAATATCTTGAGAAAGGGCATACAATAAATTCGTTTTAAGAAATAATATTACAATAAAAGAAAATATTACTTTTAAATACATAGATTACTTTTAACATAAAACATTCTAAATTGTTAAATAGAATTAAATGCCAAATTTTTCAACTATTGCATTAATAGCTTGTTTTGCATACGCCATTGAAAGTATTTTTGGTTTTGGTGGTACGATAATCTTTCTGGGAATGAGTGGATTTTTCTTTGACTTTAATTCTTTGTTAAAGCTTGCAATGATTGTTGGGCTATCCTCCGGTTTAGCTGTTTTAATTCAATCATACAAACATGTCTCTTTAAATCATCTGATCAAAATTTTAATTTATACAATTCCTGGTGCATTAATTGGAACATATTTTATCAGTTATTTTGCATCAGATATTTTAATAAAAATATTTGCAATAATTTTAATTATTTATGGATGTTTCAACTTATTCTTTCCTGATATCAGGTTTCCTCAATTCTTGAAAAATTTTTTTGTAATTCTAGGTGGATTTATTCAAGGAATTTATACTATTGGAGGACCATTTGTATTAATGGGGTATAAAGATTATTTCTCCTCAAAACAAGAGTTGCGATCAACTATGGCTGGATATTTTTTTATTATAAACTCTTTGAGAGCAATATTTTTTATGTTTTTGGGAGGAAGCTATTTAGAGATAGTGAAAATATACTATCCAATAGCTCTTTTAGTTATGTTAAGTGTTTGGCTGGGTTATTTTATACATAAACAAATACCAGAAATCCTATTTAAAAAACTTATTATTATTGCTATCACTTTGATAGGAGTATTGATTTTATTTACAAAATGATCGACTGGGAACCATATGGACCTATTTACTCTGTAGCTCCTGGAATAAAAAAAATAAAAGACCTTCCAATTATTGAATATGATGAGCATGAAGAAAGATATTTAAGTTTGAAAAAAAAATGTAAAGAAAATATTTTTATTGATGATTATTTTACAAAAGAAATTGATATATCTGTATGCGAGAAGTTAAATTCTATATTAAAAAAAGAATACCCATCTAAAAACTCTAACTTTAATAACTTTGTAGAACTTGGCTATAATCTTCAAGAGGATATAGCCATTTTTCACAGATGTAACAAACTTATAGCTTTACACGTTTCATTTCCCTCTGTTTGGGTGCCTAAAGAAAAAATTGGTCTTAGTTTTGCTCAAATCCATCAACCTGTACCAGGTATGGAAAATTTTTTAAAAAATGAGGATAAATATGTTCAGATGATGATTGAAGCAACAACTCCTATTATAAGATATGTTTGGGGAGAGCATTATGGTTATTATTTATGTGAGCATGAACCTTTGCAAGAAAGTGTAAAAGTGATGCACACAGAAAGACAGACTTTCATTGGAATTCCAGAGAGTGATATTGGTATTTTCTTAATTCGAAAGAAAGTGATGTTTTATGATGACACATCAAATGATTTTAAGGAATGGTATAAAAGGCAAGTCAGATCTATGACAGAGGATCAAAAAATTTATAAGATAAAAAGAATCTGAGTCGATACTAGCGATCGAAAAAATTAATATATTTGAAGGTAATCAGATTACTGTTCCTGATTTCCCTCAGCTGGAGCATTTGGATCTGTAAGGCGCTCTAATTCGGCTAACTCTTCTGCTTCTCTTTTTGCTTCTCTTTTAGCTTTTTTAGCAGCAAGTTTTTCTTGGCGCTTACGCTCTTTCTCCATAGCTCTTTCACCAGCTTTTGATTTATAGTCAAAGTGAAGTCCCATAAAAAGATTATATCAGAATTTTTTTGATACTAAAGTTTCACTTCACTGAATATTTATTAATTTAGAACTCTTTTTAAAAGATTAATCCAATTTAAATGTGAAATTTTAATCATTAAGTTTTCATTAAAACCCTGTGAAATTAATAGATCGATTAATTTATGCATACCTAAAACACTATCTAGATCTTTTGGCATCATTGCACCGTCAAAATCTGAGCCAAATCCAACTTTATCATCTCCCAAATAGTCAATAAGGTACTTAAAATGATCAACTATTATTTGTAAATCTGTATCAGAAACCATTTTTCCATCTTTCCTTAAAAAAGCTGGGGCAAAATTAACTCCAACCATCCCTTGAGTTTCTTTGATTGCATCTAATTGCTTATTTGTAAGGTTTCTAGAATGTGGGCAAATCTGATGAGCATTGCTATGCGTGGCTACTAGGGGCGAATTTGAATATTTTGCTATATCCCAAAAGCCTTTTTCATTTAAATGAGAGGTGTCAATTAACATATTTAGTGAATTACAATTTTTTATTAGTTCTATTCCTATTTCGGTTAAACCATCTCCAATATCTGGTGAAGTTGGAAAAGCAAAGGGAACGCCCTCTGCAAAAATAGTAGGTCTTGACCAAACTGGCCCAATTGATCTAAGACCAGCTCGAAATAAAGTTTCGAGATTATAAAAATTTTTATCTATACATTCTGCACCCTCTATATGCATTACTACAGATAATTGGTCATCATGTTTAAACGAGTTTTCCAAATCCTTGCCAGATAAACAAATCTTAACTTTATTTTTTGAGTTTCTTTCAATTTTTGAAAGGATAGACAATTGATTTAAAACAACTGGTAATGCATCGTTTACGTCTACGGGCCTTGGAAGTGGTAATAAATACTCATCTTGCTCCATATCTTTATAGTTGACCAACTTATCAGAGTCAGAGATATCTTGTTCTGGGGTAGGAACATATATGGCGCATAAACCTCCTTTAAAATTAGCTTGGTTCATTCGAGGAAGATCTAAATGTCCTTCTTTATCTCCATCGATAAAATCAAGATAGGAGTCAGGTTTGTTCTTTAAAAATAGTCTAAATAATACATCATTATGGCCATCGAAAATTTTATAATCCATGTCATAAATTTATCATTTTTTTTGTTACTTAGACTACATGCAAATTAAAAATATTTAATGAATTTGTTTGAAGTCTCATAAATAGACATCAGCTGTCTATATTTAGCAAAAGTAAAACTTCTTTTTAAAACTATATATATGTAAGAAAGGAAAAAAAATTATGAATAAAAATTTTGGATTTACAGAAAGATCTTTAAAATTCTGGTTATCTTTATTTACTAAAAAAGAAGACAGTATTATAAATTTTTGTAAGGTTGAATATGGCTCTGATTGGCAATGGGCTTACTCCGAGTATCAAAGAAATCAGTCATTTCCAAATAGCTTAAAAGAGGCTGCCTAATGAGCAATCTATTTAAATCTATTAGAAAAATAATTATTAATGGAAAAAATGACCAAAAATCAAAGTCATACAAAGAAGAGGTATATTTATCTCAAGCTATCGACATGATTGATCTTGAAAGAAGACAAAAAGAGATAGATAGAAGATTTATTAGAAAATTTTAAAAAGCCCTATCTAGGGCTTTTTGCCTAGCCTAACACCCAAATTTCAATAGCTACAAATATAAAAAGTCCAGCAAATATTAAATTGACAATATTTTTAGGTCTGTTGAAGTAATTTGAAAACTTTTTTATACCAAAAAAGTGGCCGATAATTGAATAATTCATTGCTGAAATAAAAAAACTACCTGTTGCAAAAATTAGAGCGATACTAAAATTTAGTTTTTCACTGAATTGTAAAGTTGCTAGAGCAGACCAAAATGCGAATGCTTTGGGATTGGTATAAGCAACAATTATTGCTTTCTTCATACTGTTAAAAAAATTTCTTTCATTGGATAGTTTTATGAGTTGATTTTCAGAGCTAAAGTATTGGCTGCCAATTTGATATGCTAAACAAATCATATAAAGACTAGCTAAGATCTTTAAAACAATAAAACCCCAACCCATTAAATTTGAAATTAGAAAAGAAATACCTGTTGTAGCAAGCAAGCACCAAGTAAAAGAACCAATAGCAGTACCAACTGCAGCACCCCAAATTTGTTTTTTCTGTCCACTAATTCCAACGGATGCCACAAAAAAAGTATTAGGTCCTGGCAAAAACACAGCAAAATAAAATATTATCCATCCGGATAATAAAGCCATTACAACTTCATTCATCTTATACTTTTTTAATGATTAAGAATTTGACTTAAGAAAAGTTTAGTTCGATCACTTTTTGGGTTATTAAAGAATTCATCTGGGGATGCTTGTTCAACAATTCTTCCCTCGTCCATAAATATCATTTGATCAGCTACAGTTTTTGCAAATCCCATCTCATGCGTGACAACTAACATAGTCATACCCTCTTCTGCTAATTGTATCATCACATCCAACACCTCTTTGATCATCTCTGGATCTAGAGCTGATGTTGGTTCATCAAATAACATTATATCTGGGTTCATTGCAAGTGACCTCGCAATAGCAACTCGTTGTTGCTGACCACCAGACAGCTGCCCGGGATATTTTTGAGCTTGTTCAGGGATTTTTACCTTTTCAAGATATGTCATGGCTATATTATCAGCCTCTTTTTTTGGTAGTTTTTTTACCCAGATTGGAGCAAGTGTAATGTTATCAATAACTGATAAGTGGGGAAACAGATTAAATTGTTGAAAAACCATTCCAACATTTTTTCTTATCATATCAATATTTTTTAAGTCATTGGTTAATTCAGTTCCATGAACGACTATTTGACCTTTTTGATGAGCTTCTAATCTGTTTATACATCTGATCATAGTGGATTTACCTGACCCACTAGGTCCACAAACTACAATTTTTTGGCCTTTAGTGACTGTTAAATCAATATCTTTAAGTACGTGAAAATCGTCAAACCATTTATTCACTTTTTCTAATTGAATAACTTGTTCCATTTTTTTAACTGTTGTCCGTTTTTAATTTCTTTTCTAAATATAAACTATAGCGAGACATACCGAAACAAAATATAAAAAATATTAATGATACAAAAACATAAACTTCGTAATAAAGTTTTGTCCAAGTAATATCAGATAGAGCAGCTCTACCAATTCCTAGTAAATCAAATAAACCAATAATCAATACCAAAGAGGTGTCCTTAAACAGACCAATACATGTGTTTACTATAGGAGGAATAGCTATTTTGAGCGCTTGGGGTAAGATTATTTTGCGAGTAGTTTGCCAGTAATTCAAACCTAAAGATTGGGCAGCTTCAATCTGACCTTTGGGTATAGCTTGAAGCCCTCCCCTAATAGCTTCAGCCATATATGCAGATTGAAAAAGGGTAACAGCAACTAAAGCTCTTAAAAGGTTGTCTGGCTTTACACCCTCTGGCAAAAATAATGGTAACATGACATTAGCTGTAAATAGAAGCGTAATTAGAGGCACGCCTCTTATAAATTCGATAAATACGACACAAATAGATTTTACAATAGGCATATTTGATCTTCTTCCTAGAGCTAATAGAATACTTAATGGAAAAGCCAAGGCTATCCCTGTGACTCCTAAAAATAGTGTAACTAGCAATCCTCCCCACTTGTTTGTTGCAACTACACTCAGGCCTGGGCCTCCATAAAGCATAAAATAAGCTATAAATGGAAAGGCAAAAGTGAAATAAAGAAAAACTCTTCTTAAAGGTAACTTATCAAACAAAACTCCAATTAATGCAAATGGGAGAAATGCATATACCAAATTAACTCTCCAAGCCTCTTCAACTGGATAGAAACCATACATAAACTGATGAAACCTCACGAATATAATTGCCCAACAAGCTCCATGTTGGCCAACCTCAATATTTTTGGAGCAAAAAGTTCTATCGGTTATTGTTTCTCCTCTAAAATTATTTATGAAGTCAGCTTTAAAAATTGCCCAATTTAAGAAAAAAGTCCCAACTTCGTATAGGAATATTAAGGCAATAACTGTCATAATGGTATTTACCCATGACGAAAATAAATTTTTCTTAGACCAATTTAACATTTTGTTAGGGCTTAGATATGGAGATGTGTTCGGTGTCATATGTTTCCTTTAAATTGGACTGCTTTATTATATAAATTCATAAAAAAAGAAATTGTTAGACTTATAGTTAAATATGTAGACATAACAATAAGCATTATTTCTATTGCTTTTCCAGTTTGGTTTAAGGAAATACCTCCAAATCCATGAACTAAATCTGCATACCCAATGGCAATTCCTAAAGATGAATTTTTGGTAAGATTTAGATATTGAGAGGTAAGAGGTGGAATTATCACTCTTAAAGCTTGAGGAATGATAATTAATCGCATGATGAAATTAGCTTTAAGACCTATTGCTTGCGCGGCTTCTCTTTGACACTTAGAGACAGATATAATTCCTGACCTGACAGTCTCAGATATAAATGCAGCTGTGTAAATAGATAATCCAAATAACATTCCAAGAAATTCAGGTCTTATAACCATTCCTCCTTTAAAGTTAAAACCCTTCATTACAGGATGATCAAATTCTAGTGGCATTCCCATTAAATAATAAAAAATTATTGGAATAAAAATAATCAGAGCTGAATTAATTAAAAATATGGGATACTGCTTACCAGTAAGTTCTTGTTTTTTTTTTAAGAATTTCTTTAAAAAAAAAGTAAAAATAATCATTACTATTAAGCTCCCAATTACAACTGAAAATCCATCTTTAAAAATAGGCGCTGGTGAAAAAAGACCTCTATTTGATAAGTAAAAACTATCAAAAATTATTATTGACTGTTTCACCTTGGGAAGATGTAAAAGAATTGTGTAGTATAAAATTATCTGAAGAAGAACAGGAACATTTCTTGTAAATTCTACATACACATAAGCTATATTTCTAAATAGCCAATTACTAGATAACCTAATTATGCCAACTAAAAAACCCATTATGGTTGCTAGGAAACAACCACAAACTGCTATCATTAGAGTGTTAAGTAATCCAACAAAGTAAGCTCTTAAGTGAGTGTCATTGCTATCGTAGGGTATGAGACTAATACTAATGTCATATCCTGCAGCAATATTCAGAAATTCAAAACCAGTGCCAATGCCCCTTTTTTCTAAATTATATGCTGTTTGTTTTGTTACTAAGTAAATTAAAACTGCAAATATACCAATAACTAAAGTCTGTATGAGTAAAGCCCTTGTTTTTTCATCGAAAATAAGCTTTCTAATAAAATTTTGTTCCATATCTATTGGTATTTTAGCTTAAGTTATTTAAATACGTGGGCTATTTATTATGTAATAGCCCACATAAGAGATTTTTATCTAAATGGAGGTGCGTATAGAATACCGCCATCTTTATAAAGAGCGTTTAATCCTCTTGCAATATTGATAGGAGTATTAACACCGATGTGCTTTTCAAAGCTCTCAGAGTAGTTACCTACTTGTCTGATAATGTTTGCTGCCCAATCATCACTTAAGCCCAACCAAGCACCATAACCAGCTTTAACACCAAGAAGTCTTTGGGTTTCTGGATCTGGGGAATTAGCAATCATGTCATCAACGTTTCCTGAAGTAATTCCTTTTTCCTCAGCAATAATCATTGCATTTAAAGACCATCTAACAACATCAGCCCACTCGCTATCATTTCCTCTTACTGATGGACCTAAAGGCTCTTTAGATACAATCTCAGGTAAGACAATGTGTGCAGATGGATCTGGATAACCTGCTCTACTTGCGTATAAACCTGATGCATCAGTTGTGTAAATATCACATCTACCTGCTAAATATGCAGCATCAGCTTCAGCATTAGTTTCAACTGGGATGGATTCATAGGACATTCCGTTTGCACTAAAATAGTCAGCTAGGTTCATTTCAGTTGTAGTTCCAACTTGAATACAAACTGATGCTCCATCAAGCTCAGTAGCACTTGATACACCAAGATCTTTTCTAACCATGAAACCTTGTCCGTCGTAATAGTTTACGCCGACAAATTCTAATCCTAATTCAACATCTCTTTGTAATGTCCATGTTGTATTTCTAGAGAGCATATCAACTTCACCAGATTGTAATGAAGTAAATCTTACTTTCGAAGTTAGTGGTACATATTCAACTTTTGAAGCATCACCGAAAACCGCAGCAGCAACTGCACGGCATACATCAACGTCAATTCCTTCCCATACACCTGCATCATTTGGATTTCCAAAACCAGCAAGTCCTGTGTTAGAACCACATATTAAGTTGCCTCTTTCTTTAACAACATCTAGTGTTCCAGCGTTTGCTGTCGCCAAACCTAATGTTAGTATCATAGAAGCAAATAATGTTTTAATTATCGTCATCGTTTCCTCCTTATATATATAAGTTTGCGCAGTATAGACCTATCTGGAGTGAAACTAAAATATAAAAATACTATGTATTTCTTATGTTTTTTTAATAAATTTATCCAAAATTATAGTCTTTGTCTTAATCTTGGTTAAACAAGTCTCTGGTAAATATCTTGTCTTTTACATCATCTAGCTCTGTATGGCTTCTATTACAAAGAATTAAATCAGCATCTTTTTTGAATAATTCTAAATCTTGATAAACCTGTGAATTGAAAAATAGTTTGTCTTTGATTAAAGGTTCGAAGACTATTACTCTTATACCTTTAGCTTTAACTCTTTTCATAATGCCTTGCATACTTGACTCTCTTATGTTGTCTGATCCATCTTTCATAATCAGTTTATAAACACCAACTGTTTTTGGTTTTAATTTTGCTATCTCTAAACCTATAAAGTCTTTTCGCATTGAATTTGAGTCTATGATTGCCTCCATAATTTTTTGAGGGATTTTATCAAAGTTTGTTAATAATTGTTTTGTATCTTTTGGTAAACAGTATCCTCCGTATCCAAAGGAGGGATTATTGTAAAAATCTCCTATCCTAGGATCTAGACATACAGCTTTAATAATTTCTTTTGTATTTAAATCTTTTGACATTGCAAATGAGTCTAGTTCATTAAAGAATGTTACTCGCATTGCTAAATAAGCATTAGAAAATAATTTTGATGACTCTGCTTCTGTAGAATTTGTGTAAATAGTTTGAACATCTTTATTTAGCGATGCTTCCTTCAATAATTTTGCAAACTCTTTTCCTTTTTCAGAATGCGAGCCTATTACAATTCTTGAAGGATAAAGACTGTCATTTAAAGCTTTTCCCTCTCTTAAAAATTCAGGCACAAAAATAATTTCAAATTCAGAAAATTTCTTTCGCACTTTATTCACATAACCTACTGGAATTGTGGATCGTATGATCACAGTTGGATTTGATTTAGAATTTTGAATACTTTCTAATGATTGCTCTATTGAGGAAGTATTAAATTCATTTGTTTCAATGTCATAATTTGTTGGTGTAGATATGATCACAAAGTCAAAATTATCAATTTCAGCAGGAAAGCTCTCTACTGATTTTAAATTTAATTTTTTAGAAGATAAATATTTTGATACTTCTTTATCTTCTATTGGCGATATACCATTTATTAAGTTATTTGATTTTGAGATATTTAAATCGAAGCAGGTAACTTCATTATGTTGTGATAAAAGGACAGCGTTTGCGGTGCCCACATAACCAAGTCCTACTACTAATATTTTCAACATTTTTAAATTATTATAAATTAATTATTGAACAATGAATTTTTTATTAAGATAAAGCAATTAATGCGACACATAGGCTTAAAAATAATAGGGAAATTCTAAATTTTTTATCTTAAATAGGTTAAAATTTAGAAAGATATTGGTATATTGTATACCAGATTTTTGGGAAAGGATCCAAAGTTAGATGTCAGATATAGAGATAGCAAGAGCTGCTAAAAAAATTCACATAAGAGACGTTGCTGCTAAAGTAAATATTCCTGAGGAAAATCTCATACCTTATGGACATGATGCAGCAAAAATAAATTTTGATTTTATTGAAAAAAGTCAATCTAACCCCGATGGAAAATTAATATTAGTAACTGCAATTAACCCAACACCTGCAGGCGAAGGTAAAACAACTACATCTGTTGGCTTAAATGATGGCCTGAATAAAATTGGAAAGAAATCAATTGTTTGCCTCAGAGAACCTAGCCTTGGTCCATGTTTTGGTATGAAGGGTGGTGCTGCAGGAGGTGGATATGCTCAAGTTGTGCCTATGGAAGAAATTAATCTTCACTTTACTGGTGACTTTCATGCAATCACTGCAGCGCACAACCTACTATCATCATTAATTGATAATCATATTTATTGGGGAAATGAATTACAAATAGACCAAAGAAGAATTACATGGGGTCGAGTTGTTGATTTAGGTGATAGATCTCTAAGAAAAGTAAATGTCAATCTTGGGGGTGTTTCAAATGGATTTCCAAGAGAAGATAAATTCGACATTACGGTTGCAAGTGAAATTATGGCTATTTTTTGTTTAGCAAATGATATTAACGATCTTCAAAAAAGAATTGGTGATATTATAATTGCTTATAAACGGGATAAGTCACCTATTTATGCTAGAGATGTAAAAGCTGATGGACCAATGACTGTTTTATTAAAAAACGCATTGATGCCAAATTTAGTACAAACATTGGAAAATAATCCAGCGATCATTCATGGTGGTCCTTTTGCAAACATCGCTCATGGTTGTAATACTGTAATTGCGACTAAAACAGGCCTCAAACTTGCTGATTATGTTGTAACTGAAGCTGGATTTGGTGCAGACTTAGGTGCTGAAAAATTCTTAGATATTAAATGTCGTAAGGCAGGATTAACGCCTAGTGTAGTCGTCATTGTTGCTACTGTGAGAGCATTGAAATCACACGGAGGTGTGGAAAAAGCAGACCTTAATAATGAAAATGTCGCTGCAGTTGAAAAGGGTTTTGAGAATTTGCAACGCCATATCGAAAATATTCAATCTTTTGGACTTCAACCAATTGTAGCTATTAATAGTTTCACTCTAGATACTGAAGCTGAGGGTAAAGTTATTTCAAATGGTTGTGAACAAATGGGAGTAAAAGCAATCCTCTGTTCACACTGGGCAAATGGTGGTGATGGCACTATAAAATTGGCTGAGGAAGTAGTTAAAATTTGTGAGTCGAGTGATCCAAAAAAATTTAAGTTTATGTATGAAGATAACATATCGTTAGAAGAAAAAATTCGCTCTGTTGCACAAAAAATCTATAGAGCTGATGATATTGTGATAGATAAATCTGTAAGTGATCAACTTAAAGGATTTGAAGAGAGCGGTTATGGAAATCTTCCTATTTGCATTGCTAAAACACAATACAGTTTTTCAACAAACCCCTCTTTAAGAGGCGCTCCAAATGGTTTCACAGTTCCAGTAAGGGAGGTAAGGCTTTCAGCTGGAGCAGGATTTATAGTTGTTGTAACAGGTCAGATTATGACAATGCCAGGTCTACCTAAAGTGCCTAGCGCTAATTCTATAATGTTAGATGAAAAAGGATTAATTCAAGGTCTTTTTTAATAAATCAATTTAATTCTCTATACCCCATTTATGGGGTATATTAATGTCATGTACTCTAAAACAACTAATGGGGTCACAGTAACTGTAACACCCTATTTTTTAGACGATCAATCTTCCCCTCAGGAAAGCCATTTCGTTTGGGCATATCAAGTTAATATAAAAAATTCTGGAAACTCCTCTATCAAATTAAATCATAGAAATTGGTTAATCATTGATGCTAATGGTAAGGTTATAAATGTTCAAGGTGAAGGAGTTGTTGGAGAATTCCCAACAATTGAGCCTGGAGAGTCATTTGAGTACACAAGTGGTACTCCATTAAAAACGAACAATGGTATTATGCAGGGCTTTTATTTAGTCTCTCAAGATAATGGTGAAAAGCTAAAAATAGATATACCTGCGTTTTCTCTTGATAGCCCATATAATAAAAAAAACGTTCATTAAAAAAACGTCAAAATGTTTAATCTTAAACCTATAGCACTGGTAAGCGGAACAGTTACATGTGCTGTTGGTTTTTTTTTATTTATACCTCTGATCGCTGAAATTATCTATGAGAGTGAATCATGGCAATCATATGCTGTTCCAATATTACTCTATTTGATTGTTGGAGGTTCTCTAGTAATTACAAATAGAAATGTAGATTTAAAAATATCTCTGAAAGAAGCATTTATAATTACAGTATTGTCTTGGTTATTATTGACTTTTTTATGTGCGGTACCTTTTTTATACACTGAAGTAAATTTAGGTATTGTAGATGCCTTATTTGAGTCTATGAGTGGCGTGACTACAACAGGGGCAACTACCCTTAGCAACCTAGAGACACTACCCAAAGGAATTTTAATATGGAGAGCATTTTTACAATGGCTTGGTGGAATTGGTATCGTTGTGATAGCTTTGTTTATATTGCCATTTCTTCGAATTGGAGGGATGCAGTTATTTCATTTAGAAGGAGATGACCCTTATGACAAGTCTCTTCCGAAGATATCATCTGTAATAAAGAGGATATTTATTATTTATGCAACACTCACTGTTACTCTTATATTTCTATACTACGTATGTGGAATGTTGCCATTTGATGCTATTTCTCACAGTTTTACAACAATTTCTACCGGTGGTTTTTCTACTTATGATAATTCTTTTGCTTTTTTTAATAATGATAAAATTCTTTTAGTTGCAATAATCTTTATGATATTAGGGAGTCTTCCTTTTTTAGTGCTTGTACAAACTTCGAAAAAAAATTTATTTGCTATTTTTAAAGACCATCAAGTTAGAGTTTTTATATTAATTTTGCTAATAGCTATTCTACTTATTTTTTATTTTGCAAATAATTATATTGATGGAAATTATTTAAATAAAGTAATAGCAGTATCATTTAATACGATTTCTATAATTTCAGGAACGGGTTATGTAAGTGATAATTTTGAAAATTGGGGCAATTATGCATCTGTTTTATTTCTTATACTTATGTTCATTGGTGGTTGTGCTGGATCAACAACTGGAGGCTTAAAAATTTTCAGATTCCAAATACTATTCAAATATATAAATTTACATTTCAAAAAGATGCTTAAACCTCATTCAATTATTGCGAGTCGATTCAATGGAAGAAAAATTAATGAAACTACATACGAATCTGTAATGAGTTTTTTCTTCCTATATATTTTAACTTTTTTTACGTCTGCATTGTTACTATCTTTTAGCGGACTAGATTTTTTAACTTGTATATCAGCAGCAGCATCTACTATATCAAATGTTGGTCCAGGACTTGGGCCAATCATTGGGCCAGATGGAAATTATGCGATTTTAGATAGTTATTCAAAAATAATATTAATTGCAACTATGTTCTTAGGAAGACTAGAGCTACTCACAATCTTTGTTCTACTCCTTCCATCATTCTGGAAGGACTAACTACATTACTGATGCTTTTTGATTAATACTTTTAAGACTATTTAAAATAATATTCTTATTTAAATTTTCGGCATCTTTTATTGAAAAACTCCCCTCGATGTCACCATATTCTATAGAATTAATTTTATAAATTTTTCTTTTATTCAATACCTCATTAGTTTCCAAAAATTCAATACTTATATTTATTTCAAATCTATAGTATTCATCTTTTTTTATTTTATTTATATCAATAGAGGTCACATTGATGCTTAAATTTCCATCAAAACCATCAATTTTAACGTTATTATTAAACCAATCTTTCACTAACTTTTTTGTAATTTCTACCTCTAGACCTTCTTCAATATTTGAGAACTTTAAATCCTTAGAAACAGCATTAAATTTAATATTTTCAAAATTTATATTCTCAGATTTAATTAGTTGCTCACTATTCATTTCGCATCCGATGAATAAAACAAATAAAAGTAAGGTTAGATGCTTAACCATTTAAGAATACCTTTTTGAGCAACGAGCCTATTTTTTGCTTGAGTGAGCACAATAGACTTTTTTCCTTTAATTACATCTTCGGTCACTTCGGAGCCAATTTTTGCCGGAAGACAATGCATGAATACTGATTTATCATCTGTCATAGACATAATTTTATCATTAACTTGAAATTTACTTAATATTTTTTCTTTATCCTCTTTATCATTCATTGAAGTAAATACATCGGTCATTATACAATTAGCTTTTGAAATAATATTTTCGTTAATTTCAAAATGAAAATTGATATGATTATTTTTATTAAAATTATCTTTATTTTGTGAATATATTTTTCTATCTGTAAATACATCAATTTTGGTATTCTTTGTGAAACCTATGATCTCTAATAGACTAAACAAAACATTATTCATGTCCCCCATCCAAACAATATTTAAATTATCTATGGTTCCGAATTTTTCTTTTAATGTATAAATATCTGAAATTGCTTGGCACGGGTGTGATAAATCTGACAGTGCATTAATTATTGGTTTTTTAAAATATTTGTAAGCTAGCTCTAATTTTTTATGGTCAGTAGTTCTGAAAACTAAGTAATCTAAATAACAAGACATAACTTCAAATGTGTCCTCATAAGACTCAAATCTATTTAAGTTTAATTCCTCAAATCTTACGTCTATAAAATTACCATTAAGTTGATTGATACCGACTTGAAATGAAAGTCTAGTTCTTGTGGAGTTTTTTTCAAAAATTAAACCTATATTTTTATTTGTTAAGGTTTGTTCAGTTTTACTATCTAAGTCTTCAGCAAACTGTAAAATCTTTTCAAAGTCATTTTGATTTATGTCTGATATGTTCAATAAATTTTTCATGTCAAAATTGAAACTTATACCTCAATAATGCTTACTAATAAATTTAAATTCAGAATTTAATTATTCTCAGTCTTTTCTATATATACTGACTGACTTGGGAATGCAAAATTTAACCCAATTTTTTCGACACTATCCTTTATTTTCATTGCTAAATGCTCTTTAATTTCAAGATATTTATCCCAGTCTTTTGTGGATGTAAAACAAATTACTAAAATATCTATCGAACTATCATTGAATTTTTCAATCCTAACAAACGATTTATAGTTATCATTAACCATAAAATTTTCACTCTCCTGTAGATAAGTAGATATAGTTTCTGTAAGTCTTTTAATTTGATCTAATGTTGAATTATATTCAAGACCTATAGTCCAATTTATTCTTCTAAAATTTCTATTAGTATAATTTAATATTGGGGCCTCAGCAAAAATATAATTCGGTATGGTTATTGGGGTTGTATCAAATTTTCGAATTAATGTTGACCTAAAACCAATATGTTCAACAGTACCCTCTGTATGACCAGGAACTTTAATAACATCGCCTATTTGAAATCTTTTTTCTAATAATATCATAATACCTGAAATTAAATTTTTAAATAAATCTTGAGCTCCTAAAGCTACTGCTACTCCAAATAAGCCTAAACCAGCAATAACTGGTCCAATTTTTATACCCCAAACTTCAAGAACTGCAACAATACCTAAAAAAATTATTAAATATTTTAAAGATTTTACAATCCACAGAACTAACCCTTTAGATAAAATACTTTCCAATCTATTAAATAAATTTGAAAAAGGAATTAATGCTTGATGGATTAACCAAAAAACGAAAATAGTTGATAATGTATTATTTATTTTTTGCAAATATAGACCAAGAGTAGACTCAATATCGAAGTATAAAGTAATAGCAAGGAAAACAATTACAATTGGTAAAAGTCTAAAAGGAGGGACCAGAGCCTCAAATAATTTGTCATCAACTTTGTTACCAGTTTTTGAGACAATCTTTTTTACTTTATTTACAAGAACTCTAGCAACAAGACTTCTTATTAATAATGAAATAATAAGGCACGCTATAATAATTGCTAAGTTACCTAGGCTGATACCAAATACACCGTCACTAATAACTCTTAAAATTTGTGTGTAAAAATTTTCGATGAAATTCATAAAATAATATTATACTAGTTTAAAAAAAAAGCCGCATAAAGCGGCTTTTTTTCATATTATTTAAATAAGTGATTACATCATACCGGGCATTCCACCACCCATTCCACCCATTCCGCCCATGTCAGGCATCGCAGGTGCTGATGATTTGTCCTCAGGTTTGTCAGTAATCATCGCCTCTGTTGTAGTTAGCAAGGCTGCAACTGAGACAGCATCAATTAATGCAGTTCTAACGACTTTAGTTGGGTCGACAATACCCGCTTTAACTAAGTCACAGAATTTACCAGATTGTGCGTCAAATCCATGAGAATTGTCTTTACTCTCTAGAACCTTACCGGCAATAACAGCACCATCAAACCCTGAGTTCTGAGCTATTTGCTTTAGAGGAGCAGAAAGAGCTTTTCTAACGATATCTACACCATATCTTTGATCGTCATTATCTACTTTTAAGTTTTTAAGTACACTTGTAGCGTATAAAAGAGCTGTACCACCTCCAGGTAATATACCCTCTTCTACCGCAGCTCTAGTTGCATGCATAGCATCTTCAACTCTGTCCTTCTTTTCTTTAACTTCAACCTCGGAAGCACCACCAACTTTTATAACAGCTACACCACCAGCAAGTTTTGCAAGTCTTTCTTGAAGCTTTTCTTTATCATAATCAGAAGTTGTTTCTTCAATTTGTTTTCTAATTTGATCACATCTTGCCTCAATATCTTTTTTCTTACCAGCTCCACCAACGATGGTTGAGTTTTCTTTGTCAACAACAACTCTTTTGGCTTTACCTAACATATCCATAGTAACTGACTCAAGTTTAATACCTAAGTCTTCACTGATAACTTGACCACCAGTTAATATAGCAATGTCTTCTAGCATGGCTTTTCTTCTATCTCCAAAACCTGGAGCTTTAACAGCAGCGATTTTTAATCCACCCCTTAGTTTATTGACAACTAAAGTTGCTAAAGCTTCGCCCTCAACATCCTCAGAGATAATGAGTAAAGGTTTGGTTGACTGAACAACTGACTCCAATAGTGGTAACATTGGTTGAAGACTTGCTAGCTTTTTTTCGTGCAAAAGGATTAAGCAATCTTCCATTTCTGCTTTCATTTTATCAGCATTCGTTACGAAATATGGACTTAAGTAGCCTCTGTCAAACATCATACCCTCGACAACATCTAATTCCGTGTCTAGGCTTTTAGCTTCTTCAACTGTAATTACGCCCTCTTTCCCAACTTTTTGCATTGCCTCAGAAATCATTCCGCCAACTTCACCATCACCATTTGAAGCAATAGTGCCAACTTGTTGCACTTCTTTATCTGACTTTACAATTTTAGAGTTTTTTTGGAGCTCAGAAATAATTGCATCCGTAGCGGCATCCATACCTCTTTTTAGATCCATTGGATTTAGTCCAGCAGCCACTGCTTTCATTCCTTCGGTAGCTAATGCTTGACATAGTACTGTCGATGTTGTTGTTCCATCACCAGCAGAGTCATTTGTTTTGTTAGCTACTTCTTTAATCATTTGTGCGCCCATATTTTCAAATTTATCGGCTAGTTCGATTTCTTTTGCAACCGTTACTCCATCTTTTGTTGTTCTCGGAGAACCAAAAGATTTATCAATTACAACATTTCTTCCCTTAGGTCCTAATGTTACTTTGACTGCATCAGCTAGTATGTTTATGCCTTTTAGCATTTTTGCTCTAGCGTCTGTACCAAATTGAATTAATTTTGCTGACATTTATAAAATACCTTTCAATTACTTCTCAATTATTCCCATGATGTCTGACTCCTTCATAATTAAGAGTTCTTTACCATCAATTTTTACTTCTGTACCAGACCATTTACCAAACAAAATTCGATCACCTTTTTTAACATCTAAAGCAACTACTTGTCCGTTTTCATTTCTAGCACCACCACCTACGGATACGACTTTTCCTTCCATTGGCTTTTCTTGAGCAGTATCAGGAATAATGATACCGCCTTTAGTACGATCTTCTTGTTCGACTCTCTCAACCAAGACTCTATCGTGTAAGGGTTTTAAATTCATTTTTGTACCTCTATATCTAAAATTTAGTTTTTAGCACTCACTTTTATAGAGTGCTAAACTATATAAGTAAATGGTAAATAAATTTCTAGTTTCAAGTTGAAATAGCCAAAAATCATTAAAAATATTGAAATTTCACTCTAATTGAATGATTATCCTATTATGCAAAATGGTACAAATTTAAGTACTTTAGAGATCATGTTCATGGCTCCTAATTTATTTGAGAGATCGGCTATTAATTTTGTTTGAAAATCATCTTATTAAACAATTGGTGCTTATAGGAGGTGGACATGCAAATGTACAAATTTTAAAGAAATTATGCATGAACAGAATAAAAGGATTACATACGATTTTGATTAGTAAACACTTTGATGCTACTTACTCAGGCATGACACCTGGATATATTCATAGAGATTTTAACAGAGAAGAAATAAGCATTGATCTTCAAAGACTGTGCTTTAATGCAGGAGCAACTTTTATAAAAGATAAAGTAATAAAGTTAGAAACTAATTTAAAAAAAATAGTGTTACAAAATTTTCCATCAATTAGCTATGATTTATTATCAATTAATACTGGCTCCATCTCAAATACAAAAGGAATAAATATAGAAAAATTATCTAAATGTTTTTTTGCAAAACCCATTAGCACACTCGTAAATAACTTGAGTCAGATCGATCAAATTATAAGTAATAAAAAAAATAGAATTTCAATTATTGGTGGAGGTGTAGCATCTTATGAATTGGCTTTCAGCTTATTAAAAAGATATGAAAATAATTTAGAAATAACTATTTTCGGAAAAAATATTTTAAAAGAAAAAAATTTGAATGAGAAAACAAAAAAAAACCTAAAAAAAATTTCATCCGATTTAGGTATTAAAGAATATTCAGGAGAAATTGTTTCTATAACTGAAACTCATTTAGTCCTAATTAGTGGAGAAAGATTTAATAGTGATTTAAATATACTTTCTTCTGGTGCTAATATTGAAACATGGCTTTCAGAGAGTAATTTAAATAAAGATAAAAATGGGTATATACTTGTAGATAATAATCTTCTGTCTAGTGATAAAAATATATTTGTTACAGGTGATACTTGTACAGTGGAAAATAACTATAGACCTAAATCAGGTGTAATGGCAGTCCGTCAAGGACAAGTGTTAAAAGAAAATATTTTCTCGAAATTAACTGGCAAACCTCTAGTAAAATTTAAAGCACAAAAAAACTGGTTATATTTAATTGGCACTTATAAAAATAAAGCATTAATGAACTATTTTTTCTTATCCTTTCATGGTCGATGGTGTTGGAAGCTTAAAGAATGGATTGATAGAGGATTTATTAACAAATTTAAATTTACTTATAATTCAAATATGTCTTTTAGAAATTTTGACTTAGAGAGACCAACAGACATAAAGATGTATTGCCAAGGTTGTGGCTCTAAGGTATCAAAAAACACTTTAGTTAATTTTTTAAATGAGGAAAATTCACATAGTGATTTACCTGACTCATCAATAATAAACACTAATTCTTCATCTTTATTACAAAGTATAGATCATATAAAGTTATTTACATCGCTTAACCCCTTTGATTTTGGAATTATTAGCTACCTGCATTCTCAAAATGATATTTTATCAAGTGGGGGTTCTGTAAAAACTATAAGTGTTTCACAGGCCCTACCGTTCTCTGATGGCATTATAGAGAGTTTTTTCATGGAATATTTTATGAAAGGTATCAAGTCTGAAGCTTTAAAAGATGGTTCAAGTATTATATCAGGACATAGTTATCAATCAAAAGAACCTGGGATCACTATCACAATGAATGGGATATTTGAAAAGCGAATTTCAAAAAATCAAGCACAAGAGGATGAACTTATCTATCTTTCAAAACCTTTAGGAACAGGGTATCTCTTAGCTGCCTACTTTCATAATTCAGAACTCTTATCAAGTTTTGATTTTCAAAAATTAATGAAATGGATGAAAAAAGGAAATAAAAATGTATCTGATATATCAAAAAGTTTTAAAAGCAATATTACAACAGATATTAGTGGATTTGGATTAGCATCTCACTTGTTAGATATTTGTAGATCCTCAAAATTGTCAGCTGAAATAAAACTTAACAAAGAAATCCTAATTAATAAAAATATTGAAATTTTAGAGAAATTTAAAAGCACAGGTTTTGATAATAATTTTTTTTCTTCTTCTAATGATATTTCAATATCTAAAAATAATAAACTTAAGAATATCCTTTTTGACCCTCAAACAAATGGTCCCCTTTTAATATCTATTAATAGAAGAGATCAAATTGAATTCGAAAAAAAATTTGAAACGGCAATTGGTTTAAAACCATTGCTATTAGGAAAGTTTAAAAAACTTGAAAATTATTTAATTCTTGTAAATGATTAATTAATGCTTTACTTGAACTTTTTTTTGAATGAAATAACTAAAATTAATAAAAAAGCTATAAAACCAATCGGAATTAAATATTCAGGCTGAACTATAAGTGAAAAACTTAATCTTGTTTTATTTATGAATAACTCCTCTAATCCTTGACCTATGCTTGCAAAAATAAAAGACCATGGGGTTAATCCAAGGAAAGTAGTATAAAAAAATCTTTTATTGTTTGCACCTAGGCCTGCTAATATTAAATTTTGTAGAAAGAAAGGAGTTCCTGGAATAATTCGAATTAATATCATTAATTCTAAATCATTTTTATTAAAATAATTCTCTATATACGAATATTTATTTAAGAATTTTCTTTTAATAAAATCTAAGAAGAAAAATTTAGCTATTATAAAAACTGTAAAAGCACCGATTGTTCCACCAACAATCGTTACTACACCGCCTATCCACGTCCCAAATAGAAAACCACTAATCATGGACAACAGTGAAGCAAATGGAAAATTACATATTATTAAAAGTGCATATAAGAGTGTATATATGGATATTGAAAGAGAAAAATTTTGTGATATAAAATTTTTTATAATTTCTATGTTTAAAAATAAAGTTTGTAGTTGAAAATAATCCTTATTTAAAAAATATATTACCCATAAAGTTATAACAAGAATTAATAAAATAATAATTAAAATTTTTTTTTGTGAATGCATTAAATTAATAACATTTCTAAAGAAGGTAAAATTGAATTAAGTTGAAAGCCTAAAGATTGAATTGACCCATTGAAAATCAAAACACCTGTTAAAAGTAGTATAATACCAGTTACCAATTGAAAATAACGAATGTATTTATTTAAAAAACTAGTCATGATCAATAGTTTACTCATCATTAATCCAACAAATATAAAAGGAACCGCTAAACCAATTGAGTAAAAAGACAACAATATCATCCCGTTAACACTATCCTTTAAAGCTACAGCTAATACAGACCCTAAAATTGGTCCAATGCATGGACTCCAACCGAAAGCAAAAGCAACTCCAATTATAAATGGGAAAAAATGATTATTTTGAAAACCTTGTAAATGGAACTTACGCTCAAAATCTAAAAAGGGAATTTTTATCATTCCAATAAAATATAATCCCAAAATAACTATTAATATTCCTGATATAAAATTTAGTTGTCTTTTAAAATCAAAAAATATGTCACTCAAAAAATCAATAGAAGCACCCATGATTATAAAAACAAAAGAAAAACCTAGAGTAAATAAAAGAATATGAGGTAATAACTTAAGTGTGTTCACTGCTGATGAATTTTGTAAATCTGCAAAAGATTTGCCAACAATATATGATATGAATCCTGGAACTATGGGCAGAACGCAAGGTGAGAGAAAACTTAGGATACCGGCTAAAAAAGCTATAGTTAGAGGAATATCTTGAATCATGAAATTATAGTAACATTATACTAACTATACAATATCACAGATGTTTGATCGGCAAATTCAAAATTTTACCCAAAAGCCATTAATAATAATAGCTAAACTTTTTTTAAAATTTTTAAAACCTAATCAAATAACAATATTAGGTTTCATATTCGGTTTTTTTATGTGTATTTTAATTTTTTTTCAGTTCTATTTTTCTGCACTAGCGCTTTTACTTTTGAATAGATTTTGTGATGGCTTAGATGGAACAATGGCCAGACTTACAACTCCAACTCCTTTAGGTGGATATTTAGATATTGTCAGTGACTTCACAATATATTCTGGATTTGTTTTAGCATTTGGGTTTAGTAATAGTAGTTACACAAATTTATCAATGATTTTACTTTTTTTGTACATAGGTACGGGTACAACATTTCTTGCAAAAGCGGCAATTCAAACGCAACTAGATAAAATCTCGAATATAAATGATGCTGTTGAAGGATTACCAAAAAGTTTTCATTACACTTCAGGATTAGTTGAAGGTACAGAAACTATAATTTATATGGTTTTGTGTCTTCTATTACCAAATTTTTTTATTTTAATATCTAGTGTTTTTGGGATATTATGTTTAATAACTTTTATATCTAGAGTTATTGTTTGTTATTTTGAATTTAATTTATAAAAGTTAAATAAGCTTCCATAAAAATTTTTGAAATAATCATAGTTAATATAAATAAAGATAATTTTAAAAAAATTCTTGTTATTCTTCCAGGTTCAAAACCTGCATAATAAGCTTCAAATATATCAAAGTTATTGAAAAACCTCTTATTTACAAAGTTTTTAAGTAAAAAAAATAATTTTGCTAATGGTCTTACAACTACATAATTTCCAATTACGGAAAATACGATAACAATTACTAAGCTTACATTCATTGCAAAAGACCAAATAATTAGTGACCCAATCCAGTATCCTAAAAATAGTAACCTCTCCTTTTGTTGAGGGTGAATATAAGCTTGAAAGAAATTCATTTTATTTTAATCCATCTAAAGCCATTTCACTTGCAATATTGGATGCTAAAATCAAATCTTTTTGCGATTTTTCTAAGATAAATTTTGTTCGAGATTTTATTTTTTTTAGAAGGTCATCTACATTTTTGTCATCTGGTTCGAGATCCTCTTTAATACTAATTCTTGAACCTAATATAATTACGCCACCGGCGTTGGCACAATAATCAGGACAGTATAATATACCTTTGTTATATAATTCTTTTTCTATGTCAATATTATCCAGTTGATTATTTGCAGATCCAGTAATCATTGATATTTTATTATTTGCAAAATTTAAAAACTCCTTATTCAAATCACCACCTCCTGCACAAGGAGAGTAGATATCAATTTTTTCAAAGGATGTATCTTGGAGTTGACTACAAAATCTATAACCATCTCTCTCAATCAAATCTTTTTTATGATCTAAGTCAGAAATTTCAATATTTGCACCGTCTTTTTTACACAAAGCAGCGATTCTAGATCCAGTCTTACCATATCCTTTGATAAATATATTTTTATTTACTAATGAGTCTTGTCCGAATTTAAATTCGACACATCCTAACATTGAGTAATAAACACCTATTGCGGTACCTAATCCGGAGTCAGAACCTATAGGGTTACAAACATGATCTGAGTATTCTCTAAATCCTCTTAGGTCCTCATCAACAGTTCCCATATCTCCAGCTGTTATATAAGTACCATTAAGTTTGTTTAAAACTTCTCCAAATAAATTATATGCATCTTTTTTATTTATTTTTGAGTGAATAGTAGCCTTCCCACCACCAAAGGGAAGTTCAGCCAAAGAATTCTTATATGTCATTGCTTCAGCTAATTTTAAAACATCATCTTCTTGCTTATTTAAATCCTGGTAATTAAAATATCTACATCCACCCAAGGCTGGGCCTCTTTTAGTATTGTGAATAGCAATTACTGAGTAGAAATTAAATTTATCCTCCTCAGCATAGACTACTCTTTCAAATCCATCTTTTGGTTTATCTTTAATATTTAAAGTCATTACTACTTATATAGTCAATTATTTTAAGGTCTCCCTCTAAAAAATCATATTCACGAATATCCTTAATTTCAATCCATTTTAGTTCTTTATGAAAGTTATTTAAAACCTTACCACTGAAATTATTGACCAAATAAAAATATATATATAACCTTTTATTCAAGACTTTATAATTGAAATTATAACTGATCAGTTCCTCACAATTAATTATATTTATTGAAAGTTCTTCATTTATTTCTCTAATCAAGGCCTCTTCATTAGTCTCATCTTTTTTGATTTTACCTCCAGGAAATTCCCATTTTAATGGATGATCCTTAAAGTTTGGTCTTTGACATATTAACAGTTTATCATTTTGAAGTATTAAGCCTGCAACAACTTTTATTTGTTTAATTTTCATATTTTGTTTTAGCAATATAAATACCAATCAGGATTAATGTACTTCCAAAAAATTGTATCAACGTTAATTTTTCTTGAAAAAAAAAATAAGCCAATAAGGTTGCGGCAATAGGTTGTATCAAAAGACTCAAAGATGATAAAGAAGCAGATAAAAATGCTAGAGAGTAAGCTATGAAAGATTGTCCGATGAATTGGCATACAAAACCTAATAAAAATAGAATTGCTATCGCGTAAAAAGACTTTGGCACTAAACTTTGTTCAAAAAATATTGCAACTAGAAGTAAAATAATTGCACTTACACATCCTGAAAAAAACATAATCGTACTTGAATTTAAATCTTTTCTTAATTGGCTAATAGTAAGAATATAAAAACCATACCAAATTGCTGTCAAAACACCTAAAAGATCTCCCAAAAATTGTGATTTATAAAATTGAAAACTCTCACCTAATAACATGGTCATGCCACTCATCGAAATAAATATGGCAATAAAAAAAAACTTAGAAAATTTTTCTTTAAGAAATATCAAAGAAAATAAAATTACTACAATAGGAGCTAAATTAGATAAAAATGTTGCCTTAGAAACTGTGGTAAGTTTGATAGACCAGTGCCAACAAATTAAATCTAATGAAAAAAAGATACCTGAAATAAAAATAATTAAAAATTTATTTTTTAGAACAGGAAAATTTACTTTTTCAATAATTTTCAGTGACCCAAACATTAAAAAAAAAGGAAGGCTCACAAATATTCTAAAAAAAGCTGTCATTATTGGGTCAACCTCTGAAAGTCGAACAAATATAGGAGAAAAAGCAATACTTACTGCACCAATAATAAGGATAAGAAAAGGATTTATTTTTAAATTAGGCAAAAACTTCTTCAGATTTTTCTTTTTCTATAATTGGAAAATGGATGATTGCAGAAAATAGAGAAATTAATATCGCCATTATCCAAGCTATATCGAGTGAGCCATAAATATCTATAACTAAACCACCAATGAAAGAGCCAAGAAATGCTCCTGCTTGATGGGAAACCATTACAATGCCAAATAATGTCGAAAGGTATCTTGTACCAAATCTATTTGAAACAATTCCTGAGGTCGGTGGGACAGTAGATAACCATAAAAGACCAATACAACAACTGAAGGCTATAATTGTGAAATTGTTAGTAGGCAAAATTAATAATAAAAAAATTACTATGCTTCTTACAAAATAAATAAATGATAAAATATATTTTTTTTTAATAATTCCTGAAACCTTTCCTGAAATTAAAGTACCAATCATATTAAATAACCCAATTAAAGTAAGTCCTGTTGCGGCTATTGTAGTTTCTAAACCTTTAATTTTTGCAAAAACTGGAAGATAGTTTGAAATTAAAGCAACATGTAAGCCGCAAACAAAAAATCCTAAAATAAGATAGTTATAACTTTTGTCCTTAAAGGCTTTTTTTATGACATCTAATATTTTTCTTTTTGTAAATTTTTTCTTATCTTTTTTTTGAGGCTTAGGTAAAAGGAATATAAGTGAAAGAGGAATTATTAAAAGAAAAAACATAGATGTAATTTGAAAAGAAAAACTCCATTTAAAGGTTGTGACTAAAAATTGGTTAATAGGTGTAAATATAAACATCCCTGTTGCAGCAAGAGACATAAGTATTCCTGTAACTGTGCTTTGTGTTTTATCATCCTCAAAATATTTTGAGACTCCTCCAATTATAACTGGTACAGAAATAACACCAGCTGAAATACCTCCAATAATGCCAATACCAAATAAAAAATGTAATGGGTTTATCGCTGAAGAAGCAACATAGAAACTAAGAGAAACACCAAAGAAACCAAAACAAAGAGTTTTTACATAACCCTTTTGTTCAGCAAATGCACCTGCAATGGGTGACATAGCTCCCCAGAGCAGATTAAAAAGACCATATGTTAGACCTATAATTGAAGCACTAAAAACTGTGGAACTTAAAAGATCTGGAACATATATCCCTAGAGACATTCTAAATCCATTTCCAACTGACAGTATTAATCCAGCAACTAAAACTAATAGAATTGTTCTCATTTGCTTAAAATATATGAATCATATCAAAAAAATATGTTTATTTTTGAGGTTAAATATCTATTATACGCCGTCATGGGTTATCCTAAAAAACACAGAGGCAGAAGAAAAATCGGTTCACGAAAAAGAAGAGCTAAAAGAAGAGCTAAAAAGAAATAGTATTTTCAATTATTATAATTTACCCCTGATATTTTATGGTTGTTTTAAACAGAAGAAGATTTATATCAATACTTATTGGTGGATGCTTTGTTGGATATAAACCTTTAGTTGCGATGGAAAAATTAATTCTTTCAGATGAGGAATGGAAAATGAGATTATCAGAAGAAGAGTATTATATTTTGAGGCAGCATGGAACTGAACGACCCGGGTTTAGCGTGCTTAACAATGAAAAAAGAAAAGGTACTTACCATTGTGCTGGATGTGAATTACCACTATTTTCTTCGGATATGAAATATGATAGTGGAACTGGCTGGCCTTCATTCTTTGATTATCTTCCTAATGCTTTGGGTTTTAAAACAGATTTTAAATTGGTGTTTCCACGAAAAGAATATCACTGTGCTAAATGTGGCGGACATCACGGACACGTCTTCAAAGATGGTCCAGAACCTACAGGTTTAAGATACTGTAATAACGGAATAGCTTTAAACTTTATACCAGATTAATTTTTTTTAATTAGCAAATACGTTAAAGAGATAGCAAGTGCTATCTTTAAAAGTTCACTGTAAATAAATGGGTATAAGCCTGCATTTATAGATTTCTCTAGTCCTATGAAGCTAGATAAATGGGCAATACCACAAACAAAAATAATTAATGCGCCTATAAAAATCGATAAAATAATTTTTATTAAATTTTTATTGAAAAGATTTTTTGAAAAATATGCTATTACAAATGAAGCTAAAATCATTCCATAAAGAAATCCAAATGTTGGAGATATGACATAACCAAAACCTCCACCAGCAGCAAAGATGGGAAGACCAATCAGTCCAAGAATAACGTATGAAACAGTTGCAAAAAACCCAACCATACCCATTGAGGCAGCAATAAAATATACAACAAAAGTTTGTAATGTCATCGGCACAGGATAGAAAGGAATACTAATTTTACTAGAAACTGATAAGAGAATAATTCCCAAAAGAGAAAATACTATCTTGGATAAATTACTTTGAGCGTACTGACTTAAAATTGTTATATTTTTATTTTCCATATTATCTATTTATAATTTTGAAGTGATTTGTGCAATAATTATAATTGGCCTCTAATCAATTCTTTTAACTTCAATAAATCCTTATTAAATAATCTAATACCCTCAGCTAGTTTAAAAGATGCCATCTGGTTTTCATTTAAATGCCAACGAAATGAGCTCTCATTCACATTAATTCTTTCAATATCTAATGAAGATGAGTTTTCTTTTGATAATTTAAGTTTAATTTCAGCATCGTTTTGGCTTAACTCTTCTAAAAGAGTTGGACTGATAGTTAATTTATCACATCCAGCTAAATTAATTATTTCATCCTTATTTCTAAATGATGCTGCCATAACAATAGTGTTATAATTAAACTTTTTAAAATAATTAAAAATCTTCTCTACACTCTCAACACCTGGGTCATTTGATGAGTCATAATCTTTTTGTGTATTTGATTTAAACCAGTCAAGTATTCTTCCTACAAATGGTGAAATTAAAAATGCTCCTGCTTCAGCACAAGCTATTGCTTGTGTTAAAGAAAAAATGAGTGTGCAATTACAAGATATTCCCTCTGCCTCTAATTTTTTTACTGCTTGAATTCCTTCCCATGTGCCTGCAATTTTAATTAATATTCTACTTTTGGGGACGCCTGATTGCTCATAGCTATTGATTATTTGCTTTGCCTTTTCAACAGTAGCTTCAGTATTAAATGATAAATCAGAGTCGACCTCGGTAGAAACATATCCTGGCACGATTTTTGTTAATTCTATACCAAAAGCAATAGTTAGTTGATCAGCAATGTAATTAACTTGATCCTCAGTTTGAGAAAATTTTCTACTTTTTGAATTACTTATTACCTCATCAACTAGTTTTTTGTATTTGTTTGATTGAACAGCTTTAAATATTAAAGATGGATTGGTAGTACAGTCATCTGGGTTAAATTTTTGAATACTGTCGATATCTCCCGTGTCTGCAACAACTGATGAAAATTTTTTAAGACTATCTAATTGAGATACCATGAAAATAAATATTCTTTCTTAACGATTGTTTAAGCTATATATTAATTGAACTTCTTATGCAAAAAAAAATAATTATTTGTGGATTAGCAGATATCCAAGAGTGTGTTGATAAATTCAGCCCAGATAAAATGCTTACCATTATTAATAAAAATTTTGAGCCTGAAACCCCATCAGGTATGGATAAAAATAGACACTTGAAAATGTTAATTGATGATATTTCTGAGCCAAGAGAGGGATTTATATTACCTGAGAAACATCATACTCAAGAATTATTAGATTTCACAGATGATTGGGATAAAACCAAACCTATTTTAGTCCATTGTCATATGGGTATAAGTCGATCTACTGCAACAAGTTTAGGCATAGCAGCAAAATACTCCCCTGAAAATATTGAGCTTATAATTGAAAACTTAAAAGAAATTGCACCACACGCTAGCCCTAATAAGATTATGATGAGATATTATGATGAAATATTGGGTTTAGATAACAGACTCTATGGTTCAGTTCCATACTTTGACCCTGAGCCGATAGAAGAAAGTAGAATAGTAGAGTTAAATTTTTAGGATAAGTAAATGAATAATAGTTGTGAAGTATGTAGAAAAAAGATTGTGGAGCCATTATATTGGGCTGATCCTAAGTTTTATGATATCCCAAAAAAAGTATTTTTTTGTGATGCTAAATGTTCACTAATTTATTACAAGAAAATTAAAAAATTATTTAAAAATCAATAAATTCAATACATTTAGCTGTGCAAATTTTGCACAGCTAAGTTCTATTATCTGCAATTTGACTTTAGAAAAAAAATTAGTATAAATCACCAATCAAAAACTAGCTCCATCCTTATTCCTATCCTTACTTATTCCTCCGGGGCTAGTTTTATATAACCTCTCAAAATAACGAATTAAACTTAAACTTTATTATAATATTTAATTGATATAGTTTTTTAATATGAGTGATCATTATATTTTCTGGGATCTCGAAACAACAGGTCGTAATGATAAATTCAATCAAATAACACAAGTTGGTGCTGTGTTAACTAATAATAAATTTGAAGTTAAAGACAAATTAGAAATACATAGTAAGTTAAGAGAGGGAAAATGGTTCGAGCCAGGTGCTTTAATTACAACTGGGGTAGATCCAACTAGTTTAATACAAAATAATTACCCTAATTATTATGAAGCTAGTGCTCAATTGTATGAAACATTTCAACAATGGTCATCCTCATCAGCCATTTTTGTAGGTTTCAATAATATAAATTTTGATGAACCCTTTTTACGACAGGCACTTTATCAAAACTTATTACCTGAAATTTATATGACTGTGACTAACAATAATGTGCGTATGGATGTTTTTGATATATTAAGATTAGTTTCAGTTTATAGCCCTGAACATATTAAATTTAATACTGACGATCAAGGGTATCCAATACTTAAATTAGATGAAATTTCAAAACTAAATAATATTTCAATAAACTATGATGCAGGTCCTCATGATGCTGTTTTTGATAGCTTAATCACATTGGAACTTAATAAGATATTAAATATAAGGTGTCCAAAGATTTGGAACTCTGCATATGAATTTCGACATAGAGACACTCCTAAGAGATTCATGCTAGATAATTTAGTTTTTACAAACACGACCTTTTGGGGAAGAAGACCCACAATCAAAGCTCAAACTTTAATTGGAGGCATTCCATCAAGAAATCATCACTATTTAGTTTATAATTTGCTTTTTGATCCTGTTAAAATCATAGAATTAGAAGATAAAGATTTAATTAAGAAAATGAATGATGGGGCTAAAAGAATTTGTGAAGTTTTTGATGGGTCAAAGTCGAAAACACTTTTAAATGAAAGTTATTCATTCAAAGATAATAAATATGCAGAAATAGGAGTAGATGAACTAAGAAAAAGAGCAAATTTTATTAAAAAAAATGAAGAGTTTTGCTCTCGTCTTATTAAACTTCATCTTTCAAGTCAAAAAGAATGGCCTGAACCATTTAATGTTGAAGATAGAATATTTGAGAGTTTCCCATCACATCAAGATAAGAAATTAATGATTGATTTTCATATCGCACCTAACGATAAGAAATATGAAATTGCAAAACAATTCAAAGATGACCGATATAAAGAAATAGCTGTACGAATTTTATATGAAATAGCCCCCCACACTCTGCCTGAAAATGACAAAAGAAATTATGAATTTGAAATTAAAGAGCGTTTTAATGATGATGACAAGTCTAAATGGAATTCTAAAAATAAAATTCTCTCTAGTTTAGAGACCGACCTAGATAAAATGATTATAGATGAGGATGAAAAAATTCAGTTTAAACAAAAAGTTATAACTTTTTTAAATAATGAATCTGCAAAATGGAATTAAAATTAATTTCGAGTTAGATATTCTTTGATATATTGTCCATAATCAGACTTGATTAATTTTTCTGCAATATCATCTAAATCACTTTTGTTTATAAAGCCTTGTTCGTACGAAGCTATTTCATAAGAGCCAATTTTAACATCGTTATTTTGTTCATATAATTTTACTTTTTGTGCTGCCTCTAGAAGAGCCTTTGCATTACCTGTATCATGCCAAACAATTGAGTCATCTAAAATTTCTAAAGCAAGTTTTTTCTCAGATAAATATATTTTAATTAAATCAGTTATTTCTAATTCGCCTCTGTTTGATGGTTTGAGTATTTTTGCAAATTTTGAAGCTTCGGAGTCAAAAAAATATAAACCAGGAATAATCAAATTACTTTTAGGCTTTGATGGTTTTTCTTCAATGCCAACAATATTTTTATTGTTATCTAATTCTATAACACCAAATTTTTCTGGATCTGGAACTGGCAATCCAAATACACTTCCACCGTTCTCTTGCATCTTTATAAGGGCTGAATTGGCAAAATTAATATAATTTTTTCCAAGAAAAACATTATCACTTAATGCTAATACTGATGGACTGCCGTCTAAAAATTTTTCAGCAATAAAGTAAGCATCTGCTATCCCCCTTTGAATTTCTTGGATTTCATATGAAAAATTAAGACCAACCTCTGATCCAGTTCCAAATGTTTTTTTGAATATTGAAAGGTCGTCCTCTTGAACAATAAATAATATGTCTTTAACTCCTAATCTTACTAGGGTCTCGAGAGGATAATAAATCATAGGTTTATCGTAAAGAGGTAACAAAGGTTTTGAGGCAGGTATTGTTGCGGGCATTAATCTTGTACCCTTACCAGCAGCAAGAATAATACCTTTAGTTTTCATATCCAGCCAAATGACTTAACTAAAAATACTATCGGAATAATCATACATATAAATGTAATTAAAATTATATTTAGTTTTGTGCTATCTCTAACAGAGCTTATAAGGTCTCTATGAGAAATAAAATTAATTAATTTATTTTGATCATCTACTACTGGTAGGTGCCTTATGTTATTTTCACCCATAATTTTTATTGCAATTTCTGAGGAAGTTTTCAAGTCCACAGTTATAATTTCTGATGTCATAATATCTGATGCTGTAACCAAATCTGGATCTCTACCGTCTTTGACACATTTTCTGACTATGTCTCTTTCTGAAACAACACCAAGTAATATTTTTTGTTCATTTAGTATAGGAACAGCCCCTATGTTTTTTATATCCATACTGTCTGCAATTTCACTTACTATGGACTCAGGACCAAAAAATATATATTCATCATTAAGCTTAATCTTTTTAATGTCCTTAATACTTGGCATAAAATCATTATATATGCATATGAGGATTTAAATAAATTAAGCGTATTGAAGCACTTTTAGGTCTTCAAAAACTTTAATTTTTCAATTATTGTTGCAAATAAAATGTTTAGATTTTTTAACTCAAGAAAATGGTTTCTATGGGCATGGGCAGGGTCAGCTGCCATATTAGGTAGTCTTTGGGTGCAAGTAGAAATTGATGTCAGGATCAATGAGTGGTTTGGTACTTTTTATGATATGATTCAAAAAGCTCTTGCTGAGCCAAATTCAATTACAATTGAGGAATATTGGGCGGGCTTACTATCTTTTATAACACTTGCAGGCATATATGTGGCTATTGCAGTTTTGGTAAGTTTTTTCACTGCACATTTCTTATTTAGATGGAGAACCGCTATGGTCGAGTGGTATCATAGTGTTTATAACTATGCCCGTACAATCGAAGGTGCTGCTCAAAGAGTTCAAGAGGACACTATTAAGTTTGGTAGAATTATGGAAGGTCTTGGAACAAGCTTAATTGAGTCGGTGATGATAATTGTTCAATTCCTTCCAATCTTATTAGGACTTAGCGCTGGTATTCCAATATTCTTTTTTGGCGATTGGGAGTATGGTTTAGTTGTTGGTGCATTAATTTGGTCAGTTGGTGGAACAGTTTTTTTTAATACTCCTTGGAATAATTCTCAGACTTGTTGGTGTAGAATATGATTTACAAAAACAAGAGGCAGCTTACAGAAAAGTATTAGTTATCGCCGAAGATGACGAAACTATTCGTCCAAAAACAATTGAAGAATTATTTGATGATGTAAGAAAAATTCATTTTCTCTCATATATTCGGTACTTGTACTTTAATATTGGAAGAATTGCTTATTTGCAGGCTAATGTTTTAAGTGCTTATGTATTTTTAGCTCCTGCAATTGTTGCAGGTATTATTACCCTTGGTGTTATGCAACAAATTATTCGTGCTTTTGGCAGGGTTGAGGGGTCAATGCAGTACTTGTTAAAATCATGGCCAACAATTATTGAGCTTGCAAGTGTTTACAAAAGACTAAGAGAATTTGAAAGGAAACTTAAGTCTACGACAGATACTGCCAAGGTGTCTGAATAAATATTTTAGACATCACATACACAGAACTCAGAGTAATTAAAACAATGATAATCCACACCCATCTATTGTTTTTATCGTAGTTTTCGCCATTTTTATTCGGGTCTACCATGATATTTAAATATAATAATTATTTATTAAAATCAATTATGCTTTTTTAAGTATCTTGTTCTGTTGACAACAGCATAATTTTTAAAAAGTTTCTGAGCAAGTAAATTACTTTTTTCTACACCTTTAATTATCAGATCAAGATTTTTTTCTTTTGCTATTTCTTCAATTTTGTTCATTAATGCTCTAGCAACACCAATTTTTCTAAAATCTTGTAAAACATATAAAACGTCTAATACTATATTCTTCTCGTAATAAGTTTCGTTAATTTTAGCCACAACAATTCCCATAAATTTATCCTCGTTTTTTGCAGCAAACGCAAAATAATCGTCTCGAAATATGCACGTCCAAAATAAGCTGAAATTTACCTCTTCAAACTGAAAAGAATTTGATGATGCACTTTCATTAATTATTTTTTTCCAACTGTTTATGTGGATTTCTTTAGGTTTTTCAATGGTGAACATCTACTATTAATCTAACAATTAATTTCAATCATTTACATAATTATTCAATAAAAGCTTGATCTTAGGTGGATAAGTCTTATCTGTATATTGATGTTTGAAAATTTAATAAAGTATTTTGAGTCAGTAAAGGCAAGAGACCCTGCTGCAACTTCATTGTTACTTGTGATATTAACCTATCCTGGTGTAAAAGCTGTTTTCTTCCATCGAATAGCAAATTTCATATGGTCACTAAATCTGAAATTATTAGGAAGAATGATCTCTCAATTATCAAGATTTTTAACTGGCATTGAAATTCATCCTGCCGCTAAAATAGGAAAAAACTTTTTTATTGATCATGGAATGGGAGTTGTTATAGGAGAAACTGCTGAGATTGGAGATAATGTAACTATTTATCATGGTGTCACATTGGGAGGCATTATGCCTGCTGTTAAATCATCAGAACAAGTTGGTGTGAAGCGCCATCCTACTCTTGAAGACGATGTGATTGTTGGCTCTGGAGCACAGATATTAGGACCAATAGTTATAAAAAGCTGTGCTCGAATTGGATCTAATGCTGTTGTAACTAAAGATGTCCCAAAAGGGGGAATAATGGTTGGTATACCTGCAAAAAATATTCAATCTAAATCTAAAAAAACAGATAATACTTTTGCTCCATATGCCGTTACAAAAAAGTAACTATCTGTATATTCAAAATTAATTTGCATGATTATGTTTCAAATGTTTAAATAACTAATTATCGGAGGGCAGAGTATTTAAATAAATAATAAAATTTTTTGAAAATCCTTTTTAAATTATGTCTGA